>CAYYFR010000501.1:0-1523 GCA_964470865.1 uncultured Burkholderiales bacterium | reverse complement strand
ACGATGCGCGTCACGCCGGCCGCAGGGAGCGCGCGCAAACCCGCGGCGAGGAAATTGCCAACAGCGTGAGCCATGCCGTGGCGCTGGCCGCGGCGCTTGTCGGCATACCGTTCCTGTTTGTCCCTGGCCATTCCGCGCAGGCTGCCAATATCGTCGGTAGCGCCGTGTTCGCAACCACGATGGTGCTGCTGTACCTCACCTCGACGCTCTACCATGCCTTGCCCGCCGGTCGCGCCAAGGAGATCGTCCTCCGCTTCGATCATGGCGCGATCTACTTTTTTATCGCCGGCAGCTATACCCCGTTTGCGCTCGGCGCGCTGGGCGGCGCAAGCGGCTGGACCATGTTCGGTCTGGTGTGGTCGCTCGCGCTGGCCGGCGCGGGCCTGAAGGCGTTCGACCGGCTCGCGCACCCCTGGTTGTCCACCGCCTTGTACCTTGCGATGGGCTGGCTGGTGCTGCTGGCCGCCTTGCCGCTGGTCGACCGCGTGCCGAGCGCGGTGGTCGGCTGGTTGCTGGCCGGTGGCATCGCCTACAGCGCAGGCGTGGTGTTTTTCGTGCTTGATTCGCGCCTGCGTTACGCGCATGCGGTGTGGCATTGCTTTGTCGCCGGCGGCACCGTATGTCATTTCCTCGCGGTATTGAGCTTTGGAGTCTGAGTGGCAACAGCAAGCCGCCTGGATTTACGGATCGCCCGGCCAGCATCTCATGTGCGCCCGGGCAGCATCTCATGTGCGGCCAGCGCAATCAATGCAGGATGGGTTGCGCCGCCACCTCATCGCGACCGGCGCGCAATGCGCGCAACTCGGTCGCCTTCGCGCGGATCAGTCGCAACGAAGCGATGCCATGGCGCAATGCGCCAGACTTGCCGTGCGGTGCTGCGCGGTCCGTGGATTCGGCGTTGATGAAACCCATCGGCCAGGCGGCGAAGCTGCGTGCGTCGATCGCGGACATGTAGAGCACGTCGATCCTGCTGTGACGCGGGTCGGCATGGATTTTTCGCAGCAGGCGGTCGATGTCCCACCGGCGTCCTTCCAGCACCTGGAAAATGTCGCGCGATGACGGAAAGTGGATAAGGGCGCCGGTGATCGACCGCTCGGCGTTGCGCAGGCGAGCGTGCTCGACCAGGTCGCGCATCTGGTCCGCGCTCATCGCACCGGTCGCGACGCTCGAATAAAGCAGTTGGCACAGCACCGAATGACCTCCTTTCGACACAACCTCGTGTGGCATCCATTGCGCCGGGCAGAGATTGCGCGAACGAATTGACAAGACTGTGAATTTCGGGCGCACGGAGTCCGGAATCGACATTCGTTTTCGCGTTGGCGGCAAATGGCCGACCAATGAAGGACGAAGGACGGCGGCGGGCCTGGCTGCGCTCAGCGTGGGCCGGCGGCGAACAGGCCGGGCAGGCCGGTGGCCAGAAAAGGCAGTAGCGCAATCGCCAGCGTGGCCCAGGAATATGGCCATTAACGCCGGCAACACCGATACGGCGACCTCGCGCAAGGGCTTGCCGAACATGGCCGAAG
>CAYYFR010000500.1:0-1525 GCA_964470865.1 uncultured Burkholderiales bacterium | reverse complement strand
TTCTCAAGGCGATGGAGGTACCGAAGTGAGGCAGACGCCGTCGCGCGGCTACTTCCCCGGCAGCGCCACCTGACCCAGCGGCACCGCGGTCACGCTGTTCTGCGGCGAGCCGTCGATCAGCCTGTCCGAGTAGGTGAGGTACACCAGCACGTTGCGCTTGCGGTCGACCATGCGAACCACGCGCAATTTTTTGAAGAGCAACGACATGCGCTCGTTGAACATCTCTTCCTGCGGCTCGGGGGCCTTGCCAATGAAGGAGATCGGGCCGACCTGGCGACAGGCGATCGACGCCTCGGCACGGTCTTCAGCCAGGCCCAGCGTACCCTTCACGCCGCCGGTTTTGGCGCGCGAGACGTAACAGGTCACGCCATTGACCTTGGGATCGTCGTAAGCCTCGACCACCACCTTGTGGTTGGCGCCGATCAGGACAAACGCGGTGGACACCTGACCCACCTCTTCGGCGCCTGCGCAGGCGGCGTGGGCTACGCACAGCAGAACGGCAAAACGTATTCTCATGATGACCTCAAAAGCGCTCGACCCAGGGCCGCACTTCGATCTCCCAGGTCCAGGCGTCGCGCGGCTGCCGGATCAGGTGCATGTAGGTCTCGGCGATCGCCTCGGGGGTGAGCAGGCTGTCCGGGTTTTGCGTTGGAACAGGCCGTGCGGACGAGGCGATGCCGCCATCGATCACCACATGTGCGACGTGAATGCCCTGCGGCGCCAGTTCGCGCGCCATGCTTTGGGCCAACCCGCGCAGGGCGAACTTGCCCATTGCGAAGGTTGCCGACAGCGCATAACCCTTCACGCTGGCGGAGGCGCCGGTGAATACGATGGTGCCGCCCCCGGCCGCGAGCATGCGCCGGGTCGCCGCCTGCCCGACCAGGAAGCCGCCAAAGGCGGTAATGGCAATCGCATCGCGTACCTCGACGGGGTCGAGATCGACCAACGGTCCGCGCTGTCGCGCGCTAGGGTTGTACACGACCACCGAGGGCGGATTCGCATCGAGTGCGGTGAACATGCTCTCGACATCCTGCGGACTGGATACGTCGCAGCGGACCGCGGTGGCGCCGGTTTCACGACACAGGTCGGCGAGCTTTTCGGTGTTGCGCGCCGCCAGGACACAGCGGTAGCCATCCTTGGCTAAGGTGCGTGCGAGCGCCGCGCTCAGGCCGTTGCCGACGCCGACAATCAATGCATTCTTGTTCATGGGGGTTCTCGGGGAATGTGGCACTGGTTGGAAGGAACTGCGATTCGCCTGGCCGGCCGACTGCCTGCTGGCGCGGGCAAGTGCGCATGGTACCGAACCGCCGAGGTCTGTGGGTGGCCCGATTGATCGCGCACCTGCTTCTGGACGTGGGCCTCCCCGGTGCGATGTCCCATCAGACCGGGGATTGTCGTTGGCGCGCAGCGACGCTATCCTTGCGGATTCGACCTCTTTGGAAGACAGCGATGCCAGCAAATCTTGAACAACCGGCGGCGTCCTTGCGGACTGCGGAGTAGCAACGCAAGCCGATCGCGCCGTTCT
>CAYYFR010000499.1:0-1532 GCA_964470865.1 uncultured Burkholderiales bacterium | reverse complement strand
CGAGATAGTTTTTTCCGGAATCGCTTCCAGGTGGCCGAAGCGTTGAGCTTGTCGACCTTGACCAGTTCGGCCCATTCCGGCTGCGCTAGGTGATGTCACGGACAGCCGCGAACACGCCCTGCAGCCTCCTATGTCGGTCGTAGAGCGTAGTTGCATTGTAGGAGACCACGGTTTCCTTACCGTCCCTGCTGCGCGCGGTGAGCTCGTAATTGGTGACCTTGCCTTGGGTCAGCGCCTGCTTGATGCTCGCCTCGGCCCTTTCCGGGTCGGTGAAGAATTTCTTGAATGGCGCGCCGATCAGTTCGTCGCGTGTACAACCGGTGAGCGACTCCATTTGCTTGTTGACGTCGGTGATGATTCCTTGTGGATCGGTGGTTACGATCGCGTCGAAATTGGACTCGATGAGAGAGCGCGTGTAGAACTGCTGGTCGCGCAGGCGCTGATCGAGCTTCCTCTGTTCTTCTTCAACCTGCTTGCGCGCGGTGTTGTCGGTGCCGATCAACAGATAGCCGATGATGATGTCCTGCGCGTCGCGCAACGCCGTGATGGACACCACAGCCGGCAACCGGCTGCCGTCTTTGCGGACGTAGGTCAGCTCGTAGATGTCTTCGATCCCGCGCGAGGCCTTGAACACCAAGGCCTCAAAGCCAGGGGTAATCGGGGTTCCGAGTTCGACGCTCAGTGCGTTGGCGCGTGCAATCAACTCCTGCGGATCTGAAATATCGGCCGGCGTGATCTTGTCCACCACATCCACCGCATCGTAACCGAGCATGCGTTCGGCACCGACGTTGAATATCTGAATCACGCCCTTGGCGTCGGTGGCGATACTCGAAAAATTGGCGCTGTTGAAAATCGCTCTCCGCAGCACGGACTCGCGCGCGAGCGCCTGCTTCTGCCGAAACAAATCCACGAACACGGCGACCTTGTTCGTCAAGATGTGTGGCTCGATGGGCTTGTAGAGGAAGTCGACGGCGCCGGAGTCGTAGCCCTGAAACAGTCGCTTCCGATCATGGGCTCCGGCGGTCACGAACACGATCGGCACGTGCTTGGTGCGCTCGCTCCCGCGCATCAGCTCCGCGAGCTCGAAACCGTCCATGTCGGGCATCTGCACGTCCACCAGCGCAAGAGCGATTTCGTTCACGAGGAGGAGTTCGAGCGCCTCGGCGCCTGTGCGGGCCTTCAACAAGTGCAGCCCAGGGCCACGCAACAACGCCGCCATGGCGACCAGATTCTCTTCGAGATCATCGACGAGGAGGAGAGTGACATTATCGTTATCGGCCATGCAATACCGTTCCTTCTGTGTCGCCCGCGCGATGTGCGTCGAGTGCGATGATCCATTGAATGATGCCATTGAGCGGGGCCACGAACTGCGGCTGGGCGCTTGCGATGGCGGCCTCCGGCATTCTGCGCGCCGCTGCTTCGTCGGGCGACTGCACCGCGCACACCCCGCCATACTCCTTGATCGCCAAGAGGCCGAGGGCGCCGTCGTCGTTCGCGCCGGTGAGGACGATACCGGCAACGCGGGACCCGAA
>CAYYFR010000498.1:0-1541 GCA_964470865.1 uncultured Burkholderiales bacterium | reverse complement strand
CTTACTTTCCGCAGGTCGAGTCAGCAATATAGCGTGAATTTCCGGGTCAGGCCGTAGGTCGGTAGGCGAGCAGGGGCACGCCCAACAGCCTGAGAACTTGGCGCTGCAATTCGGTGAGTTCGGCATCGAAGATCTGGACGGGTGAATCGCCGTCGATCAGGGTGTGGCGCTGGGCGAGACTGAATAGACGCAGGACCTGCTCCGTGGTGGGGTGCACGCACTGGCGCTGCTCGGGGTACAGGGGAAGCTGCTCGATGGCCTCGCGCTTCATGGCCAAACGCAGCTCGCGCTCGATCAGGGCCTGCACGAGCAAGGCCAGGAAGTACAGGGTGAACAGGGCCTCGATGCGTCCCTCGTTCTTGAGGAACACCGGGGCGATCTCGAGCACGGTTTTGAGTTGCTCGAAGCGTTTCTCGATCATGGGCTGGCCCTTGTGCGCCTGCAGCACGAGGGCGGGCTCAAGGTTGCGGTCATTTGTAATCAAGGGGTACATGCCGTCGCTCTTGCAGTCGTAGGCGACAGCCCGAGCGTTGGTGCTCCACTCGATATCGAAGCGCCGCTTGGTGATCTTTCGGTAGGCGGTATCGGGACCGGGCCGGCCGCGGCGCGCTTGCCGGTACTGGTGCTCCTCGCGCACGGTGCGTTTGACCACCAGGTAGCGCGCGACGTGGTGGCGCTCCAGGATCGATGCGACCTGCAGATCGATCTCGGCGGCACCACGTAGCCGGGCCTTGGCGCCGGCCAGCCGCAGGCGAAGGTCCTGGAGTTCCTCGGTGGCCGCGGCGATGTTGCGCCGCCGACGGGCCTCCTGGCGCAGCGCGAGCAAAGTGCTCCACACCCAGACCACGGGCCAGCTCTCGGCGCAGGGCAGCGCCGCAAGCCAGACGAACCAGCGATCTCGCGGGGCACTGGCGCGACGCGCGTTGGGGCGGTCCCATACATTGACCCAATCGGGGGTGTGGGTCTGGATCCAGGCGCGGAACTCCTGATCCTCCAGCCGATTGCGCGCCAGCACGGTGACGAAGCGCCCGCCCGCGCGATCGATGAAATCCATGTTCTCGCGCGAGCACAGCTTGCTGTCGGCGACGTACAGGAAATCGGCGCGCCCGGCCAACGCACGCAGCGCGCTCCAGGTCTGGATGTGGGTGCGCGAGTCGCTGGTGTTGCCGTCGGCGCAGCGAAAGGCCACGGGCACGTTGCCGTCGGCGCTCATCGTGAGGATGAGCATCAGCTGCTTGAGGTCGGGGCGATGGTCTTTCGAGAATCCGAAGGTGATCGCCGGTGCGCTGCGCTGGCGGATCGATCGGCCCGCGGCGGCGCTGTACCGGCCGCAAAAGCGCACCGACGTGCTGTCATTGTGGAACTCGTCGAACTTCACGCCAAAGCGCTCACCCACGGCCAAGGCCACCTCGGTGAGCAGCGCAGCGCGGTCGGCATCAAACAGGTGGTCCAGTGCACGGCCCAGGCGGTCGTCACTCAGGTGATCCATGTCGCGCGCGCTGATACCGAACATTGAGCTGGCAAAGCCGTGCACGCTCTCT
>CAYYFR010000497.1:0-1553 GCA_964470865.1 uncultured Burkholderiales bacterium | reverse complement strand
AGCGGTCGGTGCTGTCGATGCCGAATGGCGCAATGAAGAAGAGTCGCGCCTGACCGAAACCGGCCCGTTCAAGGTCAACTTGAGCCGGCTGCAGATGAGTTCGATCGAGGCCGGCATCGGCGCGCCGCTCGGGGCCGGGCAGATCGAGGAACGCCTGTTGCGGCTGGAGCGAGCCGTGCTGCGGGTCGAAAGCATGAATTCGGCGACCTTGAGCCTGCTGCAGCAACTGGTCGACGCGGTGCGGGCGGCGCAGATCGACGAACACGAGGTCGAGTGAGCCCGAACGATGCGGCTGCCTGGCGCCGATGGCGCCGGCGGCGATCGATCTGCAAGTTTTTGTGGAACCTCGAATTGTTCTCTTGATTTGGGCCGGTTGGTCGATATCATCGGCACGAACAGGCTTGTGTCCGTGGGGTACTGCATTTCGCAGGCATGGCCTGCCTGCGCGTTAAAGCCGATGCCGGCCTTTATTTTGGCGCTGCCCCGCCTGACACGGAAATTCGGAAGTTTGGAAATTGGCGATGCGCGCTTTTGCGCGATGGAGTGGGAATGCCTGGTGTAACGATTACCAACGCGCTGACGATAGACGTCGAAGACTACTTTCAGGTCTCCGCGTTCGCGCCGTACATTGCGCGCTCGGAGTGGAATGTGCGCGAATGCCGGGTCGAGCGCAATGTCGAGCGCATCCTCACGCTGCTGGAACGGCATTCGACCAAGGCGACGTTTTTCACGCTAGGCTGGATCGCCGAACGTTATCCGCAACTGGTGCGCCGTATCGTTGACAGCGGCCATGAACTGGCCAGCCACGGCTATGGGCATGAGCGTGCGACCGATCAGACCGAGTCGGCGTTTTTTGCCGATGTCCAGTTGGCGAAGATCCTGCTCGAAGACATTTCCGGGGCAGAGATCAAGGGTTACCGGGCGCCCAGCTTCTCGATCGGCGAGGCCAATCAGTGGGCCTTCGACTGCCTTGAGCGCGCCGGCTATCGCTACAGTTCCAGCATCTATCCGATTCGCCACGACCATTACGGCATGCCGGATGCGCCGCGCTTTCCGCATCGGATCCGCGGCCTGCTGGAGGTGCCGGTGACCACGCTGCGCCTGTTCGACCGCAACTGGCCGGCCAGCGGCGGCGGCTATTTCCGCCTGATGCCCTACGTGTTGTCGCGCTGGATGTTGAGAAGGGTCAATGCGCATGACGCGCGCCCGGCCACGTTCTACTTCCACCCCTGGGAAGTCGATCCTGACCAACCGCGGATTGCCGGCATCAGCGCGAAGACGCGCTTTCGCCACTATCTCAACCTGGATCGCATGGAGGCACGCCTGGACCGTCTGCTGGCCGATTTTCGCTGGGGCCGCATGGACCGTGTTTTCCTTGATGCAGCGACGGCAGCAGGTGTTTGAGTCGCATTCGGGCAGGGTCCGGCGCCCGCACCAACCCCGTACGGACGGCCGTCGCGCGCTGCGCGATCGCGTGCGCACACCATGATTCGCGTCAGGCGCCTTGAATCCGGCGACAAGCCGGGCGCGGCACGCTGGGATGCCTTCGTCGC
>CAYYFR010000496.1:0-1565 GCA_964470865.1 uncultured Burkholderiales bacterium | reverse complement strand
GGCTAATGGACGCGGGGCACCATGTCGCCTCGATAGGCAAGCTGCACTACACGCGCGCCGACGCGCACCGCGATATGGATGGACTCCGAGACCATGATGCCACCCGGCTCTGCCAGGCCTTCGAGGCGCGCGGCGATGTTGACGCCATCCCCGTAGATCGAGCCATCGGCCTTCTCGATGACATCACCCAGGTGCACCCCGATGCGAACACGCATTCGACGATCAATGGGAACATTCGCATGACCGGCTTCGAACGCCGCTTAGACGGCCAGTGAAGCGGCCACTGCGCCGGCTGCCGTCCCAACTTCGGCCAGAACCGAGTCGCCGGCCATGTCGATGACACGGCCTCGTTGGGCAGCGATGCAGTGTCGAAAGACGTCCCGTGTCGCATCGAGCGCGGCGACCGTCGCGCGCTCGTCGGCCGCCATCAGGCGCGAGTAGCCCACCACGTCGGCCGCCAAAATGGCCACCAGTCGCTGGTGCATGCCGATATCGTTCAACGAATATCTCCTGCGCTTCGCGGCAATGGTAATCCTAGTTGATGTCGATGCCTCCAAGGCGGGCTGTTGCCCATTTGTTGACGCGCCCCAATGCCCGTACCAATCCCCCGTCTCAGCCCGGGCCCGGCAAAGGAATCACCGCAAAAGCCGGTGCAATCCCAGTTGACCCAATCTGCGCTTCGTGGAGGCCCGTTGGTTGGAGTCAGGCAGGTTCGGCCCGCCAGGAAAGCTGATGATATTGGTTCGCTTCCGCCTCGGGCGGCAGAATGTATCCGATCGATTTCAATAATCGGTAATGGTTGCGCCGGGACATACATTTCGATGCCGCCAGGTCATCGGGGATATCATTCGAGGAATCGGCGCGCGCCGTCCGGCCGTCTGTTCGACAAGCGAAGGCGCAACTTTTCCGTTGGGCCGCCGCGCTACATCTCGCTACCGTAAACCACATCCGAAAAAAGAGACTTAATGCGCGACAACCCGGTCAAACAGAAAATCACCGCGGGCGGACGCGCCTTCGGCTCCATGGTGTTCGAATTCTTCACGCCCGGGATCGCGCAGATATGCCGCAATGCCGGTGCCGAGTTCATTCTCTACGACATGGAGCACACGGGCATGGGCATCGAGACCATGAAGACCCAGTTCGCGCTGTGTCGCGGCTTGGGGTTAGCGCCCATGGTGCGGGTGCCGGCCACCGAATACCACTTCATCGCCCGCGTTCTCGACGCCGGCGCGTTCGGCGTGATGGTGCCGATGGTGGAGACTGCCGAACAGGCGCAGTTCATCGTCTCGTGCACGCGCTATCCGCCGCTAGGTCGGCGCGGCGCCGCGTTCGGCTTCGCGCACGACGACTATGAAGGCGGCGACGTGGTCGCCAAGATCGCGGCGGCGCATGAACGCACCCTGGTCATCCCGATGATCGAGACCGCGCGCGGCGTCGAGAATGTCGACGCGATCGCGGCCGTCTCCGGGGTCGACGTGTTGTGGCTGGGGCACTTCGACCTCACCAACTTCCTGGGCATCGCCGGGCAGTTCGAGCATCCGCGCTACCTCGATGCCGTCGGCCGC
>CAYYFR010000495.1:0-1585 GCA_964470865.1 uncultured Burkholderiales bacterium | reverse complement strand
CGAGCAACCCAGATGCGTGCAGATTCCGATGGCCACGAAGACCTCCGGCTTGATCGCTCTCGCCGCGTTTCTCGCATAGGCTGGCTGCTGGTCCTTAGTCGACTGCGGATCCACAAGCTCAGTATCGTGGCCTTGCAGCGCGGCCAGCATCTCCGGCGTGCGTCGCACGATCCAGACCGGCTTGCCGCGCCATTCGACGGTCTTTATGCCTCCTGGCGGGATGTCCGAGATGTCCACCTCGACCGGGCCACCGGCAGCCTTCGCGCGTTCACTTGGCGCGAAGGATGAGACAAAGGGAACCGCCGTCGACAAGGTGCCGACACCGCCCGCAGCCGCAGTCAAAGCCACCCAGTGGCGTCGGTTGGAATCCATCAGGGGGTGCGGGCTGGGGAATGCAGTGTCCATCGTGGTCTCCCTAGAGCGCCTGCCGGTCGATCAATTAGGGTGGCTGCACAGTGGTGACTAGGCGAATTGCCGGCCGGCGCCCCGTTACCGGCGCAACATTTACATGATCTGCCACTGAGCTGCTGCTGTCGGTGCGAGAGCGTACTTATGGTGTATCAACTGCCGCTTGACCATCGTTTGCCGCCGCACCCGGCGTACGCCAACGCACAGACCCGGCCGCGACAAGTAGGCAGGCTTTTTGCTGTGATCGGTGCGCAACGGGTGCATTGGTTCAGGTCGCCAACCGCACTGTCCACACGACTACTTCACGCAAGTTGAGGCCGTGCGCCAAGCGGTGCGGGCCTGGGTACAGAATCTTGCCGAGGTCGTGCCGGCAACAAAAAAAGGGACACCACATGAACATCGACGTCACTGAATTCAGACTCCGCGAGGGCGAAGAGGTTGACTTAGGCCTTTGGGCCACGAATGTCAAGCCGTTGTGCAAGTCGAAGAAGGCGTACCGAAAAGTGCTGCAGGACCAGGTCGAGCAGTTGAGCGACCAGCAGCGCCTGCTCTACGCCTCGGGCCGGCACGCTTTGCTGCTGGTGTTTCAGGCGATGGATACGGCAGGCAAGGACGGCGCGATTCGCCATGTGATGTCGGGCGTCAACCCGCAAGGCTGCCAGGTGTTCAGCTTTGCGCATCCGAGCGCGCGGGAACTTCAACATGACTTCCTCTGGCGTACCACCCGCGACCTGCCCGAGCGCGGGCGCATCGGCATCTTCAACCGGTCGTACTACGAAGAGGTGCTGATCGTGCGCGTGCACAGCAGTATCCTGCACAGCGAATCGCTTCCCGATCCTGCTTCCGACGAGTCGGTGTGGCACAGCCGCTTCCGGTCGATCGTCGACCTGGAAAGGCACCTGCACGCCAACGGCACGCGCATCGTCAAGGTGTTCCTGCACTTGTCGAAGGAGGAGCAGCGCAAGCGCCTGCTGGCGCGCATCGATGAGCCCGACAAGAACTGGAAGTTCAGCGTGGCCGATATCGCCGAGCGCAAGTTCTGGGACGCATACATGCAAGCCTATGACCATGCCCTGGGCGCGACCAGTACGGCGGACTCGCCCTGGTTCATCGTGCCGGC
Source organism: uncultured Burkholderiales bacterium (assembly GCA_964470865.1). GTDB lineage: Bacteria > Pseudomonadota > Gammaproteobacteria > Burkholderiales > JAEUOS01 > JAEUOS01. Next base: position 57 of record CAYYFR010000495.1, on the reverse strand, counting down.
CGACGACAAGGACAACGCACGGCTGATCGTTTCGCAGATCGTGCTCGACGCGCTGGA
>CAYYFR010000494.1:0-1600 GCA_964470865.1 uncultured Burkholderiales bacterium | reverse complement strand
GCCGCGCGCGCGGGTGGTCGATCAGGCCTTCGACTGGGGCGACTGTCGCCGTCCGCACACGCCGTGGCGCGACAGCGTGATCTGCGAGGCGCATGTCAAGGGCTACAGCATGATGAACCCGGATGTGCCGACACACTTGCGCGGCACCTATGCCGGATTCGCCCACCCGGCGTCGATCGCGCGCCTCCTCGCAAGCGGCGCCACTGCGGTCGAACTGCTGCCGCTGCACGAATTCATCGATGAACGCATGCTGGTGCAGAACGAGCAGGTCAATTACTGGGGCTACAACAGCATCGGCTTCTTTGCCGCGGCCGCGCGCTATGCCGGCGGACGCGACCCGGCCGTCGAGTTCCGCGCCATGGTGCGCGCACTGCACCAGGCCGGCCTGGAGGTGATTCTCGACGTGGTCTACAACCACACCGCCGAGGGCGACCAGTTCGGTCCCACGCTGTCGTGGCGCGGCATCGACAACCGCAGCTATTACCGCCTGGCGGAGGGTGACGCACGAGCAAGCAGCGACTTGAGCGGCTGCGGCAACACCCTCGATCTGACCCATCCACGCGTGCTGCAGATGGTGATGGATTCGTTGCGCTTCTGGGTCGACGAGATGCATGTCGACGGCTTCCGCTTCGACTTGGCCACCGCGCTGGCGCGCGGCCCGGCCGGCTTCGATGCGCGCGCCGCGTTCTTGCAGGCGCTGCGCCAGGATCCCTGCCTGGCGCGCGTCAAACTGATCGCCGAACCCTGGGATGTGGCGACCTGGGAGACCGGTCGCTTCCCGGCCGGTTTCGCCGAATGGAACGACCGTTACCGCGACGCCGCGCGCGGATTCTGGCTGACGGCAAGCGTTACCTGCGGCGAACTGGCGCGACGTATCGCGGCTTCCTCCGACCTGTTTCGCCACCACGGCCGCCTGCCGCAGGCGAGCATCAATTTCATCACCGCGCACGACGGCTTCAGCCTGGCCGACTTGGTCGCCTACGAACACAAGCACAATGAGGCCAACGGCCAGAACAACCGGGACGGCAACAACGACAATCGCAGCATCAACTGCGGCATCGAGGGGCCGGGCCAAGACCCGCAAATCAATGCAAGGCGCCTGCGCCTGATGCGCGCGCTCCTGGCCACACTTTTCGTATCGCAAGGCGTGCCGATGCTGCCGGCCGGCGATGACCAGGGCCGCACGCAGAACGGCAACAACAACGCCTACTGCCAGGACAATCCGCTCACCTGGATCGACTGGGACGGCGCCGACGGCGACCTGCGCAGCTATTGCGCCAAGCTGGCGCGCCTGCGGCGCGCGCATCCCGCGCTGCGACGCCAGGTCTGGTTCGACGGCTCACCAACCGCCCTGGGCGAGCCCGATGTGGCCTGGCTGGCGCGAACCGGCCAGCCGATGAGCGCCGCGCACTGGGATGACCAGGGCAATCGCTGCTTCGGGTTCCAGCCCGGCCGCATCGACTCGTCCGAATCCGCGATTCTGGTGCTGCTCAATGGCGGCCTGCAGGAAGTCGAATTCCGCTTGCCCCCGGCGCCAGGTGCGCCGTGGCAACTTGCACTCGATTCCTCGCAGCAGGCAGCGGGAATTCGGGACAGCATG
>CAYYFR010000493.1:0-1603 GCA_964470865.1 uncultured Burkholderiales bacterium | reverse complement strand
AGGCCGCGGCTGGCGCGGCTTTCATCACCACGCCAGCCTGAGCATTGCCGCCTACGGCTTCTTGCTTGCGCAACGGCTACGCCTACCCGACGAACTCGGGGGGAAAAAAAACTCCGCCAAACGCGAAACACCTGCCCTACCCACGCATTACTTGCCTCGGGGAAGTCCAGCGGGCGCAGCGCCACGTCCCATCCTCGATCACAAGCTTGCGGCTGCGTATCGGCTCGCTACAGGCTCGCGTGCTGCCGAGATGTCCATGCTGCCAACAAAAAACACGGCTACTTATTTAACACAGTAATACTAGAAGACCGGTTTGTCGCTTGATGGCCGGATGTTTCCGCAATGCGGCAACCTAGGCCCGCGTCAAGGCGCGGCGAGTTTCAACCGGCAACGAAATGCGACCAAACAATACCGCCGGATGCAGATAGTCTTCGCCGGATTCATCAATGATGCGCAGCATGCCGGTCGATTCAGCATTTGCATCGCGCAAACGCTCGTAAACCTTGCCGGCTTCAAGAGAGGCTGGCGTTTTCCCCGGCGACAGGCAGATGACAAAACGCCTAGAGATAGCGCTTGATTTTGTGTTCGACCTTGCCGATGCCATGAGCTTCGTACCAGTGAATTTCTGCGTTTAACACTACGCCGGAGTCGAAACGCACGCGCGCGAGACCTTTTTTCTTGAGCCAGGTTCCTCTGCCGTATGAGCGCTCCAGGCGCCGTAGCTCACGAATGCCGCGGCCCTTTGCAATGGTTTCGACACCGAGCAGCAGAGGCAAAATCGTGAACACCGGATTAGTTTACTGTAACGCCCCGGGAGTGACTGCAAACGGCATGAAAGGATTTTTTGCTGCCAAGCCGGACATGCGCAGCGAATTCTCCATGCGTCAATCAGACCCTTGCGCTGGCTCCAGCCGATCACCGCATCGATGCAGGTCTCCAATTGCGCGGGTTGCCCGAGGTAGTAGTGAGTCGCGCCGTCGATTTCAAAATACTCCTTGTCCGGTGTGGCGAGCGCAGCGCGCATCGCGGGGTTGTGCGTCGCCGGTATGGCGTCGTCGGCCTGGTTGACGATTTGCAGCACCGGCGTCGCGCGTAAGGGTGGGACGATGCGACGTCATGGCAATCTTCGTCATGCAGTGCAGCACTCGATGAGCGCCTGCGCGCTCGTCACCGGCGCGTCGCGGCGACGGTTGCGGCACACGAAGGCGGCGGGCAGGCCGCCAGCGGGGGGTCGTCCCTGGCCGATCAGTTTTCGATAAATCACGACGAGCAGCTATACGACGACAATCCACCGACCTCAAAAAACTCAGACGGCTTGAGCCTGTAGTATTTCTCCTCCACGTCCTTCGACTGCTCGGCGTATGGCTGCGTCATGACTTCCTGCAGCTCTCGAACCAGAGAGTAGTTCCCCGCGGTCGCTTGGCTGTAAGCAGGCACAACAAACCACTCTCGCAAACTGTATTTTGGGTTGACGAGTTTCATCTGCCTGGAGATCTCCTCACGGGAGCGGGGCGGAGCCGCATTCGCGTTGCTCGTGCTGACGCTGCAGATGAGCGATTTCCATTTTGTGAGCCACTCTGACCAGCGCTTGTCCATCCCTTCG
>CAYYFR010000492.1:0-1604 GCA_964470865.1 uncultured Burkholderiales bacterium | reverse complement strand
CCCGCACATCGACCAGATCTACAGCGCCGCCTGCGCCGCCGGTGCGCGCGCCGGCAAGGTGTCGGGGGCCGGCGGCGGCGGCTTCATGATGTTCATCGTGCCGCCCGAACACCGCATGGCCGTGGTGCGCACACTCGAAGGTTTCAGCGGAACCATCAACAACTGCCATTTCACCAAGAATGGCACCCAGGCCTGGAGAATCTGATGCAAGCCAATATCCTCAAACAACTCGGCGAAACCCAGGGCGTGGTGCAGGCCATGATCGCCGACGCCCGCCTCATCGCCTGCATGGAAACCGTGGCGCAGGCCTGTATCGCCGCGCTCAAGGCCGGCAACAAGCTTTTGTTCATGGGCAATGGCGGCAGCGCCGCCGATTCCCAGCATCTGGCCGGCGAAATGGTCAGCCGCTTCGCCTTCGACCGCCCGGGCCTGCCGGCATTTGCGCTCACCACCGATAGCTCGGTGCTGACGGCCATCGGCAACGACTACGGCTACGAGCGCCTGTTCGCGCGCCAGGTCGAGGCGGTAGGCAAAGCCGGCGACGTGCTGTTCGGCTTTTCGACCTCCGGCAAATCGCCCAATATCCTGCTGGCCTTCGAAGCGGCACGCGCGCTCGGCATCGTCACCGTGGGCATGACGGGAAACCGCGGCGAACGGATTACCAAAATGGTCGACCATTGCGTCGAAATTCCGTCGCCTTCGACGCCGAAAATCCAGGAAGGACACATCGTTTCCGGCCACATCATCTGCGGCCTGATCGAAGAGGCCATGTTCGCCTTACCGCAGTGAAAGCAGTCGTTCTCGCCGGCGGCCTGGGCACGCGCCTGCGTGAACGCGTGCCCGACCTGCCCAAACCGATGGCGCCGGTGGCCGGCCGGCCGTTTCTGGCCTATGTGCTCGACGCGCTGACGCGCGGCGGATTCGACGACATCGTGCTGGCCGTTGGATACCGCTGGGAGGCCATCCGCGCGGGCTTCGGCTGCAGTTACCGCGGCGCTTCGATCGCCTACGCGGTGGAGACCGAACCACTGGGTACCGGCGGGGCGATCGCGCATGCGTTCGCCAGCGCCGGCATCAAGGGTCGTGAGGCCGCGCTGGTCTTGAACGGCGACACCTATCTGGGCCTGGATTTCGCCGCGTTGCGCGCCTGGCACGAAGCACACGCCGCCGCCTGCTCGATGGTGCTGCGTCGGGTCGAAGACACGGCTCGCTACGGCAGCGTGGAGGTGGCCGGCGGAATCGTGACCGGCTTCGCCGAAAAGGGTCGCAGCGGCGCGGGCCTGATCAACGCCGGCGTATACGTGCTGCAGGCGGACATTTTCGCGAAGTTCGGCTTGAGCGGCCGCTTCGCCCTCGAAGCGGACCTGCTGCAGCGCCACTGCGCCGACCTCGCGCCGCGCGCCTACGTGACCGATGCGTACTTCATCGACATCGGCGTGCCGCAGGATTTCGATCGCGCCCAGACCGAATTGCCGGCGCTGATCGCATGACGCGGCGCGCCCTGTTTCTCGATCGTGACGGCGTGATCAATGTCGACCACGGCTACGTGCATCGGCCGGATCAGTTCGAATTCATCGACGGCATTTTCGACCTGTGCCGCCATG
>CAYYFR010000491.1:0-1660 GCA_964470865.1 uncultured Burkholderiales bacterium | reverse complement strand
GCAAAGGCAGCCATGAAAGAAAGAGTCAGCATCGAAATCAAGGACGGCATTGCGGATGTCAGGATGATTCGCGCCGACAAGATGAATGCGGCGGACGACCGCATGTTCGATGCCTTGATCGAAGCCGGCGCATTGCTGGCCGCCAAGCCGGCGCTGCGCTGCGTAGTGCTGTCGGGCGAAGGGCGCGCATTTTGCGCCGGCATCGACCTGGGCCGCCTCGGCGCCAAGCCCGTCGGCGAAAACAGCGGGTCGCAGTTGAGCGCAGCGTCGTATCGCCTGACGCCGCGCACCCATGGCCTCACCAATCGTGCGCAGCAGGCCGCCTGGGTATGGCACACATTGCCGGTACCGGTGATCGCCGCAGTGCACGGCGTGGCTTTTGGCGCCGGCTTCCAGATCATGCTCGGTGCCGACATGCGCTACATCGCACCGGCCACCAAGCTCTCGATCATGGAAGTGAAGTGGGGCCTGGTGCCCGACATGGCCGGTACCGTGCTGATGCGCGAACTGGCGCGCGCCGACGTGATCCGCGAGCTCACCTATACCGGGCGCGTGTTCAGCGGGGTGGAGGCGCATGCCTACGGCTTTGCCACCCGGGTCTGCGACGACCCGCATGCCGAAGCCATGGCCACCGCGCTTGAAATAGCCGCACGCAGCCCGTCCGCAGTGGCAGCCGCCAAGCGCATCTACAACCGCGGGTCTTCCTTGAGCGTGGCCGAGGCTCTGCTGCTCGAATCGACCGAGCAGGATGCGCTCAAGGCCGGGGTCAATCAGGTCGAGGCGGTGGCGGCCGGGCGGGAGCAGCGCTCGCCCAGGTTTGTCGATGCGCGCGCGCGGTGAGAAAAGGTCGAATGTCTCGACACGTCGCTCCCGCTCTCGACGCAAGGCATGTTGGCTGCGGCTGCGGCAGTGCGCGGCCGTTGGCGCGCTGACAGCGGCCGCTGCAAGTGTCACTTACCTCCGGGGTTATTGTCGCGCTGCCAGGCATTCGGTAAAACCGGGCTTTCACCCTCGAAAGCCCGGCCATGCGTTATGTCGTTCCTGCCGCTCTGCTTCTGGTTGCCCTGATTCACGCAATGCCCTTGATCGGGGTGGTCAGCGCCACCAAGCTCGAAGCCTTGTATGGCATCACTGTGCGGGACAGCAACCTGGAGTTGTTGCTGCGTCACCGTGCCGTACTTTTCGGCCTGCTCGCGGCCTTCCTCGCCTATGCGGCGTTTGATCCGTTGCTGCATCGCCTCGCGCTCATCGCCGCTCTGGCGAGCGTGATCGCATTTCTGCTTCTGGCCTGGCAGATCGACGGCTACAACGCGGCGATATCCAGGGTGGTGCTGGCCGACCTTGTCGCGCTGGCCGCATTGATTGTAGCCGCGGTGGTGCATGCCTTGAGCCCGCAGGCGAGCTGAAGCTTCGCGCCGCTTCGGCATCGCGAGATCAGCGCATCGACGGTGCGTCCGGCAGCATCGGACTCACCCGCCTGGGCTTTGCCGGGGTGCCGCCACCCTTCGTTCCCGGAAGTGCCCATACTGACCGAATCGGGCATCCCGGTGGTGCAGTTGAGCTTTGGCGGCATCCTCGTGCCGGCGAAAATGCCGGCGGCGATGGTGGCCACGCTTGAGGCCGCGCGCGAGAAGGCGCTGGCTTCGCCTGCGATGCAGGC
>CAYYFR010000490.1:0-1663 GCA_964470865.1 uncultured Burkholderiales bacterium | reverse complement strand
CCGGCTATCCAGTCGCGGCACGATGTCGCCACTGGTTGACCGGTATCGATCGCTTCACGCAGGGCAACAACCGCAGCCGCCAACCCCGGCGCATCGCGTTCGGCCAATTCGCCAATCTTCTGCAGCACACGCAGGGCGTCCAGCGGTCGTGCCGGGCTGCCGAGTGCGGCCTCGCACTCGGCTACGAGCGTGCTGCCGTCGTCTAATTCCAGCGTGACCCGCGCTGGCCGATCCAGTGGCCAGGGCTTGACGTGCGACAGTTGCGCCATCGAAACGCGCGTTCGCAGGGCGATGATGGCTTCGTCGCGCAGGCTTTGGTCAAGAAAGTTGCCGGGCGCGTCGGCGCCATGCGCCAGCGTTGCGGCGAGTGCATGCGGGATCGAGAACTTGGCGCCCAACGTGGTCGCGGGCGCTGCGTTGTTGAAGTTCATCGCCATCGCCGAGCCTTCCATCAAAACGCTTTTCACGTTCTTGCCGCCGCGCAGTTCGGGGCGGCAGGCGAGCAGGTTCTCGATCGCTTCCATTGCCGCATGCGAGTGGTGGCAGGCGCCGTAGAGCTTGTGATAGCCATCGCAAATGGTCCAGTCGCCGCCGAGGCGGTCGGTCAGCTCCGCAGGCTTAACCGGCGCGCCCAGGCCGCGGGTATACACGTCGTAGGGCCCGGCGGGCGTGCCGGCGATGCCCAGGCTCGCCATGTCGCAGGCGAACTGGCCCAGCCACGCACCGGCCGCAGGCCAGGCGTTGCGCACCAGCGCGCCTTCGATCGGATGACTGTAGGGACCAGGGCTCACCATGGTGGCGGCGGCGCTGAGTGCGTGCAGCAACTGCCTGGCATCATAGCCGCGCAGCAACGCCAGGCCGGCGGCCGAGCACACCGCGTTGTAGACGCCGTGCGGGTGCAGGCGTGGCAGGGTGCCGGGCCAGGCGCGCGCGAAGCGGGTGCCGATCTCATATGCGCCGACAGTTGCGCGCAGGGTCGCTGACATCGGGAGATTGCCGGCTTCGGCCGCCGCAAGGATCAAGGGTTGGCTGAGGGCGCCGGGATGCACGGCGGTGCGGGTGTAGCCGTCGTCAAGTTCGTTCCAGGTGATCGCCAGGCCGTTGCCGACGGCAGCGTCGATCATGGCCATTCGCGGCGCGTCGCGGCGAAACAAGGTCGCTTGTTGCGCGCCGCCGTTGGCGACCAGTCGCTCGTGATAGGCGCGCAATTCGGGTTCGTCGCTGGCGGAAAGCGCCGCGGCGATGTTGTCGCCGAGAATCAGCACCGCCTGCGATAGCGCAGGCGGCGGGATGTCGCTGAACCGCAGGCCGGCGGCCCAGGTACACAGGTCCTTGAGGCCTGCCTCCACGTGGGCCTTGATGGCAGCGTCGTCGCTGGTTTCACTCATGGCTGACTCCGGGACCGGGAATGCCGGTGCCGCTTTCGGCGGCACCGGTGCACTGTTGCGGCAAGCGGGGTTCGCCCGCAGCCAATCGCAAGAGCGGTTCAGGCGGCTGCGCGCGCCTCACGGATGGCGCGCCATACCTTGCCGGCGGTAAACGGCATTTCCAGCCCCTTCACGCCCACCGCTTCGAGGGCGTCGCGCATGGCGCTGGTGATCGAGGCCGGGGCGCCGATGGTGCCGGATTCGCCGCAGCCCTTGGCGCCCAGGGGGTTGTGGGT
>CAYYFR010000489.1:0-1669 GCA_964470865.1 uncultured Burkholderiales bacterium | reverse complement strand
CCGCGCGAGCTGGTTCTTCAGGATGTAGTCGCTCGCGCCGGCATGCATGGCGGCGACGGCGGTCTCCTCGCCGATGGTGCCGGAGATGAGGATGAACGAGGTGTCGAGCCCGCGCTCCTTGAACAACGCCAGCGCCTGCAAGCCGTCGAACTGCGGCAGTTTGTAGTCCGCCAGGACGAGATCCCAGCCGTCCTCGAGTTGCGCCAGGTAATCGGCTTTGGTCTGCACCACCACGATCTCCGGGGCGAAGCCGGCCGCCTCCAGCGTCGCGTGGATCAACTCGGCGTCCTTCGGATCGTCTTCCAGGTGCAGGATGCGCAATGGTGCTTTTGTGGCGATTCTCATTTTTGTGGCGATTCTCATTTTGGTCGGTTGCCGGCTTCCGAAGACTGGCGTTGATGTCGGTTCTCCTTTCAGCGCGTCTCCGTCTCGCTCTTAGGATCGGCGAGCGGCACTTCATTCAGGACCACCCAGAACACACCCAGGGTCTTGACGGCGTCGACGAACTTGTGGAAATCAACCGGTTTGACCACGTAGGCGTTCACCCCGAGTTGGTAGCTGGCGATCAGGTCCGGTTCCTCGCGGGACGAAGTGAGCACCACAATCGGCACCAGCTTCAACTGCTGGTCCGCCTTCACCTGGCGCAACACCTCGAGGCCGCTGACCTTGGGGAGCTTTAAGTCAAGGATGACGACCGCGGGGTTGCCGCCATCCCGCGTTTGGAATTTCCCGCGGCGATACAGGTAGTCCAGGGCCTCGGCGCCGTCGCGGACGACGTCCACCGTGTTGGTGAGTCGATATTCTTCGAGGGCGGTGAGGGTCAGTTCCACATCCCTGGGATCGTCCTCCACCAGGAGAATCTTTTTGATCTGGTTCATGTCGTTTGCCTTTCGGTGTTCATGTTTTCGGCTGGTTAAGTCATGGGTCGCGGCTGGCGTGTTTGGAGATCCGGCCGCCCGTCTTCGCCGCTCCACTCTTGGTAAATGATGCTGGCGAGAAAGGCGTATTCCTCGGTTACCTCGTGCGCCGCCCAGTAGCCGGTGAGTTTATTCAGGGTTTCCTGGCCGGTCATGCGCTGCTGGATCCACTTTTCGCTGCGACCGTGCTTTTGCCAGGTCTCGCGGGCGCGCTCCAGGGCCAGGGCGGGATCGCCCAGCTCCAGCATCCGCTCGTAGCCGACCTTGGCCAGCCAGAGCTTGACCGGCTCGGCCTTGGGGCTGGGAACGCTCTGGACCAGACGCAGCAGAGTCTCGGCGCTGGCGACATCGGTGAGCCGCATTTTGCCATCGGCGGCCGGCAATTTCAACCGGTGACAGCTTGTCATCAGTTGACTTCCTTCCCGGCCGAGCCGCTCCTTGAGCTACTAGCTTGTTCCAGTATTTCCGGGCGGTCTGGAAGTCGGCCTGCCCGGTGAGCACCTGAATGATGTCCACGACGGAGAAAAACCAGGTCTCTGTCGGCTCATCGTAGAGGCGGCGGATTTCCTGTTGCTCGAAGATGGCGGAGATTATTTTCATGGTTCAGTGCTTCAACGCTTCATCACTGATCCCTGTTTTCGGCAGTGAAAAATAGAAGGTGGCGCCTTCGCCCGGCACGCTCTCGGCCCAGGTGCGCCCGCCGTGGCGCGAGATGATGCGCCGCACATTGGCCAGGCCGATGCCGGTGCCTT
>CAYYFR010000488.1:0-1669 GCA_964470865.1 uncultured Burkholderiales bacterium | reverse complement strand
AGCAGGCGAGGTTGGCCAAGGCGTGGCCAAGTGAGCGCGCCTGGAAACCTAAGCGCCGCCGCTCGGCCAGGTACTCCTGCCCCCTCATGTGCAAATCGACGCGCGGCGGTCTCCACCATGCGGCGGGTGGTGCAGGACGGACAAACGCCCCTGCATTTGCAGGAGTAGGCGACCAGGAAATCGTGCCCGCAGTCGGCGCAGCGGGCGCGCGCAAAGCCGTGGGCGAGGATACCGCAGTCGAGATAGCGGCGGAATTCTCGCTCGGTGACTGCGGGTGCGCTCGCCCCGGCGCCATCATTCTAAAACGCCAGCCAGGTGGCAAGATGGGTCTGCACCGTGCGATAGAGCAGCGTGCGCTCGGGCCGGCGACGGCGGTAGACGGCACTGCGCGGTGAGGCACAGGCGGTGGCGGCAGGCATGACAGTCCGGATCGGGTGATCGGGACACGGGACTGCGTGACCATACAGCTACCAGCGCAATCGCGACTGGCACCTCGTAGATGCGCTCCAGCAGCAGCGCCCGGACATAGCGGGCTGCCGGGCGTTGCGTCGGCTCGTCGGTCGCCTCGGCCGGTGGCGCGACGGCTGGCTGCGAGAGTGGAATCGGCAGGGATGGCGGCCGGCATCGGCGACGTCCTCGCCGAACACGACGAGGCTGTAGTGGTACTCGCCCATGCAGAACTGGCCATCGCCGAGTTCGTTGAGTGCCACGTCCATTTCGGCCACCTGGCTTGCCACCACGTCGTCGCTGGCGATCAGCTGATCGCGCTGCAATTCCAGCGCGCACATGGCTTCGCGGCGCGGCAGGATCGAGAAGCTCTGGGTCTCGATGAATTCGCTGGCTTCGTAGAGCAGGGCGTTCAGGATGCCAGGCTCGACCGCGTCGGCGTACTCCTTGATGTCGACCAGGGCGGCGTATCGCCGTTGGTCTCCTTGGCGCAGTTCGAGCTTGTCGCCGCCGAAGGTCAGGCGCGCGGTCGGCAGCGTGCGATACAGCGGACCGGCCATCATCGGGATCGGCCGCCAGCAGCCGTTGACCAGGTAGCCGAGGAACTCGGATACTTCGGAATAGCTCCGGCCGCGATGCTCCCGGGTGCCCAGCAGCTGCGGGCCGAAGCCGCGCAGCACGCGGCCGACCAGGGCCGATCGCTCTTCCATGACGCGAAGAGCCTCGGCCTGGGCTTCGGCGATGGCGGTGCGCGTGCGCTGCGTTGACTGCAAGGCGCGGCTCACCCGGGACACGTTGGGCCGGTAGACCAGCGTCAGATAGAGCTCGTTGCTCATCATCCGGCGTTCGCCGAGCTTGGCCTGGTAGGCGCGGGACAGGTCTTGAGCGAAACCCGGCGCCTGTGGGTCCTGCAGCATGTCGCTGACGACGCGGTGCAGGCGGTGCGTCCACACCGCCCACTGGCCGCCGGCGAGGTTGCGCAACAGGCTGCAAAGGGCTTCTTGCCGCTCGGCGATCTGGTGCTCGTCGGCGCACTCGAAAGCCACGCCGTCGAGCCGCCAAGCGCGCAGGAAGTCGCCGCCGCGCGTGGCGAGCCTGAATCGACGGCGAAATGGTGATCGAAAGTGAATGCGATGCGAATCCGCGCACGCTGCATGATGCTGAAGCTGGTGGCGTCAACGGCGGATAGTTTGTGCAGATCCTTGCGCTGAAAATGGCGCCA
>CAYYFR010000487.1:0-1680 GCA_964470865.1 uncultured Burkholderiales bacterium | reverse complement strand
GGTTGATGAAAATCACCAGCGTGTTGGTGCGCTTGATGTTGGCGGTGAGCTTGCGCAGCGCCTGGCTCATCAGGCGTGCCTGCAGGCCCGGCAACTGGTCGCCCATCTCGCCCTCGATCTCGGCCTTGGGCGTAAGAGCCGCGACCGAATCGATGACGACGATGTCGACCGAACCCGAACGCACCAGCATGTCGGCGATTTCCAGCGCCTGCTCGCCGGTATCGGGCTGCGAAATCAGCAAATCGGAGATGTTGACGCCCAGCTTCGCCGCGTAATTCGGGTCAAGCGCATGCTCGGCGTCGATGAAAGCCGCGGTGCCGCCGACTTTCTGCATCTCGGCGATCACCTGCAGCGTCAGGGTGGTCTTGCCGGACGATTCCGGCCCGTAGATCTCGACCACCCGGCCACGCGGCAGGCCGCCGATTCCCAGGGCAATGTCCAGACCCAGAGACCCGGTCGAGACCACACCGATCTCGTCCTCGACGCCGCCATCGCCAAGCTTCATGATCGAGCCCTTGCCGAACTGCTTTTCGATCTGCGCCAGTGCGGCGGCCAGGGCCTTGCTCTTGTTGTCGTCCATCGCGGATCCTATTGCGGTTACGCTTCCCATTTGGATTCTCCGGTTTACCAGCATTCTCGCGCTGGCGCTGTTGACTGGATATAAATACACTGTTTTTGCATACAGTACCGAGTCTAGCGCTAATTTTCGAGAATCGCAAGCAGCTCCGTCAACGCGTGCACAACCGACTGCGCGCGCACTGCGGCGCGGTCGCCGGCCAGCACGCATGTTTGCACCTTCTGCACGCCGTCGGCACGCACCCAGGCGAAGCACACCGTCCCGACCGGCTTGGCGGGCGTGCCTCCGCCCGGGCCCGCCACGCCGGTAACCGACAGCGCAACCTGGGCGCCTGAGTGCCTGAGCGCACCGCTGGCCATTTCCAGGGCCACCGCTTCGCTGACTGCGCCATGTACGGCCAGGGTCGCGGCAGCCACGCCCAGCATCGATTCCTTGGCGCCATTCGAGTAAGTGACGAAGCCGCGCTCGAACCAGCCCGAACTGCCCGCGATGGCTGTCACGGCAGCAGCGATGCCGCCACCGGTGCATGACTCCGCTGTCGCAAGCATCAGTCCAAGCTGTCCCAGGCGGGCGCCGACCTTTGCCGCCAGAGCGTCGAGTTGCAAGTCCGTCATGCCATTGCCTTGGTCCAGAGCGCAAAAATAATCAGGCAAAACGCCGCCGCCAGAACGTCGTCGAACATCACGCCGAAGCCGTTTTTCCAGAGCCGGTCGAAATGTCCGATCGGCGGCGGCTTGGCGATGTCGAAAAAGCGGAACAACAGGAACGCCACCAACTGTGTCGTCCAGGCTGCCGGCACCAGGGCAAGTACCAGCCAGAACGCCGCCACCTCGTCCCACACGATGCCACCGTGATCGGCCACCCCGAGATCGCGGCCGGCGCGCCCGCAGGCCCAGATGCCGATGGCGAATGCGGCAGCAATGCACGCCAGCCGCACGCCCTCCGCTTGCGGCTCCAGCAGCAGTACGTAGGTGGCCCAGGCGAACAGTGTGCCCCAGGTTCCCGGCGCGCGGCGCATCAGGCCGCTGCCGAATCCGCAGGCAATCAGGCGCGCCGGCGACACCATCATCCAGGCCAGCGTGGGTTTCAAGGGCCGGCACCAA
>CAYYFR010000486.1:0-1698 GCA_964470865.1 uncultured Burkholderiales bacterium | reverse complement strand
GGCGGGATGATTTGCGCCAGCGTGCCCGAGGCGGTGATGACACCGGCGGCCAGCGGCCGGTTGTAGCCGTAGCGCAGCATGATGGGCAGCGAGATCAGTCCCATCGCGATCACCGAGGCGGCCACCACGCCGGTGGTGGCGGCGAGCATCGCTCCCACAAACACCACAGCCACCGCGAGCCCGCCGCGCAAAGGCCCGAACACCTGGCCGATGGTCTCAAGCAGGTCCTCGGCCATGCGGCTGCGCTCCAGAATCAGCCCCATGAAAGTGAAGAACGGAATCGCCAGCAGCGTATCGTTGGACATGATGCCGTAGACCCGCAGCGGCAGGGCGTTGAAGAACTGCGCGGGTGCCAGATCCAGCCAGACCGCGATCAGGCCGAACAGAATGCCGCAGGTGGCCAGGCCAAAGGCGACCGGAAAGCCGGTCAACAGAAGCAACAGCAGGGAGCCGAACATGATCGGCGGCAGGTTGGCGGCGATCCAGCTCATTTGGCACCGCCTTTCCTGGCCTCTGCGAGCGCCATTTCGTGCTGCAACTCCTCCAGCAGCAACTCTTCGTTGGTTTTCTCCGGCGCTGCGTGCGGATCAGGCGCGCGGTCCATCAGGAAGGCGACACGCTTGATGAGCTCGGACATCGATTGCAGGCACAAAAGCGAAAAGCCGATCGGCACCAGGATGTAAAGCGGCCAGCGAATCAGCCCGCCGGGGTTGGCGGAGACCTCCTGGTTGCTGATGGCCAGCATCACCGAGGGAAGCGACATGTTGGCCACCACGATGCATAGCGGGATCAGGAACACCGTGATGCCGATGACGTCGATCCACACCTGGGTCTTGCGCTTCAAGCGGCTGGAAATGATGTCGATGCGCACATGCTGGTCGTGCAGGAAAACATAGCCGGCGCCGAGCATGAAGACGGCGGCGAACAGATACCACTGCGCCTCCAGGTAGGCGTTGGAACTAACGTTGAAGGACTTGCGTACGATCGCGTTGATGCTGCTGATAAGTACCGCGGCCAGCAGCAGCCAATAGACGAACTTGCCGATCCTTTCGCTGATGCCGTCGATCACTCTCGACAGCCAGAGAAGCCCGCCCATGTCTTGTTCCTCAGATATTGTTCTTCGATAAATGCCGGGGCTCGGTGCCCCGAAACTTTCCGACCGTCAAGGCCGGCGCAACGCGTTTGTCGTCGCAAACACAAACCCCGCGCGAAGCGGGGTTTGTGGCGTGCGCACTTCAAGTGCCCGGGGCGATCAGGACCGCAGCATCGCGGCCATGAAGTCGTCGAAGGTGTTCTCGGTCACGCGCATCCAGGACACCGACTCCTTCTGGAACGCGGCGTAGGCGTCATGCATGCGCTTGAAGTTGGCGTTCGTCGAGCCCATCTCGCGATACATGTCCTGCGACACCTTGTAGAACGCCTCCAGCACCGGGCGGGGGAACGGCTTGATCTGGGTGCCACCGGCGATCAGGCGGCGCAGCGCAGGCGCGTTGCGCGCGTCGTACTTGGCCATCATGATGGCGTTGGCCTCGTGCGAGGCGGCGGTGAAGATCGCCTTGTACTCCGCCGGCAGGGCGCTCCAGGCCTTGTCGTTGACCAGCCAGCCGAGCGCTGCGCCGCCTTCCCAGAAGCCGGGGTAATAGTAGAACTTAGCCACCTTGTTGAAGCCCAGCTTCTCGTCGTCGAAAGGGCCGACCC
>CAYYFR010000485.1:0-1705 GCA_964470865.1 uncultured Burkholderiales bacterium | reverse complement strand
TGCCGCCGAGTGTAAACGCGTTGACGCGCTTATGTCATGCGAGCGTCAGGATACGAATACAACTGCCTGTTGTCAGCGCCGAGCCGAAAGTGTATGAATTCAGCCGGACTGATCATGCTGCCAATTCGTCGTTCCTTTTTCTTCGCCTCCCTAGTCTCTGACTGTCTTCTTCGTTTTAACAGTCGCCATTTCAAGGACTTGGACGACATCTGGCAATCCAGGCCGGGAGCGAAGTAGGGTCGGGAGTCCGAAATTACTGCAATTTCAAACCGGCCGAAAACCAGCACGTTCGCACCGGCGCCCACACCTGTCGACCGCGAAACAATGCCGCGCGCAGCTTGCGCGTGCCTTCGTTTCAGTTGTCCCGGAATCTCAGGCGCCTCGCCATCGCGCGACTCGACATTAACGACCGGCACGGCTACCCGGGCTTCGAGGACATGGTGGCGCCGCAGGGCAAGGTCAATGGCGTCAAGTACGAAGGTTCATACGAGCTCGTCGCCACCGCGATCATGCGCAACCGCTCACCAGCCCTGAAGCTGGCGAAGTCGAGGCATTGGCCCGGCCTGACCATGCTGGAGAAATTCGCTCGTGAGCATTGCGACATCTCCAAACCGACCGAAGTGATCGAGGCGGTGTGGACGACGCATCAAGCTACCGCCTCGTGATTGAAGGAGCAGCCTGGAAACCGCTTCGTGCGATTCTCGAGGCTTTGGTTGTGGCGCTGCGGCAGATGCGGGTACCCTTCGTGCAATGCCTAGAACTACCAATGCCTCCACCTGCATCTACGGCGTCGACTTCACCAGCGCACCATCACGCACCAAGCGCATCGTCATCGCTGCCGGGCATTTGACGCAAGCTTCTTTTGCGCTCGAAAGCCTCGAATCCCTGACCGACTGGCATGCATTCGATGCCTGGCTCGCGCAGCCGGGTCCGTGGGTCGCCGGCTTCGATTTGCCCTTTGGCTTGCCGCGCGAACTCGTTGCGACACTGGATTGGCCGACACAGTGGCGGCCGCTGATGCAGCACTACGCGGCGCTGTCGCGAGTGGAAATTCGCGCCGCCTTCAAGGCGTTTTGCGACGCGCGACCGGCGCGGGCGAAGTTCGCGCATCGCGCTTGCGACATTCCGACGGGGTCGAGCCCTTCGATGAAATGGGTCAACCCGCCGGTGGCGTGGATGCTGCATGCGGGGGTGCCGCGGCTGATCGCCGCTGGTGTGCATATTCCAGTGCTGTGTGAAGGCGACCGTGCACGGGTGGCGCTGGAGGCTTACCCTGGCTTCGTCGCGCGCGCGCTGATCGGACGCGAGTCTTACAAGAGTGACGATCGGGCCAGGCAAACGCCGGCGCGGCGCGGCGCCAGACAGCGCATTGTCGGTGCGCTCGAAGCGGGCGAGTGCGAGTGGCTGCCGCGACTGGCCTTGCCGGCGCGGCTTGCGCGCACCTGCATCGATGACGCCAGCGGCGACAGCCTCGACGCGGTCTTGTGCGCTTTGCAGGCGGCCTGGGGACAACTGCGCCGCGATCACAATTTCGGCCTGCCGCCAGACACCGATGCGCTCGAAGGCTGGATCGTCGGGGTGCCGCGCGCCGCCTAAGGAAACACTGAACAAGTCCGTAGGTCGCGAAAGTCGCTGTTGCAAGATGTTGAATCGAAGAGGTTCTTCGTTCGAGAATCCGCATTCCAGGGACTTGCTCAGCGTTTTC
>CAYYFR010000484.1:0-1762 GCA_964470865.1 uncultured Burkholderiales bacterium | reverse complement strand
CGAGGACGCCAGCCCCAAACTGATCGTCTCGGCCGATGCCGGCTCGCGCGCCGGCAAGGTGGTGCCCTACAAGGAACTCCTGGACGAGGCTATTCGCCTGTCAACCCACAAGCCGGCGCGGGTATTGCTGGTTGACCGCCAGCTGGCTGCGATGGCACGGGTCGAAGGCCGCGATGCCGACTGGGCCACTCTGGCGGGCGCACATGCCGGCGCACAGGTGCCGTGTGTGTGGCTTGAGTCCAGCGAGCCTTCGTACATTCTCTATACCAGCGGCACCACCGGCCGGCCCAAGGGCGTGCAGCGCGATACCGGCGGCTACGCAGTGGCCCTGGCTGCCTCGATGCGCCACATTTACTGCGGCAAGCCGGGCGAAGTGTATTTCTCGACCTCCGACATCGGCTGGGTGGTGGGGCATTCCTACATCGTCTACGGGCCGCTCCTGGCCGGCATGGCGACCATCATGTACGAAGGCACGCCGCTGCGTCCCGACGCCGGCATCCTGTGGAAGATCGTCCAGGATTACAAGGTCGCGGTGATGTTCTCGGCGCCGACTACGATTCGCGTGCTCAAGAAGCAGGACCCCGCCTATCTGGCGAAGTACGACCTGTCTTCTCTCAAGGCCTTGTGGCTGGCCGGCGAGCCGCTCGATGAGCCGACGTCGCGCTGGATCGCCGACAGTCTCGGGCGGCCGGTGGTCGACAACTACTGGCAGACCGAAACCGGCTGGCCGATTCTCACCTATCCGCTGGGTATCGAGGACCGGCCGCGCAAGTTCGGCAGCCCCGGCTACCCGATGTATGGCTACGAAGTGCGTCTGCTGCACGAGACCACCGGTGCCGAGGTGGCGGTGGGCGAAAAAGGCGTGGTGGCGATCGTGCCGCCGCTGCCGCCGGGCTGCATGAGCACCGTATGGGGCGACGACCAGCGTTACGTCGATACCTATTTCAAGAGCGTGCCGGGGCGCCTGGTGTATTCGACCTTCGACTGGGGCATTCGTGACGCCGATGGTTGCCACTTCATCCTCGGGCGCACCGACGACGTGATCAACGTCGCCGGGCACCGCCTGGGCACGCGCGAGATCGAGGAAGCGATTTCCGCGCATGCGGCGATCGCCGAAATCGCGGTGGTCGGCATTGCGGACGCCTTGAAGGGGCAGGTGCCGGTCGGCTTCGCAGTGGTCAAGGACGCGGCGGCGATCGCCACCCTTGCGCAACGCTTGAAGCTGGAGGGCGAGATCATGAAGACGGTCGACACCCAGTTGGGTGCGATCGGCCGTCCGAGCCGTGTGTATTTCGTGACGCTCTTGCCGAAAACGCGTTCGGGCAAGGTGCTCAGGCGCTCGATCCAGGCGATTTGCGAAGGCCGCGATGCGGGCGACCTGACAACCATCGAGGATCCGGCGGCGCTGGCGCAATTGCGCCAGGCAATGCTGCCGGGTTGACCTTCCGCACCCGGGCGTGGTTGCGCGCGCGACTCAGACGCGGTTTCGGGCAACGAGAGATGGACGCGCTGCCCTCGGCTATTGCGCCAGGCGGCGCCAGGCGGCGCCAGGCGCCGCCGCCGCTGCGCCGCTTACGCGGTGCCCAGTTCCTGTTGTTCCAGAATGCGCAGCTTCTGGGTCGAAAAGCGCCGCGCGTCGACGCGGTCAAGCGATTCGCTGAACGCTTCCGGATGGCGCGCCTCGATCCAGGCGTGAAAGCGCGCGGCGCTGGCGGTGAAATCGCTGTGCTTGGACAGGCGCATCGCCGCCAGCAACAGGTTC
>CAYYFR010000483.1:0-1784 GCA_964470865.1 uncultured Burkholderiales bacterium | reverse complement strand
CCCATAACGCGTTACCGATGAACTAAGTTAAAAACGAGATTATCACAGGTCCGGAAGCCTCTCAAAGCTGGGAGGCATGGACCGTTCATCTCATTCTTTCATAAATAATTGTTATTAATCAATTAGTTATAAACAATTATATTTGACCTGATGGCGCAAAAAGCGACCATTTTCACGCCCGCTGATAAATCGTCGCGCCCTTTTTCACAAATTCAATCGCCTTCTCCTCCATCCCCTTTTTCAGCGCCGTGGTCTCGTCGAAGCCGATCTTCGCGGCGTACTCGCGCACGTCCTGGGTGATTTTCATCGAGCAGAAATGCGGGCCGCACATGGAGCAGAAGTGCGCCACCTTCATGCTGTCCTTGGGCAGGGTCTCGTCGTGGAAATCCTTGGCCGTATCCGGGTCGAGGCCCAGGTTGAACTGGTCGTCCCAGCGAAACTCGAAGCGCGCCTTGGACACCGCGTTGTCGCGGATTTGCGCGCCGGGGTGGCCCTTGGCCAGGTCGGCAGCATGGGCCGCGATCTTGTAGGCCATGATGCCGTCCTTCACGTCTTTCTTGTTGGGCAGCCCCAGATGCTCCTTGGGTGTCACGTAGCACAGCATCGCCGTGCCGTACCAGCCGATCTGCGCGGCGCCAATGGCCGAGGTGATGTGGTCGTAGCCGGGCGCGATGTCGGTGGTAAGCGGCCCCAGGGTGTAGAAGGGCGCCTCGTGGCATTCCTTCAACTGGATTTCCATGTTCTCCTTGATCAGTTGCATCGGCACATGGCCGGGGCCTTCGATCATCACCTGCACGTCGTGCTTCCAGGCAACGGTGGTCAATTCGCCCAGGGTGCGCAACTCTGACAATTGCGCCTCGTCGTTGGCGTCGTAGCCCGAACCGGGGCGCAGGCCGTCACCCAGCGAGAAGCTGACGTCGTAGGCCTTCATGATGTCGCAGATATCCTCGAAATGCGTGTAGAGGAAGCTTTCCTTGTGGTGCGCCAGGCACCACTTGGCCATGATCGAGCCGCCGCGGCTGACAATCCCGGTCATGCGCTTGGCGGTCATCGGTACATAGCGCAACAACACGCCGGCATGGATGGTGAAGTAGTCCACTCCCTGCTCGGCCTGCTCGATCAGGGTATCGCGGTAGATTTCCCAGGTCAGGTCTTCGGCCTTGCCGTCGACTTTTTCCAGCGCCTGGTAAATCGGCACGGTGCCGATGGGCACCGGGGAGTTGCGGATGATCCACTCGCGCGTTTCGTGGATGTGCTTGCCGGTCGAAAGATCCATCACCGTATCGCCGCCCCAGCGGATCGACCAGGTCATTTTCTCGACCTCTTCGCCAATGCCCGAGGACACCGCCGAATTGCCGATGTTGGCGTTGATCTTGACTAGGAAGTTGCGGCCGATGATCATCGGCTCGCTCTCGGGATGGTTGATGTTGGCCGGAATGATGGCGCGGCCGCGCGCAACTTCGGAACGCACGAATTCCGCCGTGATCTGCTGCGGAATGCTGGCGCCGAAGGATTCACCCCTGTGCTGCTTGGTCAGCAGTTCGAGCATCTTGTCGCCGGTCTTGCCGCAGTTGCGCAGCGACTCCATGTACTGGCTGCGGTTCTGGTCTTCGCGAATGGCGATGTATTGCATTTCAGGGGTGATGATGCCGGCGCGGGCGTAATGCATCTGCGAAACGTTCCTGCCGGCCAACGCACGGCGCGGCGCACGCCGCAGGTTGAAGCGCAATTCAGCCAGTTTGGGGTCGTTCAGGCGCTCCACGCCATAGCCCGAGCTCGGGCCT
>CAYYFR010000482.1:0-1801 GCA_964470865.1 uncultured Burkholderiales bacterium | reverse complement strand
CAGGCGCCGGTAGAGGTCCGGCCCTGCATGTGTGCGAGAAAACTGCAGCGTCACGCGGGTTCGTGCGTTCTCCGGCAGCTCCGGTGGTCCGGCGGAAAGGCGCAGTTCATGAAACCAGGCCCATACGACGATGCTCGGTAGTAAATAGCTGAGCAAAGTGATCGACGAGGCATATTGGGCATAGGAGCCCAGCAGAATGCCTATGCCGGAGGCAAGGAGCGATTGCTCGAAAGGTGTCACAAACAACACCGTGAAGGCGGCGAGGCCGGCCAATGCAGCGACCAGCAACAGGGCCTGCCAGCGCCGCGCCCGGCCGCGCCACGCCAGCCAGAACAGCGCGACGGCGCAAAAATAGCCGATGGACACCTTGGCGGCGGCGCACACGAAAGCTGCTGCGACCAGCAGCCATACGCCGAAGATGTATGACAGGGAACTGCGCTCTTCGGTGGTGAACAGATGGCATATCAGCGGCGTGATTCCGGCGAATACGGCCATTGCCAGCATGAAGCTTTCACTTTCGAGCGGCCCCAAGAGCAGAAAAATCGAGGGGTAGCCGAATAGCAGATAAAGCGAACCGGTGCGTTGCCCGGGGCCGGCCAGCATCAGGCTGGCCCAGACCAAGGCCCACAGCAGTTGCGCCTTAAGCAGTATCAGGCCCCAGTAGGCATACACGAGCGAGGCGCGCGAACCAGCGGCCTCGGCCAATCCGGCGGCGACGACATGGGAGCCGAAGTGGTAGTGCTGCAGCGCCAGCCCGCCGCCGCCCGTCGAAGGCACCTTGAAGGCTGCGAAGATCTGGGCGATGGCGACGTGAAAATAGCTGTCGGCCTGGCCGATGCCGAGCACCAGCGCCTCCGGTAGGTAGACGCGCCAGGACGCGCCAGACACGACCAGGAATACGCCCACCAGAAGCGGGAAGCCGAGCAGCGTCGACCAGCCGGACTCGCCGGCCACTGCAGCTGCGATGAGACGCCGGTTGCGGGCCAGAATGAAAAGGACCAACGCCGCCACCAGCACGGTGGCTGGGGTGCCCAGCGCCAAGCCGAGCACCGGCAGGATAGGGCCCAGCAGCATCGCGAGCGCCGCGGCCGCTGGCGGCGGGGTTGCATTTCCGACGTGTGCCGGAAATGCGAGCAGTGGCAGCCAGATTGCAGCCAGGCCAAAAGCGGCGACCGAAAGCAGGAACAGGCCGCCGTCCGCCAGCCCGGACCGCAGCAACGCGATGGCGATGATCGACCACAACAGGGCGAGTGACAGCGCGATCGCGGCCCGGTGGGCAATTTGCTCTTTCGTGCGAGGCTGCTTGGGTGTCTGTGCTGACGTCATGGCGGCGGGGCGAGGTGGTTCCGTTGGTTCCGGATCGAGGGTGAAAGGCTCGCGCATTGTTGGCGTTGGCGGCATGCCAGTGGCCATATGCTCCCGGGGCGATTCCACCGGTCATTTATACTTATAAGCCTGTTAGCCCAATACATCGCAATAAGGTCATTCCGGCGCCCGGGCGAATGATACGCAACTGTCCCGATGCCTGCGAAGGCTTCGCAATCAAGGCGGGCCAGACGCAAAAGGACCAGATGCTCAAGCAGATCGATATCGTCAACGCCTATTCGGAGATCGGTGTGGGGACGGGCGACACGCTGGTGGTGCAAAGTTCCTACAAGGGCACCGGCGGCGTCGAAGGCGGTGTGCCGGGGCTGATCGAAGCGCTAAAGGCAGTGGTGGGCAACAGCGGCACTCTCATCATGCCGGCTTACAACTTCACCAGCTGGACCGAGAAGCATTATTTCGATTCGCGCGAGACGCC
>CAYYFR010000481.1:0-1807 GCA_964470865.1 uncultured Burkholderiales bacterium | reverse complement strand
ACAGGATCGCGCGATGGACCCACGTACCCCGCAGAATTTCCAGGACCTGCCGCACAGCTTCGCCGAACTGGTGGCCCCTGATCGCACCGCCCTGGTGCTTTGGGACCTGCAAAAAGGCCTGGCCGGCAAGGCCTCCAACCTTGAGGCTCTGACAACCAACGCCACTGCGCTCATCGCCGCCGCCGAGAAGGCCGGCGTGATGGTGGCCTGGAGCGAACACAGCTTTCCGCCGCTGGATCAGTTGAGCGGCCCGTGGTTGCGCTGGATGATGAAGCGCCAGGGCGTGAGCCGGCCGGAAGATCTCAAACCCATGTTCCAGGCCGGCAGCGAAGAAATTGAATGGCTGGAAGGATTCAAGCCGCTACCGCATCACCTGGTGCTTGCGAAGCAGCAACCCTCGCTCTTCTTCAACACCCCGTTCGACCACCACCTGCGCATCAAGGGCATCCGCAGCATCGTTCTTGCCGGATTCGCCACCGACATCGGCATCGACTTCACCGCACGCCACGGCAATGCATTGGGCTACCACGCCGTGATCGTCGAGGATGCGACCGGCGCTTATGCGCAGGCGAATCACGAACGCAGCATCGCGTTTTTGCGGGATTGGGCGGAGGTGGCGAGCACCGCGCAGGTAGTGGCGCAGTGGAGCGGGCATGGCGGTGCTTGAGAGCAGGTAGCGAAATGGGGCTCGCCAGGATCGGCATCGCCCCATGCGCATTGCCTCGATGGACCAACAACACGAACCGACAAGAGAGAGACCAACCATGACCAATTTGCGCCGCTCCAAGTCGCGCGCCGTGGCGCTTTTGCTGTGCGCCCTGCTGGCAAACACGGCCGCCATCGCGCAAGGCTACCCGACGCGCGCGGTGACGCTGATCAACCCCTATCCGCCCGGCGGTGGCGCCGACGTGGTGGCGCGCGCGCTGGCCCGCGAGCTCGGCGAAATCTGGCGCCAAGCGGTGATCGTCGAGAGCAAGCCCGGCGCCGGCACCACCATTTCCGCCGCCTTCGTCGCGCGCGCCAATACCGACGGCTACACGCTGCTGCTCTCCACCAGCCAGCACGCCATTGCACCGGCGCTGTTCAAGAACCTCTCCTATGACATCGTCACCCACCTGACCTCGATCGCGGTGGTGTCGGAAAGCCCGATGTTCCTGGTGGTGCGGCCCGACCGCGGCATCAACACCTTGGCCGACCTGATCGTGCGCCTGAAACAAAACAGCGCGACGATGAACTACTCGTCCTCCGGGCTGGCCGGGCTGCCGCATCTTTCCGGCGCGTTTCTCAATCAGATGACCGGCGCGGCGGCAACCCACATTCCATTCGCGGGCACCGCACCTGCGCTCACCGCGCTGTTGGGCGGCCAGGTCGACTTTTTATTTGCCGACACCTCCGCGGTGCCACAGATCAACGCCGGAAAGGTGCGCGCACTGGCGGTGACCTCGACCACGCGGCTGCCGGCCATGCCCGTGCTGCCGACCATGGCCGAAACCCTGCCCGGGTTTCAGTTCACGGTGTGGACCGGCCTGGACGCGCCGACCGGCACGCCGCGCGCGGTGATCGACCAGGTGCACGAGGCGGTGCAAAAGGCCCTGGCCACGCCGGCGATGAAGAAGCTCTTCGTGGAAACCGCGCGCACCACATCGGGCATCACGCCGGACCAGTTTGCGGCCTTCAAGGCCGCCGAGGTGCAGAAGTACCAGAAGCTCACGCGCGAGGCGGGGATCAAGGCGGAATAGGCGCGTCGGCGCGGTGCGCAGGTAACGCCACGTGATCGGCAGTGGCGCGCCTGCGCCGAGCGCGTAGC
>CAYYFR010000480.1:0-1809 GCA_964470865.1 uncultured Burkholderiales bacterium | reverse complement strand
CGCAGCATGCTGCGCTCGATGATCATGCCGAGCACGCCGACCACCACGGGCGATACGACAAGCGCGACCCAGTAGTTCAGGCCGAAGACGGACAGCCCGATGTAGGCGCCGTAGGCGCCCATCATGTAGAGGGCGCCGTGCGAGAAATTGATGATGTTGAGCAGGCCGAAAATCACCGCCAGGCCAAGCGAGAGCATGGCGTAGAACGAGCCGTTGACCAGGCCCAGCAGAAGCTGGCCCAGCATGGCTTGCACGGGTACGCCGAAAATGTCCATTGGGTTTTATGTACTTCGTTGCGTTGCCCGGCAGACGCGCCGGGCAACGCAACGCCGTGCGGGCTACTTCTTGGCGATCATCGGGCAGCGCGAGGCCGACAGCGGCTGGTAGGCCTGCTCGCCGGGAATGGTCGCCCTGATGTGGTAGTAGTCCCACGGGTACTTCGATTCCGCCGGCTTCTTCACTTCCATCAGATACATGTCGTGGATCATGCGGCCGTCGGCGCGGATGGTGCCGTTCTTGGCGAACATGTCGTTGATCTTGGTCTTCTTGAGGGTCGCCATCACCGCCTCGGCGTTGTCGGTGCCGGCCGCGGCCACTGCCTTCAGGTAGGTGAGCGTGGACGAGTAGACCCCGGCCTGCACCATGGTCGGCATTTTCTTCATCTTGTCGAAGTAGCGGCGGCCGAACTTGCGCGTTTCTTCGTTGGTGTCCCAGTACCAGCCGTCGGTCAGGTACATGCCCTGGGTGGTGGCCAGGCCGAGCGAATGCACGTCGGTGATGAAAACGAGCAGGCCGGCCAGCTTCTGGTTCTTGGTGATGCCGAACTCGTTGGCGGCCTTGATCGAATTGATGGTGTCGCCGCCGGCATTGGCGAGGCCCACGATCTGCGCCTTGGAGGATTGCGCCTGCAGAAGGAAAGAGGAGAAGTCCGCCGCATTGAGCGGGTGGCGCACGGCGCCCACCACCGTGCCGCCGCCGGCCTTGACCACGTTGGCGGTGTCGGATTCGAGCGAATGGCCGAACGCATAGTCGGCGGTGAGGAAGTACCAGGACTTGCCGCCCTGCTTGACGATCGCGTTGCCGGTGCCATTGGCCAGGGCGTAGGTGTCGTAAGCGTAGTGCACGGTGTACGCATTGCAGTCTTCATTGGTCAGGCGCGTGCTGGCGGCGCCCACGTTCATGAGAATGCGCTTTTTCTCGCCAACCACCTTGGTGACGGCGATGCCGACGGCCGAATTGAGCGCGTCGGTGATCATGTCTACGCCCTGCTGGTCGAACCATTCGCGCGCCTTCTGGGCACCGACGTCGGCCTTGTTCTGGTGGTCCGCGCCGATGATCTCGATGTTCTTGCCCAGCACCTTGCCGCCGAAATCGGCCACTGCCATCCGCGCCGCTTCCACCGAGCCCTGGCCGCCGAGGTCCGAATACAGGCCCGACATGTCGGTGAGCACGCCGACCTTGACCACGTCGCCCGAAATGGCGCCGGCCTTGGCCTGCTGCTGCTGGGCCTCGACCGCGCCGATGGCCAGCAAGGCGGCACCGATGGCCGCCACGATTGATTTGCGTTTCATGATTTTGATCTCCATTTGAACTTCGAACTAGACACCCAGATACTCATGCAGCATGCCCATCTTCGCTTCCAGGTTCGCGCTGGCGAACCCTTCGACGATCCGGCCGTGCTCCATCACGTAAAAACGGTCCGCCAGCGGCGCGGCGAAGCGGAAATTCTGTTCCACCATCACCACCGTGTAGCCACGGGCCTTGAGCATGCGGATCATGCGCGCAAGCGCCTGCACGATCACCGGCGCC
>CAYYFR010000479.1:0-1812 GCA_964470865.1 uncultured Burkholderiales bacterium | reverse complement strand
GGGAATGGTCAGATTGCGATGAATTGAATCGGACAACCTCCTCAAAATCGACCCCGG
Organism: uncultured Burkholderiales bacterium; assembly: GCA_964470865.1. Lineage (GTDB taxonomy): Bacteria > Pseudomonadota > Gammaproteobacteria > Burkholderiales > JAEUOS01 > JAEUOS01. The sequence continues at coordinate 1,755 of CAYYFR010000479.1, read as the reverse complement.
CACCTTTGATTCCGCTTCCTTTGATTCCGCTTTGATTCCCTCGGCCCCTTTGATTCCCTTACATTGGCGCACTAGACGGCCGTCAGTTCTCGTGGATGAACCATCAGATACTCACGAACTTCAAGCTGCATGCGGTCGATCTCCATGAGAAACCCCGCCACCCCGCCATGGTAGTTGGCGGGATTGGTTTCTGTGTTCCGCAGGTGTGTGACCTGAGCCTGGAACTTTGAAATACGCTCCAAGGCCACTTTAAGTTCTTGATCGTTTGTAATCATGACTAAGCCTCCGTAACTTCGACGATACCCCTTCTCTCGCCATCGCGCTTGAGTTGCCAGCCCTCGACCATCTCCTCCTCGTTCGGAAGTGCGGCAAGTTGGCGCAACCAGAAGACGCTTGCCCCGAAGTGTGCCTTTGAAGAACTGCATGCGGCCGGCACGCGCCGACCGCTCGATCGACCAAGGCCCGTTCACGATCCACCGCCCCCGCGGCGAGCGCGTCACGATCGTCGAGGCGCCACGGCGCTACAGGCAGGCCGGCACCTCGACGATCGTGTCCGCCGACGAGGAATACGGCACCGGATCGAACCGCGACCGAGCGACCGTCCGAGGCGGGGATTTTTGGCGTGAAGAGCGCGGCGATGATCCAGTTCCTCGCACTGCGCGTTCGTCAATGGAAGTGTCGCGGCACGTGCGGCAACGCTGTCCCAAATATCTTCGACAAGTTACAAGCGCTCGGCAAAGTCGAGTTGATTGATCTGATCCAGCAGCGCACTCATACATTCACCTCCCGCGCAAGATGACAAGCCCAGCGATAATCTTGGCCTGAAGGTCGCCGAAAAAATCGCGAAGGACCTGAACCGATGAAAAAGCGCATCTTCGATGGCATCGAAGTTGAAACCAGTTCCGGCAACGTCTTTGCCGATCTGGGTCTGCCTGACGCCGACAAACTCAAGATCAAGTCCGGACTGGTGGTCGAGATCGTCACGGCGATCAAGCGCCTTGGCCTGACTCAGACGGAAGCGGCGGAACGGATGGGACTGACCCAACCCAAAGTGTCGGCCCTGTTTCGCGGCGACTTCACGAATCTTTCAGAACGCAAGCTGATGGGAATACCGGCACCCCTGGCTGGATTTCCGGGTCGCGGTGAATGACTGGAGGGCCGACAACTGGATTCATGGTGTCACCTCGGTCACGGCTGGCGTTGATTGTATTGCGTTCGTGCGCCAGTGACCGCTTGCCGCAACGTCAGTCCGCACGATCCAGAATCGCGATCTCTTTCTTCAAAAGTTCATTCGCCAATTCGGAAATGGCGACGCCCTTTCGGGCAGCGATCACCGCCAGATGTCACCGTACATCCTGGTCCGGGTAGACCGGCAAATCGAGCTTTGCGTTTGGGCGATAGAACTTTCCGCGCACACCGCTGGAAGAATCTATCTCGGCGGGCATTTCATTGTCGTCGGCCTGCGGCTTGGATGCATCGCTCATGCTGGTCACCTATTGAATCTTGCCTTCGTAAAGGCGTCGTTCGTTTCGCGTTGCCAATCTGGCATCTTTCAGAACGCAATCTGATGGACTGCTTGAACCGCATCGGTTACGACATCGAGATTCGCGTGAAGCCTGCAATTCGGCGTACCGGGCGACTGGCGCTGGCTGTCGCTCGACTGCGAAATCTTGTTCGACCCTGGCCCCATGATCCTGGCCCCTTGATCCCACCATTGATCCCATCGGCCGGGCGATCGGCCTGATCGTCAGGAAC
>CAYYFR010000478.1:0-1878 GCA_964470865.1 uncultured Burkholderiales bacterium | reverse complement strand
ATACGATCCCGTTCGCCTGAATCGTGCGCAAGCCCTGTTCATGCGTCGGCGTGCCGACAACCCACCGATCCCCCAGTGCGTTCACGGCAGACGAAGATGGTTCGCCAGTCGTTTTACATAGATCCTCCCGCAATTTCCCGACCGAGACCATGCATACGTGCATTTCCAAGTGGATCGGCTGCCTCGCGCTGGCCGCACAGTGCCTGCTGCTGCAAGCGCCGCACGTGCGTGCTGCCGAGGCCGCGCGAATCGTTTACGTCGCGCCGGTCGAAGGCGTCATCGACCTCGGGCTCGCGCCCTTCCTCAAGCGCGTGCTGGACCAGGCCGAGCGCGAGGGCGCGGCTGCTGTCATCCTGGACATCAACACCTTCGGCGGGCGAGTCGACGCCGCCGTGATCATTCGCGACGCCGTGCTGACATCCAAGGTCCGCACCATCGCTTTTGTCAACAAGCGGGCGATCTCCGCCGGCGCGCTTATCGGGCTGGCAGCGCAGACGCTCGTCATGGGCGAGGGCGCGACCATAGGTGCGGCGATGCCGGTGACCGCAGGCCAACCCGGGGAGGCGTCCAAGCCGGTCGAGGAGAAGACCGTCTCCTACATGCGAAAGGAATTTCGCGCCACCGCCGAGGCTCGCAAGCGCCCACCACTTATCGCCGAGGCCATGGTCGATGCCGACGTGGTCATTCCCGGCGTCATCGCCAAGGGCAAGCTCCTGACGCTCACCACCGAGGAGGCGGTCAAGAACAAGCTGATCGATTTTCGCGCCGATACGATCGAGGCTGTGCTCGAAAAGGTGGGCTTGGCCGGTGCCCAGGTGCGGCGCGCCGGCCCCAACTGGGCTGAGAACCTGGTGCGATTCCTCACGCATCCGATAGTCAGTTCCCTGCTCATCACTATCGGCATGCTCGGCATCATCCTGGAGATTCGCACGCCGGGCTTCGGTATTCCGGGCGCGCTCGGAATCACCAGTCTGGGTTTGTTTTTTTGGGGTCATTGGCTGGTTCAGCTGGCAGGCTGGGAGGAACTCATGCTCGTTGCCGGTGGCGTCATCCTGCTCGCGGTGGAGGTGATCGCCATACCCGGCTTCGGCCTGGTCGGCATCCTGGGTGTAGGCATGCTGCTGGGCGGATTGGTGCTGTCCCTGGTGGGTGTCCAGGATTCCTACGAGATCGTGGTGCTAGCCGCGACGCGGGTGGTGTTCGCGCTATTGACCGCCGTCGTGGCGAGCCTGGCCATCATGCGCTTTCTCCCGCGCACCAGGGTCGGGCGACGATTGGTGCTCGATACGGGGCTTACGGCGATGGCGGGATATTCCTCGGCGCCCGCGAGCGACGCCCGCTGGCTCGGGAAAACCGGCCATGCGGGTACGCCGCTGCATCCGTCAGGAATTGCCGATATCGACGGCGAACGCGTCGATGTGGTCTCGACCGGGGAACTTATCGACGCCGGCGTGGCCATAGAAGTGGTTCGAGTGGACGGCAACCGGGTTGTCGTTCGCCAACAGACAAATCAAAACAATTAGGAGACAAGAAATGCTTATTGAGACCGGTGCCACCGGAGGACTGGGCCTGCTGATCGTGATAGCAGCGGTCGTGGCGATGTTGTTGTATCTCGTGCCGGTCCGACTGTGGATTGCGGCTTGGGCTTCCGGCGCTTACGTCGGCCTTTTTACCTTGATCGGCATGCGCCTGCGCCGTGTGCCACCCGGCACGGTAGTCACCGCGCGCATCAGCTCTGTCAAGGCAGGCATCGACGTTTCCATCAACGACCTCGAAGCCCACTTTCTGGCCGGTGGCAACGTCGTGCGGGTCGTCAATGCGATGATCTCGGCCGACAAGGCCAATATTCCACTGCCTTTCAAGCGTGCCGCCGCGATC
>CAYYFR010000477.1:0-1887 GCA_964470865.1 uncultured Burkholderiales bacterium | reverse complement strand
CGTGCCTGTGGCCACCCGGGCGGCAAACTTCCGCCGCCCAGGTGGCCACAGGCACCCACAATGGGCATGCCGGGGCGGGGTTTCAGCGGCTTGTCAGGCGTCTGCGGCGCCAAATCAACGATTGACCCAGACCGATATGGCCGGATTACTCCAACAATGGCGTTGAAATTCCTATCCTTGAGAGAAGTCCGGCGTGGCGAGAGCAAATGGAAGCTGCGCGCCAGTTCGTCCTTCTCTGAAACATCGCGCCCTGCGAGAAGTCGCGGACAGTCGCGGGGCACAATTCTCATCGCGCGTTGGACGTTGGCAGGTCCGAGTAGCGCCTACTCAGGAATCAACTTCTTCACTTCGCCTTCGGCAGTGTGTGGCATCTCATCCCGCTCCAACTGCCGGACCTTTTCGATGATGTCCTTCGCCCGTGCCAGCTTGTCCTTGCGCCATTGCGGCTGGTCGTAGGACAGGGTGAGGTTGTCAAATGTCGTGAACAGGTAGTCACGCTGGTTGAGCGCGGTGGGGAACGACAGTCCAACAATGTACTTCTCCAGCAGGTAGGAGTCGTAGATGTAGCCGTTGCTCGCGTTCCAGAACTTCGCCAGCCGAATAGTCGGCTTGATCATCGACAGCTCGGCTGTGTTCTTCGCTGTCAGCTTGGCGTTGAAGTCATTGGGGTTGGTCTCCTGCCATGCGCCTGGCCCGTTTGGAATCTTGTACCCGCCGTAGGACTGCTTCAACGCGGGAACGAGATCAAACTTGATGTGATTGAGCTGGAGCACAACGCTCGGCGATGACTGCTTGATGTCGGAACTCGAATAGTAGATTTCAGCGAACCGCTTCAAGCGATCGAGGTAGGTTTGCGGCATGTAGCCGGAGTCCGAGAACACGACCATGTAGTCGATGTCCGAGTGCTCATCCATCGATCGCGGCAGGATGGTCCCGCGTGTCGAGGACCCAAAGCGAAACTGCTCACTTACGTCGTTGCCAAAGTGGCTCGAAAGCCTGCTCTTGATCGTGCTGATCGACGTGTTGATTGACGCGATTTCGGTGCTTGAAAGAACAGCCTCGCTGGCGCGGCCCTGCAGGTACGTAATGACAGAAATCAGGGACCCTTCTTGTCTACGCGGTGTGCGGCTTCGCCTTGGTCAATCCCGGCCCGCGCAATCTCGAAGTCCTTCCGCGAGAACTGAGCGCTCGCCTGATTGAGTTCGTTGCGGCGCTTCGTGAACTCATCCATTCCGGCGATGGCCGACTGCTCATCGCATGCGTAGGTGAGCTTGATCTCGCGAAACACGCGGACATCGTTGCGGAGGGTCAGGTACTGATCGCCGCTACCCTTGTGCCCCGACGCGCGCTCAGATGGTTTCAGGAACGTCATCAACGACGTGAGAATGGCCACGATCGCCGACATGATCCCGGCGATATCGCCATAGTCTTTGAAGAACGCGGCACCCGCAAGCGCACTAAGTACGACTGACGGGATGCCTAGCCAGTAGTGATAGCGCGCCCAGCGATCGCCCGCGTTAAAGTGCGCTTTGCCGGAATGAATACAGTCTTCCTCAATACGTTCCGGTTCGGCCCGGAGCGCAAGTTTTAGGTCAGGCGTAGCGGGTGTCGCGGTCATTTCTTCTGGCTGCCCAGGAACGTGACCGCGTGGCCGCGCAGGGCTGCAGCAAACCGCGTGAACGTCAGGTCTTGCGCGGGCTGCGAGATCACAGTCGCCTTCGTGTTCGTCGCCAGCAGGAAGCATGTAGCGTTATAGATCCGCTCAAGGACGAGGCGACGACACAGCAGTTCGTATCGCTCCGCGTATGAGACGCCCTTGTACTTGATCACGTCCTTCTTCTTGGCAGGGGCTTCCAGACCACGGAACACCGGATCGACCGTGAAGTA
>CAYYFR010000476.1:0-1902 GCA_964470865.1 uncultured Burkholderiales bacterium | reverse complement strand
GGGGCTCGCCACACGCGCAGGGATCATCGACCGATGCGGCATGGCCTGAGCCGCAGCCATTGACCGCGAAGATTGACCCGCTGCCCTATCCGCTCGATGCCTTGCCGGGCATCATCGGCGCAGCGGTGGCAGAGGTACAGGCCTTCGTGCAAGCGCCGGCCGCTCTGGTGGCTTCCTGCGCAATGTCGGCTGTTTCCGTGGCGGCGCAGGCGCTTTACGACGTTGAGCGCGGGCCGAATTTGTCCGGGCCTACGAGCTTGTGGGTACTAGTGGTCGCCGAATCCGGCGAACGCAAATCGACCGTGGACGGTTATTTCACGCAGGCCGTCAACAATTACGAGACAGACCAAGCGGAAGCGGCGAAGCCGGCGATCAAGGAATACACGTCTGCGAGCGCCATATGGAATTCGAAATACGCCGGCCTGAAAGACAGCATAAAGAGCGACAGCAAATCGGACAAACCGACCAAGAAACATGAAACCCTGTTGCGCGAGCTTGAGGACGATAGGCCGAAAGAACCACGCGTGCCACGTCTGCTCTACGACGACGCGACACCGGAAAAGCTGGGCTTCAATCTAGCGAAGCAATGGCCGTCCGGCGCGATCCTGTCCGACGAAGGCGGAACCGTTCTTGGCGCGCACGGCATGGGCAAGGATTCGATAATGCGCAACCTGGCGCTGCTGAATAAACTGTGGGACGGCCGCACGATGAAGGTTGATCGGAAAACGTCCGAATCGTTTGCGGTCAAGGGCGCGCGCCTGACGATTGGGATTGCGATTCAGGAACCGACGCTGCGCAGCTTCTTCGAGCAATCGAAGGGCCTAGCCCGAGGGACCGGCTTTCTCGCACGATTCTTGGTGGCCTGGCCTGAATCGACTATGGGATATCGACCGTTCAGTGATGCGCCGACGTGGGCCTGTCTGGAGACTTTCAATCGACGCATCACGGCAATCCTGAATCAGGAAGCGCCGATTGACGACGACGGATCGATCAAGCCGGTATTGCTCACGCTCGCGCCTGCTGCGCACAAGGCTTGGCGTGCCTTCCATGACCGCGTAGAGAAGCAATTGCGACCGGGTAGCGATCTGTTCGAAGTGAGAGACGTGGCCGCGAAGATCGCCGACAATGCCGCACGCATGGCGGCGCTGTTCCATGTGTTCGAGGGCGACGCCCGGGGGCCGGTAAGCCTTGACGCCTTCACCCGGGCGGCGCGCATCGCGGGATGGTACCTGCACGAAGCGCGGCGCTTTTTCGGGGAATTGGCGCTACCTGCGGAACTGGCGAACGCCGTGCGCCTTGATGCGTGGCTGCTGGCTTACTGCCGGCGCGAGAGCACGCACCTTGTGCCAAAGCGCGAGGCACAGCAATTCGGACCGGTGCGGGACAAGACCGCGCTTGATGCCGCAATCTCGACCCTCAATGAACTCGACCGGGTGCGAATCAGGCAGGACGGCAAACGGAAATTCATCGCTGTAAATCCGGCGCTGCTGGGGTTTGCTACGGCTACAGTTGCTACAGTTGCTACAGTTGCCGCCGATTCCGCCCCATGTGTAGCAAGTGTAGCAAGTGTAGCCGTAGCAAATGCCCCAGCGAACAAAACCATCTACTTTCCCGGCGAAGCGGCCGGCGGGCAACCGCCTATGGTCTATCCGGCGAATGACCGCGAACGGATCGCCATATGAGCGCGGCCGCATTGCTTGCCGAATTGCGGGCCGATGGCGTGATCCTGGCTGCGGACGGCGACAAGCTGGCGATTGAGGCTGCGCGCGGCATCCTCACGCCGGAACTCATGGCGCGCATGCGGGCGGCAAAGCCGGAACTCATGGCGCTGCTGGCCGGCGATCTGGCGGCGAACGATGACGCCGAACCTGCGCAGGATTTGCCGCTATTGGCTGCGCTGGC
>CAYYFR010000475.1:0-1903 GCA_964470865.1 uncultured Burkholderiales bacterium | reverse complement strand
TTCGAGGACGCCATTTCGGCAAGGCTCGCCTGGGTGAGTGTGTCGGGCTTGTGAGTGGTCTTCATGTCGCTTTCTTTGGTGGTTCGTGGGCTGGAAGCCTGCGGCGACACCGGCACGCGACGCGCTCCATGGCTACGACGGCGACCGCCATGCGGTCCTGGACGATCACGCAGTCTGCCCAGCTCGCGTGACCTCGTCTGTACGACAGCGCACACGTACTCGCGCGTTCGGCAACGCACGGTGCAGCCCGCACGGAGCGGAACTATCTGCGCGGATGATTGCGGCCCGTGCGAACCTGTTGCCACGTAGCCCGGGAAACCGGCGCACCGGTACGGGGCTCGTTGTCTGCGAACCATGAAATCGCGCGGTCTGGCGCGTAACGAAGAGATGCTGGGTCGCACGAAGGCCGAGCGCGCAGGTGATCGCGTGGTGCGGCCGTTCCGGCTGTTCGCACAGCAACAGGCCTCCGGCGGCCTGGTCCTCTTGGTCTGCGCCATTCTGGCGCTCGCCTGGGCCAACTCGCCGTGGGCGTGGTCCGACGAGCAGATGCTGGGCGTTCCGCTTGGCATCTCGATTGGCGAACAGATGTTGCGCCTTGACCTTCGCCATTGGATCAACGATGGCTTTATGGCGATCTTTTTCTTCAGTGTCGGGCTTGAGATCAAGCGCGAGTTTCTGGTCGGTGAGTTGGCCGAACGACGCAAGGCGCTGCTGCCGATCGTGGCCGCCGTCGGCGGCATGCTGGTCCCGGCGCTGATCTATGCCGGGTTCAACTTCAATGGCGCCGGCGCCAAGGGTTGGGGCATTCCCATGGCGACCGACATCGCGTTCGCGCTCGGTGCGCTGGCTGTCCTGGGTTCGCGCATCCCCGAAGCGCTGAAGATCTTCCTGGTCGCACTGGCCATCGTCGACGACCTCGGCGCGCTGCTGGTCATTGCGATCTTCTAAACCGCGTCGATCGAGTGGCGCGGCGTCGCCTTGAGCGCCGGCTTGCTGCTGGCGCTGTGGGTGGCCAACCGCATGGGAGCCGGCCGGGGATTGGTCTACCTGCTGCTCGGGCTTGGCCTGTGGGGCGCCTTCCTCATATCGGGTCTGCACCCGACACTGGCCGGTGTGCTGACGGCGCTGTTCGTGCCTGCGCGTGTGAAGATCGTGCCGGAGGCTTTGCCACAGGTCATCCGCCGCGGCGCCGACGACATCGAAGCCCAGGCCCTGGACCACGAACCGGCTGCGATGAATCCCGATCGTGTGGCCATCATCGGCGCGATCGGGGGCAGCCTCGATGCCGCTACCGCGCCGCTGCAGCGTTTCGAGCATGCGGTGCAGCCGTGGGTCACCTACGGCATCCTGCCGGCATTTGGCTTGTTCAATGCAGGGGTCGCGATCGACGCCACGGTTTTGCGCACGATGGCGACCGACGTGCCGCTGGGCATCATGGTCGGGCTGGTGCTCGGCAAACCCGCGGGCATCGGCCTGGCCAGCTGGCTGGCCGTGAAGACCGGGCTGGCCGAACTGCCCGAAGGGGCGACCTGGCAGCACCTTGCCGGCACCGCCTTCCTGGCCGGCATCGGCTTCATCATGGCGCTGTTCATTAGCGGTCTGGCCTTCGGCGGCACGCATTTCGAGCGCGAGACTCAACTGGCCATCCTGATCGCCTCGTTGCTGGCCGCAGGCGTCGGTATCGCCATTCTCTGACAACCAAAGCGCCTCACGCGCCCGACCCGAAGTGAGCCGTTGACTGCGACACCGGTCGCCAGGTCAGCCGTGAAGCTCGCGCAGTGCCAGCGTCGCCGCCGTGCAGGCCGCCTCGACGGCAATCAGATCGTCCGGTTCCGGCACAGCTGCCCGCGCCCCTCTCACGATCATGCCGGCGTGGCGCTGGAGGCAGGCCGCGTCCGGCGCG
>CAYYFR010000474.1:0-1904 GCA_964470865.1 uncultured Burkholderiales bacterium | reverse complement strand
ATGTTTTGTTAAACGTACCATCGAACGACTTCCCGCGTCAATCGTGCGGAGCAGCATCGTGCGGACCGGCATGGGCATCGGCGTCGACGCCGGCACCGGACAGCATCGCAATCCAAGCACTGAACGAATCTATCCGTGCCGAAACGCCGTGCAGGATAGCGATGTCGCCAGAGATTTATCCCAACGCACAGGACATGCTGTATTGACAATAGCTACACACCCATTTATCATGCGTGTATTCAACAGATACACATTGGGCAGGAAAAACCATGCGTGATGCCGCCATCAACCTGCGCGCGCTCCCCGACCAGCGCGACCTGATCGATCATGCCGCCAGCCTCTTGGGCAAGAATCGCTCGGACTTCATGCTCGAAGCCGCGTGCGACAAAGCACAGGCGGTGGTGCTGGATCAGGTTTTCTTCGGCCTGGATAACGCGAAGTTCAAGAAATTCACCGCCATGCTCGACGCGGCCCCGGCCGCCAATGCCGGGCTCGAACGCCTGATGGCCGTGAAACCCCCCTGGCGCGCACGCAAGGCGTGAAGCCGCAACTGACCGCGCCGCAGCCGCTGGCCTCGATTCATCGCCTCGACGACTTCGCTTGCGGCGAGACGTCGCTCGACGATTGGCTCAAGCGACGCGCGCTTGCCAATCACCTGAGCGGGGCGAGCCGTACCTTTGTGGCAGTGGGTGCCGACAATCGTGTCCACGGCTACTACGCCATGGCCGCGGGCGCAGTCACCCACCAAACCGCAACCAGCGCCATTCGGCGCAACATGCCCGACCCGGTGCCCGTCATGGTGCTGGCACGTCTGGCCGTGGACCAACAAGCCCAAGGCGCCCAACTAGGCGCCGCCTTACTTCAAGACGCTGTCAAGCGCGCGATCGTCGTTTCGCAAAATGCCGGCGTCCGGGCACTTCTGGTCCACGCGATCAACGAACGCGCCAAACAGTTCTATGAGCACTACGGCTTCCGGGAATCGCCTTTGAATCCTATGACGCTCATGTTGCGCTTGCGTGCCGACAAGGGCTGAATTCCTCCGGGTGATTCACAAGTCGTCGCTTGTTTCTTCAATGAAGCAGCAGTTGGGACAGTCTGAATGGCGCAGTGCCCGGAGATGTGCGCGACCCCGCACTGATAGGATCGACTTTTCGCTCTGTTGCGCCCTACCTTTCGCGCCACCCACCATCGATCGGGAGCAAGCCATGGACGATGTTGCGTATGTCGAGATGGCGCAGCGCGCCGCCGCCGCCGGCTCCGATGCCATCTTCATCGATTCTTTCGCCGACTACGCCATCGCCGCGATGCGCGCGGCAATCGACATACCGGTCATCGGCGCGGGCGAAGCGGGCATGGCCGCGGCCGCCGCCGGCGGCCGGCGCTACTCCATCGTGACCATCTGGCCGCAGTCGATGGCCTTCCTCTACGACGAGCGCTTGCGCATGTTCGACACCGGCCGCCAATGCGCTGGCGTGCATCACGTTTCGCCGGAAACCGACCTCGACCGCCTCACCGCGGAAGATGGCGTGATGCAACGCATGCAACGCCATGAAGACGCGATCGTCGAGCGCCTGGTCACCGCCTGCGAAAAAGCCGCGCGATGCGACGGCGCCGACTGCATCCTGCTCGGCTGCACCTGCATGGCCCCGGTGGGCGCGCTCATCCAGAGCCGCCTGGCGGTGCCGGTGATCGAGTGTTCGCGCGTCGGGTTCATGGCGGCAGTTACGGCCGCGCAATCAGGGGTGCGTCACAGCGTGGTGGTGCCGGAACATCGCCGCGCGCTTGCAGCGCGGCTTGTTGACGGCTTTGCGCCCGGCAAGGCCGTAGCGAATTCGGCCGCCGAGACAGCGGACGCCGACTGCCCGGTATGCATCTTCACGCCGCGCGTCGGCGCAGCCGCATGA
>CAYYFR010000473.1:0-1962 GCA_964470865.1 uncultured Burkholderiales bacterium | reverse complement strand
CTGAGAAAACGCTGAACAAGTCCCTGGAATGCGGATTCACGAACGAAGAATCTTTTTAATGCAACATTTTGCAAGAGTGACTTTCTCGACCTGCGGACTGGTTCCGCGTTTCCCTAACTGCCCGGCGGTCCATAGCCGCCACCGCCAGGCGTTTCGAGCACCACCGCATCGTCCGGCTGCAAGGTGATCTTGCGCGCCTCGGAAACGTCGCGGCCATTGATGCGAAAGTGGCCGCCGGCGCCCGGCATGCCGCCGGCCAAGCCTTCGGGTCCGGCACCGAGCCGGCTCGGCACGGCGTTGAGCGACCACGGATGCGCGGTGCGCATGTGGAAACCGATCACCTGGCCATCGCCGCCGGCGCTGCGGCCGGCGCCGCCGCTGCCCAGCCGCAGTTCCTTGCGGTCGAACACGATCGGCATCGCCGCTTCGAGGATTTCCACCGGCACCGCCGCCACCCCGGTCGGGTAGCAGGTGGCCGAGGGGCCGGACTTGGTCAGCCGCGCCCCCATGCCGCCGGAGTAGTTGAACATCGAAGACGTGAAGGCCTGGCCATCGGCATGCTTGCCCTGGATCTGCATGGTCCACACAGCCCCCGAGCCTTCGGCCAGCACCCGCTCGGGCATCACGTGATACAGCGCCTTGAGAATCGGCATCGATACATACATGCCCACTACGTGGCGCGCATTCACCGGCGCCGGATACTCGCAGTTGACGATAGACCCTTTCGGCGCCGTCACCACGATCGGCGCCAGCGAACCATGGTTGTTCGGCAGGTCCGGATTCAGGCAACTGCGTATCGCGAAGGTGGAATAGGCGTGGGTGTAGTTCATCACCACGTTGATACCGGCGCTGCTGGCGCCGGAGCTGCCGGCGAAGTCGATCAGGATCTCGCCCTTGTCGATATCGATGGTGACCGCGCTCTTGAGCGTGATGATCTCGCCGCCGGGAACATCGAAACTGCTTTCACCGTGATAGGTGCCGGCTTTCAACTTGCGGATCGCGCTGCGGGTGGCCTCCTCGGAGCGACGGATGATCTCGTCGGACAGGGCTTCAATGTCGTCCAGGCCGTAACGCCCGCACATCGCCACCAGGCGCTCGCCGCCGGCCGCGCCGGACGAGACCTGGGCGGCCAAATCGCCGAACACATGGTCCGGGGTGCGTACGTTGCGGCGGATGATGTCGTGCAATGTGGCATTCGGCTTGCCTGCCTCGTAGAACTTGAGCGGCGGGATCCACAGGCCTTCCTCGTGGATGTCGCGCGCACCGGCGCCGATGCCGTAACCGCCGATGTCGGTGTGGTGGATGGTCGAGCCGACATAGCCGATCACCCGCTCGCGCTTGAAAATCGGCGTCAACAGCGTGATGTCGAAAAAATGCCCGGCCGACAACCAGGGGTCGTTGGTGATCACCACGTCGCCCGCGACCAGATTGCCGCTGAACAAGCGATGCAGGTGGCCCCCCGCTGCGGCCAGTGAATTGATGTGGCCCGGGGTGCCGGTGTTGGCCTGCGCCACCATGCGGCCGCGCGCGTCGAACAAGGCGCTGGCGAGATCGCCGGCCTCGCGCACGATCGGCGAAAAGGCGATGCGCTGCAGCGCCTTGGCCTGCTCGCTGACGATGCCGATCAGGTTGGACCAGAGGATTTCCAGTTCGATGCCGTCGAGCTTCTTGCTCATGATGATTTCTCCAGGCTTGCCACCACGCAGCCGAATGCATCGACCGTCGCGCTCCAGCCGGGTGGAATCACGATGGTGGTTTCGCGCTCCTCGATGATCGCCGGGCCGGCCATGGATTGCCCCGTTGCCAGCGCGCTGCGATCGTAGACCGGCACCTGCTGGTCATCTTGCCACAGGTGCACCGGCCGGGAGTGCCTGGGTTTGCCGGCACTGTGGGCCGTGACCGCAGCCGTATGGAACGGCACGTTGGGCCCGCGCACCGTCAGGCGCCAGCTGACGATTTCCA
>CAYYFR010000472.1:0-1976 GCA_964470865.1 uncultured Burkholderiales bacterium | reverse complement strand
GCCGAGGATCGCGGCGCCCAGGATCTGCTGCGTCTGCGCATCGACTGCCACCTTCATGAAGCCTGCGGTCTCACCCATCTCGCGCGCGCGCCCGACCCGGCTCATCGGCATTTTCGCCACCAGTGCAGGGCGACCGGTGGCACGCACCTGTGCCTCGGTCATGCCGACGCGCCCCAATGGCGGATCGACGAACAGCGCATAGGCGCTGATGCGCTCGCCGACCTTGCGGCTGGCGCCGTCGAACAAATTGGCGGCGACGATTTCATAGTCGTTCCAGCTGGTGTGGGTGAACGCACCGCGACCGTTGCAGTCGCCCACCGCATACACGCCGGGCACGCTGGTGGCGAGGCTCTCATCGACCACGATGTAGCCGCGCGCGTCGGTCGCGATGCCCGCCGCGGGCAGTCCCAGGTCATGGGTGTTGGGCACGCGACCGGTTGCCAGCAGCACATGTGACCCCTCGATGCTGGCCGCACCGTCGGCGCCATTCAGGGTGAGCGCCACGCCGGGTGAACGGTTTTCAAGACCCAGGCCGCCGGCGTTCAGGCGGAACTCGACACCCTCGCCCGCGAGGATCAGGCGAATCGCCTCGGAAACGTCGGGGTCCTCGCGGCCGATGATGCGCGGGCTGCTCTCGACCACGGTCACGCGGGCGCCGAAGCGCCGGTAGATCTGCGCGAACTCCAGGCCGATGTAGCTGCCGCCGATGATGATCAGGTGGGCCGGCACATGGTCCAGATGCATGATGCGCTCGTTGTTGAGCGTGGGCACGCCCTCGATGCCCGGCAGGTCGGGCCTGCTGGCGCGGCCGCCGGTGTTGATGAAAATGCGTGGCGCCTGCAGCACCCGGCCGCCGACATTCACCTGGTGCGCCGCGCTGAAGGCCGCATGCCCCTCGATCACGCTGACGTTTGGCGCGCCATCGAGCCATGCGCGCACACCGTTGCGCGACTGTTCGACGATCGCATCCTTGCGCGCCTTGACGCGTTGCATGTCGATGCGCACTGGCGCATCGAGCACTACACCGTAGTCGGCGGCCCGGCGCGCCATGTGCGCCGCACGCGCGCTGGCAACCAGGGTCTTGGTCGGCACACAGCCGTTGTTGACGCAGGTGCCGCCGAAGCGCTGGCGTTCGATGATCGCGGTTTTCAGGCCTTCCTTGCCGCAGCGCACAGCTAGTGCCGGCCCGGCCTGGCCGGCGCCGATGATGATGGCGTCGAAGCGTTCGATCATGGCGATTTCCGTTTCAAAAGAGATTGGTCGGTTGAGACCGTGGTTGATTACCACGAATTATCCTGCAGCCGCAACTTTTGCATGCTCGGCAAAAGCGGCTTATGCTCGGGCCGGATTCCAGGCTCAATCGAAAAGGTGTGTCCGATGCTCGATCTGCTGGTCAGAAATGCCGTATTTCCCGATGGCCGCACCGGTATGTCGCTGGCGGTGCACGATGGCCGTTTCGTTGAAGTTGCGGCCGGCCTTGCCGCGCCGGCCCACACGGTGCTCGATGCCGACGGGCAACTGGTGAGCCCGCCATTTGTCGATGCGCATTTCCACATGGACGCGACGCTCAGTTACGGCATGCCGCGCGTCAACCAGAGCGGCACCCTGCTCGAGGGCATCGCACTATGGGGCGAGCTCAAACAGGCGTTGGGCTTCGAAGCCCTGGTCGAACGGGCGCTGGCCTATTGCGACTGGGCGGTTGGCCGCGGACTGCTGGCGATTCGCTCGCATGTGGACATTTGCGATGCGCGCCTGCTGGCGGTCGAGGCATTGCTGGAAGTCAAGCGGCGCGTGGCGCCGTATCTGGATTTGCAGTTGGTGGCGTTCCCGCAGGATGGCGTGTTGCGCAGCCCTGGCGCCATGCTCAACCTGAAGCGCGCGCTGGACCTGGGCGTGGAGGTCATCGGCGGCATTCCCCACTTCGAGCGCAGCATGGAAGACGGCGCGGAAAGCGTGCGGCTGTTGTGCCGCCTGGC
>CAYYFR010000471.1:0-1991 GCA_964470865.1 uncultured Burkholderiales bacterium | reverse complement strand
GTGATCAACATGGACGAGACAAAAAGATGTTCCCGCTGGTGTGCCCCTTGTGTGGCGGCAACATGCGCATCATTGCCTTCATTACCGACGGGGTGCGGATCAATTAGATCCTGGCGCACATTCCTGCAGGCGTGCGACACGGAAACGGTGCCAGCGGCGGTAGTCGAGCGCGCGCGAGTGGATCGACCAGGCTGCCGCCGCCGTCGCCCGCGTGTCGTCCAGGCTCGGCATCGCCGCGCTCGCGTTCGGCGCCGATGCGTTGTTGCAGCATGGCGCCGACGACGCGCCGGTCTTCGACCGACCAGAGGTCGGCGCTGGTATTGAGGAGCCGGGTACGCGCGGCTTCGAGTCCGGCCGGCGCGCCTTCTTCCTCGCCCAGCGGCTGCCATTGCAGGCGGTAGCGCAACCCGGCCGAGGCCGATCCACGCGCGCAACCCCAGCCGGACTACGAGTTCGATCAGCGCATTGCGTGGTAGGGCAAAAGACGACAAGACTCGCTTGTCGGGGCGACTCGTGCCTGTAGCCACCCGAGCGGCAAACTTCCGCCGCCCAAGTGGCCACAGGCACACACAACGGGCATGCCGGGGCGGGGTTTCAGGGGCTTGTCCGGCGTCTGCGGCGCCAAATCAACGATTGACCCAGACCGATATGGCCGGGTTACTGCAACAATGGCGTTGGAATTCCTATCCTTACCCTGGAAAAGGACTGGCCTACACTCAAAGCATCACTGCTCGGCGGGAAGATTCAGGTTCGAGAAATGACGTCATCTCCAATCAGCTTCGCGCTGTTCGCTGCGGATAGCGATAACGCTGGCCTAAAATTCTTCCACCTTCTCTCGATCGGCATGCCGATCGTCGCAATTGCGCTTGCGATATTCGCTTCTTGGTGGTGGATTCTGCTTGCCTTGCTATCCCTGTTTTTTCATAGAACCGCAAAATCATTCTATCGAACCGTGATATTTCAAGCGGTGACAGCATCTGAGGCGACGTTCTGCTTCTTGTTTTCCCGGAACACTATTTGTCTCCAGCAAAAAGGAACAGTCCTGATCAGGCAAAATGATTAAGCGAGCATGAGCGATTTGAATCTAATTTTGAAGTCGAGAAGTACGCTGTCCGCACAAGAGCGGTGCACGCCCCCTGACGTGATTGAATTAAATCGCTACATGGTGGAGACACGCACCGGATTCCAACAATGCTCATCAGCCAAGCCATTGACATGGACCTGCGCATATCATCCCCGCATCGCATCTGGGCGGCATCCCCGAAGACGCAGTTCGACACCGTCGGATAACTGAATGGCGCCTATTGATCAGCGTTCTTTCGACAACGCAAAGATGCTGTAGCCCTCGACCACACGACGACTGCATTGGTTAAAGCACCAGATTTATTGATCGCCGCAAAGCAGGTGAAATCAGCGAAATTTACAAATGAGGGAAAATCAATGACAACACCCGGGTCTCGCGCCATACCACCGTCGACGGTGCTTGCCTACCGCGCCACGATCTACGAAATTGAGATACCGGGCAACGGCGGAATCGCCATGCGCGTCGGAACGGTGAACCGACCACTGTCCGCATTGATGGCCGCGCACAGCGTGGGTTCGGTGGCATTCCTGACCGCGTTCAACCCTTATAGCCGTTGCACAGAGGATGAGGTAAATCGCGCAGAGCAAGCGCGAATGGAGGCGGATTTGCGGGCTCGGGGATTCTCGTACCTGCTCGGGGCAGGACGCGATCCGAGTGGCCAATGGCCTTCAGAGGTGAGCGTACTTGTCCTCGGCATGTTGTTGCCCGAGGCTGAGGCGACGGCTCGCGCATTTGGACAGAACGGGTTTGTCTGGGTTGGCTCGGCAGAGGGGTTGGTAGTGCTCCGGCTTCTACGCCCCCTGCAAATTCCGAATGCAGACCAACTGCAAACATGGCGGGCGTCGCTACTGGCCGAGCAAGGTGCGGCCGCCGCGCTACTCAGCCCTCGGGAGCAGGCGGCTCTAAT
>CAYYFR010000470.1:0-2009 GCA_964470865.1 uncultured Burkholderiales bacterium | reverse complement strand
CCCAAGGGAGATCTGACATGACCGTACGCATCGCCATGCTTTTTGCCATCCTGCTCTGTGCCGGCAGCGCGGCGGCGCAATACCCGGCACGACCGATCAGGATCGTGATCCCGTTCGGCGCCGGCTCCTCCACCGACGCGGTGATGCGCGTGCTGGCCCCGCCGCTGTCGGCCGCGCTCGGCCAGCAGGTGGTGATCGAACCCCGGCCCGGCGCCGATGGCGCGGTCTCGGCAATCGAGGTGACACGCTCGGCGCCCGACGGCTATACCCTTGGCATAGGCAGCGGCGGTCCGCTCGCTGCAGTGCCGGCGCTGCGCAAGAACCCGCCCTACGACGTCAATACCGACTTCACCCCGATCACCGACATCGGCCGCTACACGGTGTTCCTGTTCGTCAACAGCAGCGTGCCGGCGACCAACCTGCAGGAGTTCGCCGCGCATGTGAAAGCCAACCCCGGCAAGCTCGCCTACGGCACCGGCAACCCGAGCGGGATCGTCGCCTTCGCGCAGCTGAACGCGCTGCTGGGTCTGGACATGCTGCATGTGCCCTACAAGTCGGCACCGCTGGTGATGCCGGACCTGCTGGCCAACCGTGTGCAGGCCCTGATGGACCCGCCGGCGGTGGCGCTGGCGTATGTGAAGGAAGGCAAGCTGCGCGCGCTGGTCACCACACTCAACCGGCGCTCGCCGCTGCTGCCGGATGTGCCCACCATCCACGAGGCGGGCGTGCCGCAATTCACCATATCCAACTGGATGGGGTTAGTCGGGCCGGCCAGGATGCCACGCGAGATCGTCGAACGGCTAAATCGGGAACTTGGCGCCATCCTGAGGAAGCCCGAGGTGGTGGCGGCGCTGGAGAAGCAGGCCTTCCTGCCCAATCCTTCGACCCCGGAGCAGTTCGCGGCCTTCATCCGCGAGCAGGTGCAGTCGTACGGCAACCTGTTGCGCGCCGCCGGCGTGCAGCCGGACTGAGGCGGTCGCGCCAATGTCGGCAGCGCTGTTCTCGCCTATCGTGCTACGCGGGCTGACGCTGCCCAACCGCATCGTCATCTCGCCCATGTGCCAGTACAGCGCGGCGGACGGCTGCGCCACCGACTGGCACACCATCCATCTGGGCCATCTGGCGTTTTCGGGCGCTGGGCTACTGATCCTCGAGGCGACCGGGGTTTCCCCAGATGCGCGCATCAGCCGCGAGTGCCTGGGGCTTTACTCGGACGATTGCGAGGCGGCACTCGGGCGCGTGCTCGGTGTGGTACGCCGCTATGCCAACATGCCCATCGGCATCCAGTTGGCGCACGCGGGGCGCAAGGGTTCGCAAAAAAAGCCCACCGACGGGCGCGGCAGCATCCCTGCCGGCGCGGGCGGGTGGCAGACCGTGGCGCCCTCGGCGTTGCCCTTCATCCCGGAGTGGCAGACCCCGGTCGCGCTGGATCGCGCCGGCATGCTGGGTGTCACGGCGAGCTTTGTGGACGCGACCCGGCGCGCCGCGCGCCTGGGGCTCGACCTGATCGAGTTGCACTTTGCCCACGGCTACCTGATGAGTTCGTTTCTTTCGCCCCTGGCGAATCGGCGCGACGACGAGTATGGGGGCAGCCTGGACAATCGCATGCGCTATCCCCTCGAAGTATTCGCCGCGGTGCGCGCGGCCTGGCCCGACGAGCGTCCGCTGGGCGTGCGCTGCAACGGCACGGACTGGGACGAGTCCGGCATCACGCCCGACGAGGCGGTGGCGTTTTCGCGCTGCCTGAAGGCGCTGGGCTGCGACTACGTCGACGCGTCTTCCGGCGGCAACAGCATGTCGCGCATTCCACTGGCACCCGGCTACCAGGTGCCATTTGCGCAACGCATCCGCGCCGAAGCGGGCATCGCGACCATGGCGGTCGGCCTGATCCGCGATCCGGCGCACGCCGAAGCCATCGTGTCCGCTGGAGAGGCCGACCTGGTCGCGCTCGGGCGCGGCATGCTCAACGACCCGCGCTGGCCCTGGCATGCCGCCGAGGCGCTCGGTGT
>CAYYFR010000469.1:341-2026 GCA_964470865.1 uncultured Burkholderiales bacterium | reverse complement strand
AAGCGCGGACGGGATTTTTTTCAACTGCCATGATGGTCAGGCCTCTTGGGTTGCGCGAATTGAGCTTCTCGAAAAGTCGGTTCGATGCTACGATCGACGATGGTTGGCGTCAAGCGCCGGTCAGGCTTGCACCCTTATTTACCGAGTCAATGACACCTATCAATTTTGTGGAGGAAGACCGATCATGATCCGCTCATTCACTGCGCACGCCGGCGTTCGCGCCCTGGTGTTTGCATCCATCGCAGCCGCCGTTTGTGCGGCGCCTGCGCTGGCACAAACGCTCAAGTTCGGCCTGGCGATGCCATTGACCGGTTCGCAATCCTCCTTCGGAAAGGACCAGATCAAGGCCGCCGAATGGGCGGTTGCCGACATCAATGCCAAGGGCGGCGTCAACGGCAAGAAGTTGGAGATGATCGTGCTCGATACACAAGGCGATGCGACGCTCGGCATCAATGCGGTCAACCGCCTGGTCAACGTCGACAAGGTGCCCGTGTTCGTGACCGCCTGGAGCGCAGTGGTGAAGGCGGTGGCGCCGATCGCCAACCGCGAGAAGGTGCTGGCACTTTCGATCGGCGCCAATTCGCCGGATATCGCCAAACTCGGCGACTATGTGTACACCGCATTTCCGCTGGCAGACGTCGATGTCGCCGCGGTCGCCAACTACACTCTCAAGACCCTGGGCAAGAAGCGCGTCGCGGTCATTTACGTCAACAACGAGACCGGTATCGAGGCGGCCAAGGTGTATCGCACGCAGTTCGAAAAATCCGGCGGCCAGATCGTCGCCTACGAAACCTACGATCCGAAGGCCACCGATTTCACCGGCGCCTTGCTCAAGGTGCGCGCCGCCAACCCGGAGATGATCCACCTGCATGGCTTGGTGGCCGAGATGCCGCTGGTGATCGCACAGATGCGCCAGCTGGGCATGACGCAACGGGTGACCAGCTATGCCGGCGCCTACAACCCGCAAATGGTCGAAAAGGCGGGCAAGGGCGCGGAAGGGCTGATCGTCACTTCGCTTGCGCCTGACGCGCGGCAGAACCCGAATGTCTCGGGCTACCTGGAGCGCTGGAAAAAGGCCGAGAACCGCATTCCCAACGGCCTGCCTTATACGCAGTACCTGTACGACTCTGCCTATCTGGTGGCGGCGCTCTACGACCACCTGGAGAAGAACAAACTGCCGGCCACCGGCGAAAACATGCGCCGTGCGCTGCTGGCGGTCAAGACCTTCGATCTGCCGATGACCGGCAAACTGGTCATCAACGAGGATCACACGGTGAGGAAACCGGTCAACCTGCTGACCGTGCAAGACGGTCAGTTCGTACCGCTCGCCACGGTTGACTGACGCGCCCTCGACTCCTTCTCGCCGCCGCGCCAGGCAGCGTCGCATGCGCTCGCTCCCTGGTTTGGCATTTTGCCTGGCCATTTCAGATTCCTGATGTTTGATCTCCCGATACTGCTGCAAATCGGCTGGACTGCTGTTGCGACCTCCGCCTATTACGTGCTGTTCGCGATCGCTTTCGCGCTGACACTCAAGGTGGCGCAAGTGTGGAATTTCGTGCAGGCCGGCGTCATGGGCCTGGCGTTCTACGCGATGTGGCTGGCGATGATTCGCTGGCAGTGGCCGCATGCGGCCACTGCCAGCGTATCATCGCCAGCCACATCGCGTAGAACGCCAGGGCCATGAC
>CAYYFR010000469.1:0-331 GCA_964470865.1 uncultured Burkholderiales bacterium | reverse complement strand
GCCGGTTTCGCGCTCGGCCTGGCGGTGGCCGTGGTGGTGTCGGCGGCGGTCGAGGCCTGGGGCTTTCGCGTGCTGCGGCAGCGCAATTCCTCCTCGCTGATGCTGTTCATTTTCGCCATCGTGCTGGCCGAGTTCATCAGCTACCTGCTGACCCTCGCATTCGGCACCGAGCCGGAAACGCTAACCAAGTCGATCGTCTCCGAGGTGCATCTGGTGGGCGGCGTGGCGATCACCAACTGGGACCTGCGCGCATTGGCGATCACCATCGCGATGTCGCTCGCCCTGTTCGCCTATTTGCGCTTCACGCGCAATGGCCAGTTTCTCTATGCCG
>CAYYFR010000468.1:0-2029 GCA_964470865.1 uncultured Burkholderiales bacterium | reverse complement strand
CACCGTGCTACTGAACACTATCCTTGCGCGGTCAATCTTGCAACGAGAAATTGTTCCAGGTCATCCAGTTGCTGCCCCTGCACGCGGACATGGGTTCCCGGATAGACGTAGAGCCACTTGCGCGCAGCGCCGATCTTTTCGAACAAGGCGATCTGCCCGTCGCGGGTAAACAGTTCGTCATCCCACTTTTGCTGAAACAGCACCGGGCAGGCAATGTGCGCGGCGTCCATGCCCAGGCGCTCCGAGTTGACGAACGACAATCCCCACATGCCGAGCACCGCGGCCTTGATGCGCGGCTCCACCGCGACCAGCGGCAACCCGTAGGCGGTGCCCATCGACACCCCGACCCAGCCGATGCGCCCGGCATCGATGCGTTCGTCCGCGCACAGCCGGTCGATCATCGCCCGCCAGTCGGCATTCATGGCGTCGATGCCACTGCCGGAACTTTCCCAGAGCTTGAAAAAATCCGCGCGCGTGTCCTCGCGCGTGGCGCCGGCGGCACCGCCGGCACGACGGTCGCCGTGCACCGGACCATCGATCGAGGCCAAGGCCATGCCGTGCTTCTCGACGAATACGCCGGCCCAGTCGAGGATTTCCTGGCCCAGCTTGTGGCTGCTGCCGCCATGCTGTGCCAGCACCAGCGGCACGCGGCCGCGCGCCTGGTCGGGCAGGAACAAAACACCGGGTACCGCACGCCCTTCAACCTGCAATTCAAATTTCTGCTGGATCACGCCACACCTCCGTCAAAACAAGCGATTGGATCATTGCGCGCCGCGATTGACCATCAGGCAACTGCAATACCGGCATTCGACCCCGCGGACAACGCCGCGCGGCCTGTGCGAACGGTGCTGTGCTCGCCGCTTATGCACTGCATTGCGTGCGGAAAAATCAGCATGCCCGGATAAGTCGGTGGTCGCCAATGTGAAACGGCCGCGCGCCGCAGGCCGGCGCACCGCGCATGCCTGGCCGGCGCATGCCCATGCGCTCGGCCGCCCGCGTCACGGAACATGCCCAGATCGGTGCATCGAGGCAGGCGAGCAACTGCAGGTCAAGGTTGCGGCGGGCTTTCATCGTTCGAGAATACACCGCGATGTGTTTGGCGCGATGCAGCATGACGGGGACATTGCCTTATGTGGACAAGCCCTACACCGCCTGCTCCAGACTTCGAGGCATCACATGGGAACGAATCGAGTCAATTGTCGGGTGGCCGCAACGTTTATAACGCTGGCGCTGATGGCAACTGCCGCATCAGGGCAGGTCACGCGCATCGGCGGTATCCCGGAGGAACTGCGGCGCCTGATCGCCGCCGATACCGATCTCTCGGCCAGGGTGATTCGCGCGGCCGGGATTCGGCTGGACTGACGAGGGATGCCAAGCGCAATCCCGGCTCAATCCAGCATTGCGTCGAGTCTTGCGCGCGCATCAAGCAGTTCTTCCATCATGTCGTAGACCACCTGCCTGACCGAAGTCTCTTCGCTCATGTCGCCGACTAGTTGGCCTACCGGGTAGGTGAGGAATTCCTTGACCCGCGCCCGCTCGACGCGGGTCCTGCCTTGTCCCCACCACAACACTCCTTGCAGGGGCGCCGGCAGCGTGGGCGGGGCGCCGGGCTGGTCCCAGGCGTCGGTAAAACTGCAGCGCAAGGTGCGGCAGGGCTTGCCGGTCACGCTGCGGGTCAGCACGGCGTCTTCGGCGCCGGCTTCGAACATCCTGGCCTTGATGTCCGGGGTCACCTCGCTTTGAATGGTCTTGAGCCAGATCGATCCGCACCAGACGCCCTCGCAGCCCAGCGCCAGGGCGGCAGCTACCTGGCGGCCGCGGCCGACGCCGCCACCGCCCAGCACCGGCAGCGGCGCTACCGCATCGACGATGCGCGGCCACAGCACCATGGAGGTGATGTTGCCGGTGTGGCCGCCCGCCTCGGTGCCGACGGCGATGACGAAATCGCAGCCGGCGTCGCGGTGCTTGATCGCATGCCTGGGTGACCCGGCCAGTGCCGCAACCTTGATGCCGCGCGCGTGCGCACGCG
>CAYYFR010000467.1:0-2042 GCA_964470865.1 uncultured Burkholderiales bacterium | reverse complement strand
CCGGGATTGGTGTAGAGCGCGGCATTGATCGCATGCGGGTGCTTGCCTGCAAATGCCTGGCCCGTGCGGAACTCGCGCGATTGCGGTACGCCTGCGGTCATTCGTTCGGTATTGCCGGCCCGGATTCGATTCAGCGGTGCGCCGGTGATGACGTAGAAATTCCACGGTTGGGTATTCATCGACGACGGACTGCGCATCGCCAAGCCGATGATTTCCTCGATCAGCGCCCTGGGAACCGGGTCGGGTTTATAGCCCGTATGCTGCGCCGACCGATTACAACGTCATCAAACTGCATGGGTGGTGGCTCCCGGGATGGCCGGCAACGCCTCGATGGCTGCGGACATCGTGGTTACTCGCAGTACCGGCTTTTAGCCTGCGCAACAACTTGCCGCCGCCGACGCGTGGCGGCGTTCGCCTATTTTTTCTTGAACAGCGCCGCCAGCTCGCCGACGATGCCGCGCCGGAACAACAGCACGCAGACCACGAAGATGAAGCCGGTGACGATCGTGACCGATTCGCCGATGCTCTTGAACCATTCGAGGCCGGTGGTCGCAGCCAGCAGTTCGCCGAAATCGCCCAGCTTGTCTTCCAGACCCTTGACGATAAAGGCGCCCAGCACCGGCCCCAGCACCGTGCCCATGCCGCCCAACAGGGTCATCAGCACCACCTCGCCCGACATGTGCCAGTGCACGTCGGTGAGGGTCTCGAAACCCAGCATCAGCGTTTTGGTGGCGCCTGCCAGGCCCGAGAGGGCGGCGGAGATCACGAAAGCCAGGAGCTTGTAGCGGTCGACGTCGTAACCCAGGGAGATGGCGCGTGCCTCGTTTTCGCGGATGGCCTTCAACACCTGGCCGAACGGCGAGTGGATGGCACGGTGGATGATGAGAAAGCCGAGCACGAAAATCGCGAACACCACGTAGTAGAGGGTGCGGTCGTCGGCCAGGCTGATGCTGCCGAACAGCGTGCCGCGCGGCACCGCCTGCAGGCCGTCCTCGCCGCCGGTGAAGGGCGCCTGCAGGCAGAAAAAATACAGCATCTGCGACAGGGCCAGGGTGATCATCGAGAAGTAGATGCCCTGGCGGCGGATGGCCAGGCTGCCAACCACGTAGCCCAGGAGCGCACCGGCCGCCACGCCGGTCAGGAGGCCCAGTTCGGTGGGGAAGCCCCAGGCCTTGATCGCATGCCCGGCGGCGTAGCCGGCGCCGCCCAGAAAGGTGGCGTGGCCGAACGACAAGAGGCCGGTGTAGCCGATGAGGAGATTGAAGGCACAGGCGAAGAGCGCGAAGCAGAGCGCCTTCATCAGGAACACCGGATAGACGAAAAACGGCGCGACCAGACCCAGCAGGAGAAGGGCGGTGTAGAGGACGGCTTGCTTTTTCATTTTTCCCTGCCAAACAGGCCCGCCGGCCGCACCAGCAGCACGATCACCATGATGACGAACACGACCGTCGACGACGCCTCCGGGTAGTACACCTTGGTCATGCCCTCGATCAGCCCCAGGCCCAGACCGGTGAGGATGGAGCCCATGATCGAGCCCATGCCGCCGATCACCACCACCGCGAACACCACGATGATGAGATTGGAGCCCATCAGCGGGTTGACCTGGATGATGGGCGCGGCGAGCACACCGGCGAAGGCCGCCAGGCCAACGCCGAAGCCGAAGGTCAGCATCACCATCAGCGGTACGTTGATGCCGAAGGCCTGCACCAGTTTCGGATTCTCGGTGGCGGCACGCAGGTACGCGCCCAGGCGGGTGCGTTCGATCGCGAACCAGGTGGCGAAGCAGACGATCAGAGAGGCCACCACCACCCAGGCGCGATAGTTGGGCAGGACCATGAAGCCGACATTGGTGGCGCCGCGCAGCAGGTCCGGCACCGGATAGGGCTGGCCGGAGACGCCGAAGAAAGAGCGGAACAGGCCTTCGAGCATCAGGGTGAGGCCGAAGGTGAGCAACAAGCCGTAGAGGTGGTCGAGCTTGTAGAGCCACCGCAGCATGCTGCGCTCGATGATCATGCCGAGCACGCCGACCACCACGGGCGATA
>CAYYFR010000466.1:0-2043 GCA_964470865.1 uncultured Burkholderiales bacterium | reverse complement strand
GGTGATGAAAGCGATGATCTTCATCGCGCCGCCGCACTGCGGGCACGTAAGCGGCGGCACCTCGTAGATGCGCGCCAGCAGAAGCGCCCAGACGTAGCGCGCCGCTTGGCGATGCATTGGCTCTGCCGGGGCCGCATCCGACGGGATCGGCTCGACCGGCGCCGGTGCGGAGGCAACCCTGGCGGGCTGCGCCAGCGCGGTGACCGCATAGCGCAGGCGAGTTCGGCGCCAGCGCCCCGTAGGTGCGGTGACGATGGCGGCGCGGTGGCGGGATCAGTGCCGCGAGACGATCGAGGCGTTGCATCGGCGTCAGCATCAGGCAGACACTTCCGCCCGGGCCGGGCTTCACGCTCTCGTAGACCAGATGCCGGGCGTCGATTTCACGCAAGCGTTCCAGGTGATAACGCAGGCGCTTGGGCATCGCGAGCACCCACTGGCGCACTGGCAGGCGCGCTCGCGACGAAATCTCCTCAGGCTCTGCGACGCGCGCCAGCAGTGCGGCCTATCTCGCGGGGACCACCTGCGCCGCGCCCGGCATGACCGGCAGGGTCTTGGCCGCCAGCCTGGATTCGTACGCCGCTTGCAGTTCGTTGTCGGTCTTGTAGTGCGGTACGCGGAACACGAGGCGCTTCCAGCGCGTCAGCAGGGGATTGCCGCCCGCGACTTCTTGGTTCCAGTAACGATGGCCGCGCTCCAGATTGAGTTCGGTTTCCATCTCGAAGTGGTCGCGCGCCTTCTGGCCGCCAAACACGTATAGCTTGCCGCGATAAATGCGCCAGCTATTGGGCGCACCGCCGCCGCCCCATGGCACCGCATAGTTGATGCCGTTGGCGCAAAAGCCGCCGAACTGCGGCATGTACTTCTCCGGTGCCTTTGCAAATTCAATCTTGTTGGCGTCGCTTGCAAAACGGTACGTCACGCCCAAGTGCACAAGCTTGATCGCCGGGTCGCCCTTGATGGCATCGTTTCGCGTGAAGTAGGCCACCGCGTCATGGCCTTCAAGCATCAGGGTTGGCTCATCCGCGACGGCGGTGGTGCGCAACGGCCCGCTGTTGGGCGAAGAGTAGCTCTGGGCCGCCAACGGACCGGCAAACAATCCGAGCATCAAGGTGAAAAAGACGGTGGCGTGTCGGGATAGGCTGTTCATGGGCACAGTTGCGGGTGGGTCAATCGATGTCGCGCGCCAGGCGCACACCGCTGAACTGCCAGCGCGCGTCGGTGGGAAAGAAATTGCGATAGCTGGCGCGGATGTGCGAGCGCGGCGTCACGCATGAGCCGCCGCGCAGCACATACTGGTTGACCATGAACTTGCCGTTGTATTCGCCGACAGCACCGCTCCACGGGCGGTAGCCAGGGTAGGCGTTGTAGGCGCTGCTGGTCCACTCCCAGACATCGCCGAACAGTTGCATCGGTTCCGGCGTTACGGTTGCCACCGGCAAGGGATGCAGGGCGCGCGATTCGACAAAATTGCCGCGCGGCAGCGTGATCGCGGCATGGCGTGCAGCGCAGGCCTCCCACTCGGCCTCGGTCGGCAGGCGCGAGCCGCGATGCGCATGGCTGACGTGGCTGATCCAGCGCGCGAAGGCGTCGGCTTCGAAATAGCTGATGTGGCTGATCGGCGTGTGCGCATCGATCGGAACCTGCCCGTGCAGCGTGAAGCTGTGCCAGTCGGGCGTCGCGGCATCGCCGCCGCGCTGCCAGTAGAGGGGCGCTTCGATGCCGCCGGTGCAAACCCAGTCCCAGCCGGACGCCAGCCACCAGCGCGGATCGCGATAGCCGCCGTCGGCGATGAATTCCGCCCATTCGCCATGGGTGACCACGCGGTTGGCCAGTGCATGCGGTGCCAGCCAGGTCTTGTGGCGCGGCAATTCATTGTCGAAAGTGAAATCGTCGCCGCTGTGACCGATCTCGACCAAGCCGGCTGCGCATTCATGCCAGGCCGTGGGTACCGGCGCCACGCTTGCCAGCGGCCAGCCGGCCTGATAGACCGGCAACATGGGGTTGCACGACAGCGCATGCTTGATGTCGGTGAGCAGCAGTTCC
>CAYYFR010000465.1:0-2072 GCA_964470865.1 uncultured Burkholderiales bacterium | reverse complement strand
GCGCGCCTGATGGAAGCCTTCGCTGCTTTTCTCGAACACACCGACCATCACCTCGGGCGCTACATCGATGCGCTCGAACACCTGGGGCAGCTCGACAACACGATTTTCATCGCCATGTCGGACAACGGTGCCAGCCAGGAGGGCGGGCCGCTCGGCGTGCTTGACGAGATGCGCTACTTCAATGGCCTGGCCGAGGACGTGGATGCGGCGGTGGCGCGCCTGCACACCATCGGCGGGCCGGACAGCCACAGCAACTATCCGTGGGGCTGGGCCATGGCCGGCAACACGCCGCTCAAGCGCTACAAGCAGAACACCCATGCCGGCGGTGTGCGCGACCCCTTCATCTTTCACTGGCCGGCGCGCATCAAGGATCGCGGCGCCATCCGCCCGCAGTTTCATCATGTGACCGACATCGCGCCGACCGTGCTCGATCTGCTGGGAATGTCATTTCCCGAAAGCTTCAACGGCGTGGCGCAAATGCCGGTGCACGGCAGCTCGATGGCCTACGCACTGGGCGACGGCGCGGCTACCTTGCCGAGCCGCAAAAGCGCGCAGTATTTCGAGATGTTCGGTCACCGCGCCATCTGGCACGATGGCTGGAAGGCGGTGTGCTTCCATGAGCCCGGCAGCGACTACGATACCGAAGCTTGGGAGCTTTATCACGCCGCCGCCGACGCCTCCGAGGCGCACGACCTGGCCGCGACCCATCCGGCGAAGCTCAGGCAACTGATCGAACTTTGGTGGCTGGAAGCCGGAAAAAACGGCGTGCTGCCGCTCGACGATCGTCGCGGCGGTGCCTTGTTCAAGAGTGCGCAGGCGCGCGGCAATACCTTTCGCCGGCTCGAGTGGAAATTCTATCCACCGGTATCGCGCTATTCCGCAGACACCGCACCACCCACCGGCAACCGTCCGTTCACCATTACCGCCGATTTCACCCTGGGTCAGGCGACCGCCGGAGCGATTGTCGCGCGCGGCAGCGCCAATGGCGGCTACGTATTGTTCGTCAAGGACCGGCACCTGGTGTTCGACTACAACTATTTCCACCACCATTCCCAGGTGCGCTCGACCCAGGCCCTGCCGACCGGTGCCTGCGTGGCCGGCGTGCGTGTGGCGCGCGACGGCAAGCGCGGCACGGCGACGCTCTTCATCGATGGCCGCGACGCCGGGCAGGTCGAGATTCCCGCCATGGCCACCATGGTGTCTTCCACCGGCATGGATGTCGGGCGCTCGATCGCACCGGTGTGCCATGACTATGCACCACCGTTTACCTTTGCAGGCCGACTGCGTTGTGTGAGCTTCGATATCGCCACGGCGAAGCCCGCCGCGGCGCGCCGCGAGGCGCTGGTCGAGGAGCGTGTGACGCTGGGGCGGCAATAGCGACGCGCCGCCGGACGATCCATGCCCTACCCGCCAAACTTGCAGCCAAGCCTGGGCCCGCTGGCGCGCGATGCCATCATCTACACGCAGCCGTTGTACGAGCTGGCGCGCAGGCGACGCTGCGCAATCGCCGCCATGAACTGTCACCCGAGCGAAGAGAGCAAAACCCGATGAAAAAGACCTTCGCCAAACGCATCGCCCTGATGAATGCCATGTACCGCCTGCCGGCCCACGAACGCCCCACGCTGCCGGACAACACCGCGGAGCGCCTGTTGAAGTTCAAGGCGACGCTGATGGACGAGGTGCACGAGATCGACGACATTGCCGCACAGGTGGCTGCCGGCGCCGACGCCGCCGAAGTGCTGACCGCGATCGCCGACCTTTTAGGCGACGTGATCGTGTACTGCCGCTCCGAGGCGCTGAAGTACGGCCTGCCGCTTGAAGACGTGCTCGATGTGATCATGGACAGCAACGAAAGCAAGCTGGGCGCGGATGGCAAGCCGATCTACGACGCCAACGGCAAGTTCCTCAAGGGACCGAACTACTGGAAGCCGGAACCGCGCATCAAGGCCTTGTTGCAGGCCGGGTAGCAGGGGCTGCGTGCCTGCGCGCCTTGCGGCAAATGAAGCTTGCAGCGCGGGCGCCGAACTTGCCGTGCGTGATCAGAACCGACTGGCGCTGCATGCCCGTATTCT
>CAYYFR010000464.1:0-2092 GCA_964470865.1 uncultured Burkholderiales bacterium | reverse complement strand
ACTGAGGCGTCTTTGGCCAGTAGACCGGGCATCTTGTGCGACACCGCACAGAGGGAGAGGGGGTGCAGGCCTATAGTGGACTTATTGCCCTAGCCAAGAGCGCGCTTAGATCAAACCCCTGCAATAACCAGCTTTTAGGGCGACCGGAATGAACGTCGCACCCTTTCGAAACCCAGCGGAACACGCGCGCAGGTTTGGCGCAGCTAACTCAAGGAGTAGCGACATGAATCAGAAAACCAAAGATCTCGATCA
The DNA here is from genome assembly GCA_964470865.1 of uncultured Burkholderiales bacterium. Classification (GTDB taxonomy): domain Bacteria; phylum Pseudomonadota; class Gammaproteobacteria; order Burkholderiales; family JAEUOS01; genus JAEUOS01. Next base: position 1,840 of record CAYYFR010000464.1, on the reverse strand, counting down.
GCAACAAAAGCAACCACTCTCCCCTCAAGTAGATGAGGTCGCCAAGCAAAAGCAAAAGGCGGAGCAGGAAGAAGTGGCCGGCAGGCACAAGAATGACGGGCAGAACGACCATAAGGGCAACCGGCGGCAGTGAGCGCGCCGGAGCGGTAGTGTGTCTCTGAAGTGCTCACGCCCTCGGGTTGCGGCGTCGGCTTGAGAACCTTCAACGAGCTCTCCGAGACTCTCACTCTGATGCAGACGCGCAAGATCAAGCCGATGCCCATCGTCCTCTTCGGGGAATCCTGTTGGCGCCAGGCGTTCAACGTAGACTTTCTCGCTTCCCACGGTGCGATCACTGCAAGGGACCGGAGGTTGTTCTGCGATGCCGGAACCGCGCGGCAGGCCTGGAACGCCATCGTGCGCTGTTACCGCGCCGCAGGGGAGCCAGTGTTTCCGGCGCATTGACCGCGCGCGCTACTCCTGGATCTGCTTCAGGTAATCGATCAGCGCGTCGACGCGCTGGCCTGCCAAAGCTTCGCCCAGCTTCGGCCGGATCTGGCTTTGCGCGAAATCCTCCAGGAACACAAAGCCCCAGATGGGCATCTCGCGCGGTCCATGGAGCTCGACCTGGCGGCGCGCGTCGATCACGTGGCGCACCAGCGCCAGCGGAAAAGCGCCGCCATCTTCAGGCGCGCGGCGTCCAACTGGCTGGATTGGCACACGGCCCGGGGCTGCGAGTCCATGCGCGCGATCAGGCCAATTCCCGAGAAAAGCGCCCGTCAAGAAGAATGAAGGCGACCTTGCAGGGGCGGCTCGAGCGATTGCTCCATGCATGGTTGGTGCCGCGTTGAACCACCACCTCGCCGACGCGCACGGTCACTTCGGAGTCGTCGAGCACGAGGACGATCTCGCCTTCGAGCACGATGCCGTAGTCGATCGATTCGGTCCTGTGCATCATGGGGTGAAGTGCGCCTGGGCGGAATGTGGAATGGGCCTTGCCGCCGATGGCGGCGAAGGCTTCTTCGGCGCTTTCCTTGTCGAATTTCGATAGCGATCCGTGCTCCGGCGGAAATTCGATGATGCGGATGACCGATCCGTTCTTCGGCGGCGCGAGCGCGAGTGGCAGGCGGGTCGGGTCGTCGGTATTGCCGACTTCGGCGGGGCTCTCGGTGGTGGCCCAGACTTGGGTCAGGAAGTAGCCGGGCCGTTTCGGATTGACGATCACCGCCGGGGCCGGGCCGTCGCTGCTGACGATGGCTTTGCCTTGGGCGTCGTGGCCGGTGACGATGCGTCTTACGTGTCCAGTCATGCGCGGTCTTTCCGTAGGGTTGTGAAGGGGTTCAAATGCCCAGGTAGGCCTGGCGGATGGCGGGGTCGCGCATCAGTTGCGCGCTCGGTCCTTCCTTGACCAGTTCGCCGCTGTCGAGCACATAGGCGCGGTCGGAAACGCTCAAGGTCATTTCCACATTCTGCTCCGCCACCAGCACCGAGATCCCGACGCCGCGCAGCCGCACGATCAGTGCGGCGATCTGGCCCACGATCACCGGCGCCAGGCCGAGTGTGGGCTCATCGAGCATGAGCAGTTTCGGGTTCGACATCAGCGCGCGGGCGATGGCGAGCATTTGCTGTTCTCCCCCGGAGAGCGTGCCGGCCGCCTGGGCACGGCGGTCCGCCAGGTGGGGAAAGTGTTCGAACATTTCCGCCAGCCGGCGATGGCGCACCGCCATGGCGGTGCTTGCGTCGATCAGGCCGGTCTCGAGGTTTTCCAGCACGCTCATGTCCGGAAACACGTGCCTGCCTTCGGGCGACAATGCCAGGCCGCAGGCCACGCGCGCGTGGGTCGGCAGGCCACGCAGTTCCT
>CAYYFR010000463.1:0-2109 GCA_964470865.1 uncultured Burkholderiales bacterium | reverse complement strand
GGCGCCTTGAATCCGGCGACAAGCCGGGCGCGGCACGCTGGGATGCCTTCGTCGCTACCTGCCCGCAGGCCACGTTCTTTCATCGTGCCGGCTGGCAAACCGTCATTGCCGGCGTTTTCCGGCATCGCACCCATTATCTTTTCGCCGAGCAGGATGGCGCCATTGCCGGCGTATTGCCGCTCGCGCATGTCAACAGCGTGCTGTTCGGCAACGCACTGGTGTCCCTGCCGTTCGCCGTTTACGGTGGTGTGGCCGCCACCAGTGAAGCCGCAGGCCAGGCGCTGGAGGATGAGGCCCAGGCCATCGCCTGCCGGCTCGGTGTCGACCATCTCGAGCTGCGCAACGTCAAGCCGCGCCATGCAAACTGGCCCTCGCAGGATCTGTATGTCACCTTTCGCAAGGAAATCCTGCCTGACCTCGAAGCCAACCTTTTGGCCATTCCGCGCAAGCAGCGCGCCATGGTGCGCAAGGGCATCAAGAACGGACTGCATGCCGAAATCGACACCGATGCCGCGCGCTTTTTCGCGCTGTATGCCGATAACGTGCATCGCCACGGCACGCCGGCCATGCCGCGCGCCTACTTCGAGGCACTGCAAGCCGAGTTTGGCCCCGACTGCGAGATCCTGACGGTAGTCGGAGCGGACGCGCGGCCGCTATCCTCCGTGCTCAGCTTTTATTTCCGCGACGAGGTGTTGCCGTATTACGCGGGCGACGATGAAGACGCGCGCGACCTGGCCGCCAACGACTTCAAGTACTGGGAGCTGATGCGCCGCGCCTGCGAGCGCGGGCTCAAGGTGTTCGACTACGGGCGCAGCAAGCAGGGTACCGGTTCATATTCTTTCAAGAAGCACTGGGGTTTCGAGGCCGCGCCGCTCAACTACGAATACCGGCTGTACCGGCGCGACACGGTGCCGCAGAACAATCCGGCGAACGCCAAATTCCGCCTCTTCATCGAGGCCTGGCGGCGCCTGCCGATCAGTCTGGCCAACCGCATCGGCCCGCACATCGTGCGCAATCTGGGTTGAGCGATCATGTCCAACGTACTTTTTCTCACGCACCGCCTGCCGTACCCGCCCAACAAGGGTGACAAGGTGCGCACCTATCACCTGCTCAGGTATCTTGCGGCGCGCCACCGCGTGTTTCTCGGCACCTTCGTCGATGATCCGGCGGATCTGGCGTATGTGGACATCGTGCGTGCCTCGTGTGCCGATCTTCACGTGGTCAGGTTATCGCCGCCGCTGGCCAAACTGGCCAGCGTGCGCGGCCTGATCAGCGGTGAAGCGCTGACCTTGCCCTACTACCGCAACGCCGGTTTGCGTGCCTGGGTGCGCGCCACCTGCGCCGCCCAGCGGATCGATGCGGCGATGATATTTTCGTCGGCGATGGCGCAGTATGCGAACGATATTCCCGACATGCCCAAACTCGAAGTGTTCGATGACGTCGATTCCGCCAAATGGACCCAGTACGCGCAGCATCACCGCTGGCCGATGTCCTGGGTGTATCGGCGCGAAGGGGTCAAGCTGTTCGAATTCGAGCGCCGCGCGGCCGCCGCCTCCACCTGCACCTTCTTCGTGACCGCCAACGAGGCCGAGTTCTTTCTCAAGCTGGCGCCCGAATGCCAGGGGCGTGTGGGCGTGGTGTGCAACGGCGTGGATGCGGAATACTTTTCGCCGGCGCATGAATTCGCCTCGCCTTTTGCGGCGGATGAAATTCCGCTTGTGTTCACCGGCGCCATGGATTACTGGCCCAATGCCGATGCGGTGATCTGGTTCGCAGCCGAGGTGCTGCCGCGCCTGCGGGCGCGTTGGCCGACGCTGCGCTTCCACGTGGTCGGGCGCTCGCCTACGGCCGAGGTGCAGGCGCTGGCGTCCGACGCCATTCGCGTCACCGGCACGGTGCCTGACGTGCGGCCCTATCTGCGCCATGCGGCCCTGGTGGTGGCGCCCTTGCGCCTGGCGCGCGGCATCCAGAACAAAATTCTCGAGGCCATGGCCATGGCACGCGCGGTGGTCGCCGCGGATTCCTGCGCCGGTGCGCTCAACGCGGTCGCCGGGCGCGACCTCGAGGTCGCGGGCATGGCGCAAGACTATGAGCGCGCGATCGGCGCCT
>CAYYFR010000462.1:0-2114 GCA_964470865.1 uncultured Burkholderiales bacterium | reverse complement strand
ATGAGTAGCGTGCCTGCGGCCGCCTTGCAGCAGCAACCCTTGGCCGGCGCGTGGCGGCGTGCGCTGGTTTTGCTCGGTCTGGCCTTCGTATGGCTGGGGGCGCTGTATCGCGATACTGCGGCTTCGATGTTCGCCATCTGGATGCGTTCGGAAACCTTCCAGCATTGCTTTTTGATCGTACCGATCGTGCTGTGGCTCATCTGGCAAAAGCGTGCGCGCCTGGCGCAGATCGCGCCTACCCCGGCCCTGTTGCCCCTGCTGCCCGCGGCGGTGGTGGGTTTCGGCTGGCTGCTGGGTGAACTCACCGCGGTCAATGCGCTGACGCAGTTTGCCTTTGTCGCATTGATCGTCCTGACTGTGCCGGCCCTGCTGGGCTGGCGCGTGGCGCGCGAAATCGCCTTTCCGTTGGGCTTCCTGTTCTTGGCTGTGCCGTTCGGCGAATTCGTCATGCCCACCATGATGGAATACACGGCGGATTTCACCGTGCTGGCGCTGCGTCTTTCGGGCATCGTGGTGTATCGCGAAGGGCTGCATTTCAATATCCCCTCCGGGTCATGGTCGGTGGTCGAAGCCTGCAGCGGCGTGCGTTACCTGATCGCCTCGTTCACCGTCGGCCTGCTGTTCGCCTACCTCAACTACCGTTCGCTCAAGCGGCGCCTGATCTTCGTTGCGGTGTCGATTGCCGTGCCGATCATCGCCAACTGGCTGCGCGCCTACATCATCGTGATGCTGGGCCACTTGTCGGGCAACACCATCGCCACCGGCGTCGACCACCTGGTTTACGGCTGGGTGTTTTTCGGCGTGGTCATCATGATCATGTTCGCCATCGGCGCGCGCTGGAGCGAAGATACCTCGGCCGAGCTGGAGCCGGTCGCGGTTGGTGGTGAAAAGGCGCGGCCGATTGCAATGGCGCGTCCCGCGATGCAGGGCCTGGTGATGCTGCCGATGCTGCTGATCGTCGCACTGCCGGTGCTGGCCAACAGCTTCATTCTGCGTGGCGAAGCGGCTGCGCCGGTGGCCCTTGAATTGCCGGCGCAGGCGGGCAACTGGCGCAAGCAGCCGCAAGCCCTGGGCGACTGGAAGCCGGCCTTCGACAATCCCTCCGCCCTGTCGATCAACGCCTACCAGCGCGACGGCGCCACCGTCGGCGTGTATGTCGGCTATTACCGCAACCAGAACTACACGCGCAAGCTGGTCAGCTCCAGCAATGTGCTGGTCACCAGTGAAGACAAGGCCTGGACCCAGGTGCGCTCGGGTGCCACCGAGGTGCGCTATGCGGGCCAGGCGGTGCTGGCACGCAGCGCTGAATTGCGTGCCGCGCGAAGTGCGGCCGGCGCTGCCGAAGAACGCCTGCTGGTGTGGCATTGGTACTGGATCAACGGCCGGCTCACCAGCAGCGATCGCCAGGCCAAGCTCCTGACCGCATGGTCGCGCCTGACCGGGGCCGGCGACGATTCGGCGGTCGTGATCCTCTACGCCCCCAAGGGCGCAGCGGATGGCGGCCTGCCGGCGCTGGCGGCCTTCGCGGCTGAAGCGGGCGCTGCGATCGATGCGGCCTTGCGGCAGGCCAAGGAGGTCCGGTGATGCAGGCCGGTGTGCGCGCCTCGTTTTGCGCCGCTGCGTCACCCCATAGAACGAGCGTGCGCCCATGTGCGGCATAGCCGGCCTCTTCGACCTGCGCGGTCGGCGTGATTTCGCGCGCGATCTGGCGGTGCGCATCAACGACATCCAGTTCCACCGCGGTCCCGACGAAGGCGCGGTGCATCTCGAGCCAGGCGTCGCGCTGTGCCATCGACGGCTTTCCATCATCGATATCGCCACCGGCCAGCAACCTCTTTTCAACGAAGACGGCTCGGTGGCGGTGGTTTTCAACGGCGAGATCTACAACTATCTGGATCTGGTCCCTGAACTGCAGGCGCTCGGTCATGTATTTCGAACGCGCAGTGACACCGAAGTGATCGTCCACGCCTGGGAAGCCTGGGGTGAGGCCTGCGTGGCGCGCTTTCGCGGCATGTTTGCATTTGCCATCCACGACCGCAATCGCCAGACCTTGTTTCTCGCCCGCGACCGCATGGGGGTCAAGCCGCTGTTCTACGCCGAGCTCGACGACGGCA
>CAYYFR010000461.1:0-2130 GCA_964470865.1 uncultured Burkholderiales bacterium | reverse complement strand
CGACATTCGCCAGAGTGGCGCCGAGAACTACAGCGAGCCGTGGCGGCCATGAGCGGTGGATAACCAGGCCAAGCCAAACCATGCACAGAGACAAAAAATGGCCGGCGCAGCGCGCGCGGGCGCAGGTCTTCAGTCCGCCTTGAGCTTCAGGTGCGAGACGATCTTTTGACTGGTCGCCAGATCGGCCTTCAGCATCGCCTCGAAGTCGCGCGGGCTGCCGACTTCGGCCGCGGGAAGCCCGATCACATCGAGCCGCTCGCGCACATTCGCCTGCATCAAGGTCTGCGCAAACTCCCTGTTGAGTCTGGCCACGATCTCCGGCGGCGTGCCCGCCGGCGCCACGATGCCCAGCCAGATCAGATGCACAGCGTCGGCGAAGCCGGCTTCGGCCATGGTCGGCACGTTGGGCAGGCTGGGCGAACGCTTGCGCGTGGATACCGCCAGCGGGCGCAACTTGTCCGCATCGATATGCTGCTTCATCGCGGCGATCGATCCGATTACCAGCGGAATGTGCCCACCTACGGCATCGATCACCGATTGGCCGGCACCCTTGTAGGGAACGTGCGTGATGTCGAGGTCGGCCGATAGCTTGAACAACTCCATGGCCATGTGCACCGGCGTACCAATACCGGAGCTGCCGTACGAAAGCGAACGCGGCTTGGCGCGCGCCGCCTCCACCAGATCCTTGAGCGATTTGAACGGCGTGCCCGGGTGCGCGGCCAGGAGTGACGGCCCTTCGGAGATCTGGATCACCGGCATCAGGTCCTTGACCGGGTCGTAGCCGGGGTTGGCATAGATCATCGCGTTGAGATTGTGGTTGTTCGCCGTCAGCAACAGCGTGTAGCCGTCAGGCGCCGCGCGCGACACATGTTGTGACGCGATATTGGTGCCCGCGCCGGTGCGGTTCTCGACAATCACCGCAGTGCCTAGCTTGGGGCCCAGCTGTTCGGCGAACAGGCGCGCGATGATGTCGGCGCCGCCGCCGGCGGCATAGCCGGTGACGATACGGATCGGCTTGTTCGGCCAGGCTTGTGCGTGCAGGTCCGCCGCAGCGGGGAAAAGCGTGATCGCGCACATAAGGCATGTGAGCGCGACACTGCGGTGGACGACGGCAGTTGCGCGACTGCGCGCCAGGCGTTGCATGAAATTCGACATCCTCGGGTCTCCTTTGTCTTGGTCTGATGGCTCTTGCTTTTCAATCGTACCCAAAAACATGCCGGCTTCGCCAAAACCATGTTCTTGTCATGAATCATGCAGTTCTCAACGACAAGCACGCAGTCGAAACCGGCATCCACGGCCATCGTCGTGCGGATGCAGCGTCAGGTCAGCGGCCCAGGAAGCGCGGGCTTCTCTTCTCCATGAAGGCCAGACGACCCTCGTTGTAATCGTGGCTGCCCCAGCACGCATCGATGGTGTTCTTGAGACCTGCGGCGTCGCGCTCCGCAGGCAGCTTCAATGCCTCGCGAATCGTCGCCCGCGCCGCGGCAATGGTCAGCGGCGCGTTATCCGCCACCACCGCGCAATAGGCATCGACTTCGCGCTCAAGGTCGGCGGCGGCGACAACCCGGTTGGCGAAGCCCATGCGCAGGGCTTCGTCGGCGCCGAACTTGCGCGCGGAAATGAACAAGTCGGTGGTGTTCGCGGCTCCGATCAGGGCAATGAAACGCTCGATCCCCGCCGCCGGGTAACCCACGCCCAGGCGCGCGGCCGGCATGCGGAACAGCGCATCGTCGGCGACGATGCGCAAATCGCAGGCGGCGGCCAGTTGCAGGCCGCCGCCCATGCAGAAGCCGCGAATCGATGCAATCACCGGCTTGGCGCAATGCGCCGGCGCGAGCAGGGCACGATTGGTGTTCGCGATGTACTGGTCCTCGTCGGCGCGGCTGGTGCGCAGGGTGGCGAATTCCGAAATATCGCCGCCGGCGGCGAACGCCTTGTCGGTGGCGCCGCTGATGACGATCACCCGCGTAACGGCATCGCGCCCTAGCGCATCGAGCACACGCGGCAGTGCGAGCATCATTTCATTGGTCAGCGCGTTGTGCCGTTGCGGATACGAAATCAGTACCCGCGCGATCGCGCCGTCTTGCTTGACCAGGATTTCCGGCATCAGGTAACTCCGTGCGAAGGCGA
>CAYYFR010000460.1:0-2160 GCA_964470865.1 uncultured Burkholderiales bacterium | reverse complement strand
GCGTAAAATCCGTCGCCGCGTGGTCGGCATCGCTCGCCCGAACGCGTTCCTTTTCACCCTCAACCTGCCGGAGCCCTTTTGATGAAATCCCTCTACCTCGTGCTCGACATGGAAAACGATCTGGTGCACGCCGACGGCCCCAGCGGCAAGTCGCCGATGGGCGCGCTGGTGGTCTCGCGCAGGATCCTGTCGCTGACCGCCCAAGCGATTGCGAAAGCACGCGCCGCCGGCCTGATGATCGGCTTTGTGCGCGTCGGCTTTTCGGCCGACTACAAGGAATGCCCGCCGCATTCGCCGGTGTTCTCGCCGGCGCGCCAGAACGGCCTGTTCAAGCTGGGCACCTGGGGCACCGAGATCCACCCCGACTTGCCGGTGGGCCCGGAGGACATGCAGGTAGTCAAGCATCGCGTCAGCCCGTTCTATTCCACCAGCCTCGAAGCGCAGCTGCGCGCCAAAGGGATCGAACGCATCTATTGCTCCGGCGTCTCGACCCAGGCGGTGGTGCAGGCCACGGTGCGCGACGGCCATGACCGCGATTACGAGATGATCGTGCTGGAGGACTGCTGCGCGGCGCATTCCGATACCGAACACGCCAACTCGATCGGCAGCCTGGGGCGCTTTTGCAAGGTCGAGAGCAGCCAGACTGTGGTGTTCGGCTGAGGCTCGCTTCCGCCCACCACTCTGCCGGCTGCGCGCGCGCTGCCACCCGCTTGCCAGCACGGCGCGCGCCCGCGCGCCGGCCAAGGCCTGGCGACTGCGGTCACTTCACAGGCTTGATCGGCTTTTGTGCAGTGCCAAAGTGCTCGCGCAGGGGCGCATGCGCAAGCGGCGCAAACTCGACCATGGTGTCGGGTACACGGTGTTCCGGAATCTGGTCGAGCAGATGGCGGATCATGGTCAAGCGGCCACGCCTTTGATCGTTGAAATCGACCAGCGTCCAGGGCGCGCCCGGCTTGTGCGTGGCCTTCAGCATGGCGTCGCGTGCACGGCCGTATGCGGCATACTTCTGGCGTGCGGTGACGTCGATCGAACTCAGTTTCCAGCGCTTGAGCGGATCGGCCTGACGCTCGGCGAAACGCTCTTCCTGTTGCGCCTGGTCGACTGTCAACCAGTACTTCAGCAACACGATGCCGTCGTCGACCAGCATCTTCTCGAACAGCGGCGCCTGCTTGAGAAACGCCCGGGTCTGGTCCGCGCTGCAAAACCCCATCACGCGTTCGACCCCGGCACGGTTGTACCAGCTGCGGTCGAACAGCACGATCTCGCCAGCGGCGGGCAGGTGCGCCACATAGCGCTGGAAATACCACTGCGTGGCTTCACGCTCGGACGGCTTGGCCAGGGCCACTGTGCGGCATTGGCGCGGATTGAGGGTCTCGGCGATCGCCGAGATGACGCCACCCTTGCCTGCCGTGTCGCGCCCTTCGATCACCACCGCCAGGCGCTTTCCCGTGTGCTGCAGCCAGCGCCCCACGTCGTTGAGTTCAAGCTGCAGATGGCCCAGCCGATCGAAGTATTCTTCCTTGCCGAGCTTGCCAGCCTTGTCGCCTTTCCTGCCGTTCATTTAGCCCTCCTGGTCAACGCGCCGCAGCGCAATCCAACTGCAAGGTTCATGCGCGTCCGATTGCAAGTTTACGGTTTAGCGGATTGCAAGGTTTGCTTCACCTTGGCGCCCGCGCCCTGACCGCGAACACCTGCACCGGTTGCGCCTTGCCCTTGTACTTTACCTCGCCCAGGACCGCCACCGGAACGCGCTCGCCAAGCGCCGCATCCAGCGCCGCTACCGTCGCGCGGTCATGCAGGGCCATCAGGCACGAATAACCCGCCACGTCCGCCGCGAAAATGGCCGCCAGGCGTTGCTTGAGACCGGTCTCGCTCCCCGTTGGCCGAATCATGCGCGCCAATTGACCGTAACGAGGCCGGGCACGCGGCCGAACTCGCGCGTATTTGCCGTGACCAACGTAGCGCCAAGCGCGAGCGCGTGACCGGCGATCATCACATCGGGCCCGCTGATCGATTTGCCCGGTATGCGCAGCGCCGTGCGGCAAACCACTGCCTGCGCCGCGGGTGCTGATGAGATCGAGCGCCGACTCCACGCAATCGCGCACGTCGAACGGATGCGCCTCGATGTCCATGCGCCCGGCCTCGATCTTGGAAAAGTCG
>CAYYFR010000459.1:0-2193 GCA_964470865.1 uncultured Burkholderiales bacterium | reverse complement strand
GAGGAAGGGGCGTCGGTCTCTTACCTCGAAGGCTGCACGGCACCTGCGTTCAGCACCAACCAGTTGCATGCGGCGGTGGTTGAGCTGGTAGCGCTTGATAACGCCGACATCAAGTACTCGACGGTACAAAATTGGTATGCGGGTGACGAAAACGGCATTGGCGGCGTTTACAACTTCGTCACCAAGCGCGGCCTGGCCAAAGGCGTCAACTCGCGCATTTCGTGGACCCAGGTCGAGACCGGATCGGCGATTACCTGGAAGTATCCGTCCGTCATACTGCGTGGCGACAACTCGGTCGGCGAGTTTTATTCGGTCGCGGTCACCAACAATTATCAGCAGGCCGACACCGGAACCAAGATGATCCACATCGGCAAGAACACCCGCAGCACCATCGTCAGCAAAGGCATCTCGGCCGGTCGTTCCAACAACAGCTACCGCGGGCTGGTCAGGATTGCGCCGACAGCCGCCGGCGCACGCAATTATTCGCAATGTGACTCGATGCTGATTGGCGACCAGTCCGGTGCCAACACCTTCCCCTACATCCAGGTGCGCAACAACAGTGCCAAGGTCGAGCACGAGGCTTCGACCTCGAAGATTGGCGAGGACCAGCTGTTCTATTTCGCCCAGCGCGGGGTCAGCGGCGAGGCCGCCGTGTCGATGATCATCAACGGATTCTGCAAAGACGTGTTTCAACAATTACCGATGGAGTTTGCGGTCGAGGCGACCAAGCTCCTCAGTTTCAAGCTCGAAGGAAGTGTCGGATGATTATGCAAGACGGCAGAACCCTGCTCGAAGTGCGCGGGCTGCGCGCGACCGTGAACGGCATCGAAATCCTGAAAGGCCTGGACTTCACCGTAAAGAGCGGTGAGGTGCACGCCATCATGGGGCCGAACGGCTCAGGCAAAAGCACCTTCGCCAAGGTGCTGGCCGGTCACACGGCGTATGAGGTGACGGGCGGCAGCGTGCTGTTCGAAGGCCGTAACCTGTTCGACCTTGCTCCCGAGGAGCGTGCCCGTGCCGGTGTGTTTCTGGCCTTTCAATATCCGATCGAGATACCCGGTGTCGCCAACAGCCAGTTTCTGCGCCTGAGTTACAACACGGTGCAGGCGCAGCGCGGCAAGGAAGAACTCGACCCGCTCGAGTTTGACGACTTTGTGCGCGAGAAGATGAAGCTGCTCGAAATAAGTCCCGATTTTCTCGACCGCAGTGTCAACGAAGGCTTCTCGGGGGGCGAAAAAAAGCGCAACGAAATCTTGCAGATGGCCCTGCTCGAGCCACGCCTGGCGATCCTCGACGAGACCGATTCCGGCCTCGATATCGACGCGCTCAGGATCGTCTCTCAGGGCGTCAACCAGCTCGCCAACAAGGATAACGCCATTATTCTTGTAACGCACTACCAGCGACTGCTCAATTACATCGTGCCCGACTTCGTCCACGTGATGGAGTCAGGCCGCATCATCAAGACCGGCGACAAGGATCTGGCGCGCGAACTCGAAACGCGGGGCTATGACTGGGTCGCTGCCGAGCACCTGGCGGCGGGCGAGACGAGGGTCGCAAAGGGGGCGGCATGAGCACCGTCACGCCTATTCGCCGACCCGCTGCGGGTTACCTCGAGACGCTGCTGGCAGGCCAGCCGCAGTTGCCGGCCAGTCCGTTGGCGTGGATCAACGCGCTGCGCGCCGAGGCGGTCAATCGACTCGACGTGCTGAAGTTACCCACATTGCGCGACGAGGAGTGGCGCTTTACCGATATCTCTCGGCTTACCAAACTGTCGTTTTCTCCGGCACTCGGCGCAACCTGTCTGGAAACCGCCGATATCGCTCAGTTTCATATTGAAGAAGCAAGCACCCGCCTGGTGTTTGTTGATGGGTTCCATGCGCCGCAGTTGTCTAGTGCGGCCTCATGCAGCAACGGCGACAGCGGCGTGGTGGTGTCCAACCTGCCGAAAGTACTTGCCACGCACGGCGCTGCGATCGAAGCACATCTTGGCCGTCACGCAGCCTTCCGTGACAACGTATTCGCTGCGCTCAATACGGCCTTCCTGCATGATGCGGCAGTGATTGTGGTACCGCGCAACGTGGCGCTTGCAGCGCCAGTGCATCTGCTGTTTATTGCGACGCAAAAAGAGATTGTAAGCACTCCCCGTTGCCTGGTGGTTGCTGAGTCTGGTAGCGCAGTGACGGTGATCGAGGA
>CAYYFR010000458.1:0-2200 GCA_964470865.1 uncultured Burkholderiales bacterium | reverse complement strand
CAGATGCTTAGACCGCTTGGCGGTACTTGATGGGTACTTGATCGGAGGCGCTGGGTTGGCTCCCCGATGTGCGCCTGACGATCGCGAAGGGAGTTGTTCGATGACCACCGACACCAGCGAGAAGGGCCTCGAAACGCTGATCATGCGGCACATGACCGGCACCGACGGCCTCGCCGCCCAACCGAACATGGTGGCCGAACGTCCACCGCCCTACGGCGGCACGGGTTACACCGCCGGCAGCGCCGATGTCGTCACCGGCAAGCTCCATGTGCGCGAGGCGGCGTTGCGCCTGCCCGATGCAGCACCGCCGGACACCATCGAGGACGACGCCGACCTGAACACGGACCCCGACGCCAGCGACGAGGAGACCGTGGTGTGACTGTCCCGGCGCAGCCCAAGCTCTACCATATCGCCCTTGTGGACCGGCTGCCGTCCATCGTGGCGGATGGCTGCCTGTGGTGCGATGCGGAAGTCGCGAGGCGCAGGCCGGTGGGCACGATGATTGGCATGAACACGATCAAGCAGCGCCGCCTGAGCGAGCTGCGGCTGAATAGCCACCCGGACCTGCATGTGGGCGGTTGTGTGCCGTTCTACTTTTGTCCGCGCTCGGTCATGCTGTATCTCATCTACCAAGCCAATCATCCCGAACTGGCCTATCGCGGCGGACAGGAGCCGATCATCCACTTCGAAGCCGATCTGCACGCTGTCGCGGCTTGGGCGCAAGCCAACAGTCGGCGCTGGGCGTTTACGTTGTCCAATGCGGGTGCGCGCTACTTCGAGGATCGCTGTAATCTGGCGCAACTCGACGAGATCGACTGGGACGCGGTGCAGGCGCGCGACTGGCAACAGCGCAAGGAAGGCAAGCAGGCGGAGTTTTTGCTCCAGCACAGCTTTCCCTGGACGCTGGTGCAACGCATTGGCGTGCAGTCGCCTGCGGTGTATCGACAGGTGGCGAACGCGCTGCCCGCTCAAGGCCATCGGCCGGCGGTAGAGATCCGCACCGATTGGTATTACTGAATGAGGAGGTGCTAGCCATGATCGAATTCACCAGCGGCGACATACTGAAGTGTGAGGCGGAAGCGCTGGTCAACACCGTCAACTGCGTGGGGGTGATGGGGCGCGGTATTGCGCTGCAGTTCAGGCATGCCTTTCCGGAGAACTTCAAAGCCTATGCCGCGGCCTGCCAACAGGGTGAGGTGCAGCCGGGACGGTTGTTCATCCATGAAACCGGGCGACTCACGTCACCGCGCTACATCGTCAACTTTCCCACCAAACGCCACTGGCGCGGCAAGAGCCGCATCGAGGACATCCAGGCCGGGCTGCTCGTGTTGGTGGAGGAAATTTGCGTGCGCGGCATTCGTTCCATTGCGATTCCGCCTCTGGGCAGCGGCTTGGGTGGGCTGGATTGGGCTGACGTCAGGCCGCTCGTCGAGGGGGCCCTGCAGGGGTTGTCCGATGTACGCGTGACGGTGTTCGAACCCACGGGCGCACCCTCGTCCGAGCGCATGGTGCACAGCCGCGAAGTGCCTGCCATGACGGCCGGCCGCGCCGCGCTGGTGGCGCTGATGCACCGTTACCTGGGCGGCCTGCTTGACCCATTCGTGACGCTGCTGGAAGTGCATAAGCTGATGTACTTCATGCAGGAGGCGGATGAGCCGCTGCGCTTGCGCTATGCCAAGGCGCCCTACGGCCCCTATGCCGAAAACCTGCGCCATGTGCTGCGTTCGATTGAAGGCCATCTGGTCGCCGGCTATGCCGACGGCGGCGATGCCCCGGGCAAGCCGCTGACGTTGGTTCCGGGAGCGATGGAGGACGCCAACCGCTTCCTCTCCCAACATCCGAACACCGGAGCGCGTCTCGACCGGGTCGCGGCGCTGGTGGAGGGCTTCGAGTCGTCGGCTGGCCTGGAGCTGCTGTCTACCGTGCACTGGGTTATCCGACACGATGGCGCGACGGACCTGGAGGAAGTGACCAAGCAAGTTCACGCTTGGCATCCGCGCAAGGTTCGGTTCACGCGTCGCCAGATTGGCATAGCTCTGGGTGCCCTGACCGGACACGGGTGGCTGGCCGGCAAGGAAGTGCAGGGCGCGGCATGAGCCCGAGCGACACCAACGAAAGATGCGCCGTTTCCGCATCTGCGAGGAACGTGGCAGCGGGATCGACAAAGTGGTGTTCGAAGTGGAGCTTTACCAGCTGCCGG
>CAYYFR010000457.1:0-2233 GCA_964470865.1 uncultured Burkholderiales bacterium | reverse complement strand
CTCAAGAGTGCCGAGTTCTCGCCCGCTTTAGCGTGGCCTCAACCTGCCGTTCGTGAGCATCGATCCAGCTCTCGGTGAGCTGATCGAGTTCGTCGAGTTGTTCCTGAGAGTAGTTCGGCGGAACAAATTCCATTTCGAGCCATGCGGTCAGATGGGTGTCGATCAACTCGATCGGAAAGTGTGGGTATTCTGCGTGAATGCGCAGGGCCGACTGGCTAATCGAAAGTCTTTGCCCGTCCTGCCAGACGATCTTGCGCTTCCGGGCGTCGACATCGGCCGTTTCCAGGATTGTCCAGACAGTATTCATCACTGCGTCGGATAGCGCATCTTCGGGCGAGTCCGTCGAGCCGAAGAAATCTTCGACGAGCGGGTTGTCCGCGAGGGGATGTTTGTCCTGCCGCTTGGCCATCGACAAAGCATAGCACCGGGGCCTACGGTTCGCGCGCCAGTTTCGCCTTCAGGCGGCTGTGCTCAATGCCCAAGTCGACCCATTGCGCGGTCAAGGCCTTGAAACGCTTGTAGTTGTCGATCTGGCGGCGCACGCCTGGCAGCGCGTCGCGCGCAACGTACTCGGTCCGGCTCTTCATGTCCCGCGTATAGCTGAGCTGGTAATAGGCCCCGGTCCGGTTCTCCGGATCTTTGTACTGGCGGCTTAACGATCCCGGTCGCATTTCGTCGATCGCGCAGAGCTTTTCCTTGATCGCATCAATGCGCTTTTGGATTTGAATCAGGCGTTTTTTTGTCATATGTATAGCATACACATGCTATACTATGCCGTCAACATGAATCGGGAGATTCGATGCCTCTTTGGTCCGCTTGGTGGAATGCCCTGTGCCTGCTGCGCCCGGCGTTCTCGCGCTTGCGCAGCTTCATGTGGTTCGCAACGGTGGTGGCTGGCCTGACGGTGCGCACCGAGCATTTGGGTGTCACCAGCATCGTGCGCGCGCTCAAACTGCAACCGCGCCTGTACAACAAGCTGCGCGACAGCTTTCACAGCAATGCCGTGCAGCTCGACCGGCTTTCGGCGTTGTGGACTCAGGCGGTGTTGCGGCTATTTCCCGACCCGTTGCGCGTCAATGGCCGGCGCGTCCTGGTCGGTGACGGCATCAAGGTGGCCAAGTCCGGCCGCAAGATGCCGGGCGTGAAGCTGCTACATCAACAGTCGGATTCGAACTCCAAGCCCGAGTACATCATGGGGCACTCTTTGCAGGCGGTCAGCATGCTCGTGCACGCCGCCCACAGTGTCTTCGCGGTTCCGCTGGCGGTGCGCATCCACGAGGGCCTGGTGTGGTCCAATCGCGATCGCCGTACTTTGCTCGACAAGATGCTTTCGCTGCTGGGAATCGTCGCGATCGGGGAGCCGTTCTATTTCGTGGCCGATGCGTTCTACGCGGCCGGCAAGGTCGTCAAAGGCTTGCTGGCCCAGAACAATCACCTGGTCACTCGGGTGAAGTCCAATGCGGTCGCCTTTGCCCCGCACCTGCGGCAGGGTCTGCAGAAAAGGGGGCGTCCAAGGTTTTACGGTGACAAGATCAGGCTCAAATCTCTCCTCAACGATCTCCTGTCCATGCAATCGGCTGCCAGCCCCGTCTATGGCGAGCACAACGTGACGATCAGGTTCCGAGTCTGCGATTTGCTGTGGCGTCCGTGCGGCCGCCTGGTGCGCTTCGTGGCGGTCACTCACCCTTCCAGGGGCTCGTGCTTGTTGATGTGTACCGACATTTCCCTCGACGCTATCGAGATCATTCGGCTCTACGGGTTACGCTTCAAGATCGAGCACAGCTTCAAACAGGCGGTGCATCTGATTGGCTCGTTCTCCTACCACTTCTGGATGCAGGACATGAAGCCGCTTGCCCGCAAAAGCGGCAATCAGTTTCTTCATCGCGAATCGCAGGCCTACCGCAACGCGGTCAAACGCAAGCTCCACGCCTATCACGTGTTCATCCAGGCCGGCGTCATCTGTCAAGGTCTGCTCCACTACCTGGCAGTGGCCTTTCCTCAGCAGGTCTGGAGCTCCTTTGGCTCTTGGCTGCGCACCATCCGCCCAGGCATCCCTCCATCGGAACTGGTGGTCGCCAATGCGCTACGCCAAAGCCTGCCGGAATTTCTCTTGAATACGCTTGAAAGCGACTCCCTCGCGAAATTCATCGTCGAACGACAGGACCCAGACACTTTCGAGATGTTCCGCTTGGCTACATAGTGCAAAATGAGCGCCGAACTCGGCACTCTTGAG
>CAYYFR010000456.1:0-2246 GCA_964470865.1 uncultured Burkholderiales bacterium | reverse complement strand
TCGCCTCGTTTGGCTACTGCGCCGTATCCGCGCAGACCGTCCAACCCGAACCCGATCGCATTACAGCGCCGACCGTAGCTGATCCTGACCGGGCCAGCCAACGTTGCACCACGACCGGCTTGGCGGAGGGCGAACCCGTGCGCTGCCCTGACGATGTGATCAGCAACGGACCGCGACCACGGCCGCCGCAGGTACGAGTTCTTCCGCAAGCCAAACCCGTTGCAGGCCCGGCAATTGGCTCTGGCGGCGAAAGCACCGCTCCCGGGAGTATCGGCAAGCCGCCGATGCCGGGCAGCGCACCGGCAAGTTCGCGGTGAGGAAGGCGACACGCATGCCTCTCGAAATTCGTTGAAGGCGCTTGGGCACCGAAAGCACCCACTTGCGCACCGACAGGCGCGGTATCACATGGTCGGCCAGATGCGCGGCGGTCTCCACCACGCGGCCGGTGGTGCAGGAGAGGCACACGCCGTTCGGAGGCAACAGCAGCAGCCCTTTGGCCGCCTCCCGATAGGTGATCGGCAAGCGCCGGGTGGCTAGCGCTTGCAGATACGCGCAAAGCCGGCGGGCGAGAGTTTAAGGCGGGTTGTCCTCCACAGCTGCCGCCGCGGCTGGCGCTTTAGTTCTGGCAATCACGACCCAGTCCTGACGAAGTCGAGCAAACTTGAGTGACCGGTGTTGGCCGACAGGCCGAGCTTGGGCGCGAGCTGCCCGGCATCGAGGGTGATGTCGCCGTCTGCGACGGTGATCGCTGAAGCGGTAACAGGACTCACCGCGGTGCGGCTCCGCCGACAGAGCCCTTCATCGTCATGGGCTTGCCCGGGACGAAGTTGATGCAGACCCCATCGATCTCTTCCAGACGCAGAGGCTCGCTCGTGAAGCCGCACGCATAGGACGTCTGTCCCTCCCGGCTGCAGCCGTCGCCTTCCAGATATTGACACGACGTGCAGGTGCCGAAGGGAGGCTTGCCTCTCTCTTGCGCCACCTGACCGAGCATGCACTGAAGGGCATTGGCAAAGTGGCCTTGGACACTAGGCGATAGGGAGTGTGCAGCACGGACCAGGGATTCGAAGGGGTCGTTCGCAAGAATACCCCTGGCTTTTTCGGTCAGAACGAGCCGGACACTGCGCCTGTCGTCCTCTGAGCGCATGCGTGTCAGATAGCCTTGGGTTTCGAGGCTTTTGATTGTCTGCGACGCCGTACCACGGGTCGTGCCATGGAAAGCGGCGAAAGCGGACGGCGTTCGCGAGAAGCGGTTGGCCTGTGCGAAGTATCTAAGCGCCGCCCACTGGGCTGCCGTCAGCCCCTCCACGAGCCCCTCGCCAGATGCTATGCGCCCCAAGTGAAAGACCAACTCTGCGATCGCACGACTGTTCATTTTCAAACTCCTTTGCATCTGCATATAGTAGCGTTTAAAAACTATCTTGACAAGAATATAGTTTCGGAGCGATACTAACTTCGTTTCTTGGGGCAACGCCATGAACCTCCCGGCGACCCACTTTGGATTTTCCCGCTGATTCTTGCGATCTCTTGCTCTCTTGTTTGGTTATTTGGTTACTTTGGAGCTTAACTTATGGCAATTACATTGACTGAAAATGCGGCAAAACAGATTCAGAACCAGCTTGCGAAGCGCGGCAAAGGTCTTGCGCTGCGCATCGGCGTGAAGAAAGTCGGCTGTTCCGGCTTGGCTCACACCTTCGCCATCGCCGACGAAATTCGCGCCACCGATCACAGCTTCGAGTCGCACAACGCCCGTGTGCTCATCGATGCCGACGACCTGGCATTCCTCGACGGCTCGCGCATCGACTTCGTCACCGAAGGGCTCAAGCAAATGTTCAAATTTGACAATCCCAACGTCGAAAGCGAGTGTGGCTGCGGCGAGAGCTTCAACATGAAAACGTCCAAGCTTGATGTAAAAAATACAGAGGTAACACCATGAGCGCAGTTTCTGAAAACATCCAGACCGAAATGCCCGCGCCTTTTGTTTTTACCGACAGCGCAGCCGCCAAAGTCGCTGATTTGATTGCCGAAGAAGGCAACCCTGAGTTGAAGCTGCGTGTTTTTGTCGAGGGCGGCGGCTGCTCCGGCTTCTCCTACGGCTTTACGTTTGACGAAATCGCCAACGAAGACGATACGACGATGACCAAAAACGGCGTGTCGCTGCTGATTGACGCGATGAGTTACCAGTACCTGCTGGGGGCAGAGATTGATTACAAAGACGATCTGGAAGGTGCGCAGTTCGTCATCAA
>CAYYFR010000455.1:0-2253 GCA_964470865.1 uncultured Burkholderiales bacterium | reverse complement strand
CGATTGGGTGCATGCTCAACCCGGAGAAGCGTCTCTCCGGGGAAGTTTCACGGATGTATTTTCTACGGCCCGCTGAACTTCGCGGCGCCTCGACCGGGCTCGTCCAACAATCGGTTCAGATCGTGGCTTCGCACGATCTAACCTTGGTCGTTAGGGCGCTCTTTGTCCCAAACGCGCAAGAAACGAGCAGATAGCTGCTCAATGACTTGCATTTCTTTCGGTTCTCCCTGCGACTCGCTCGATCACATGGCGCGTCATGCCAAGCGCGAGTTCATGCTCGCCCATGAACACCTTGCCGGCATTCTCCCTTTGGAGGAGCGCCGCCTCTTCTTCGCTGTCGGTACGCACGACAGTCTCGACGCCCGGGTTGAGCGCGCGCGCGATCTCGATCATGCGGCGCGCGCTGAATGTATCTGGAGTCGCGATCACCAGCATGCGCGCTCGCGCGATATGCGCCTGAATGAGGACGGCCGGATCGGAGGCATCACCAGAGACGGCCGGCACGCCGCGTTCGCGCAACTTCTCGACCAGCTCACGATTCTGTTCGGCCACGACCAACGGCACGCCCCGTTCGGTCAATGCTTCGGCAATACGCCGCCCCACACGGCCATAGCCGACGAGCACGACGTGCCCGGTAAGGCGGTTCAGATCAACAGTCGTCGGGAGCTCTGCGAGCGGATCGTCGGAGCGCTCCAGGACGCGCGCGAGGTTCGAGCGGGATCGAATCCAGGCTTGTGCCGGCTCGACCGCGTGGAACAGCAGAGGATTGAGCGAGATCGAGATCAACGCCCCCGCCAGAATGAGGCTCTGGCCTTCCATCGGAAGGAGCCCAAGGGAAACCCCAAGCGCCGCCAAAATAAACGAGAACTCACCGATTTGCGCCAGGCTCGCCGATACCGTGAGCGCCGTGTTGAGCGGGTAGCGGAACGCAAGGACGAGTAAAAAGGCGGCCAGCGATTTGCCGAAGACAATGATCGCGACGACGGCCAGTACCTGGAGCGGTTGGTGAATCAGCACCTGTGGATCGAACAGCATTCCAACCGAGACGAAGAACAGCACGGAAAAAGCGTCCCGGAGCGGCAGGGATTCTTCCGCAGCCCGATGGCTCAGATCAGATTCCCGCATCGCCATACCGGCGAAAAAGGCCCCGAGCGCGAAGGAAACGCCGAATAGTTCGGCGGAGCCGTAGGCGATGCCGACGGCAGCCGCAATGACGCACAACGTGAAAAGCTCCCGCGAACCGGTACGGGCGACCTGCCAAAGCAACCACGGGAAGACGCGCCGGCCGACGACCAGCATGAGCGCGACAAAGACCGATACCTTGCCCAGCGTGAGCGCAAGCGTCGTCAGGAGATTCCCGCCCCTTGTTTGCTCGCCCGTGCCGTTTGCATCGCCGACTAGCCACCCGGAAAGCGGCGGCAGCAACACCAGGACCAGGACCATCACCAAGTCCTCGACCAACAGCCAACCGACGGCGATGCGGCCGTTGACGGACTCGAGAACGCCGCGATTCTCCAGCGCCCTGAGGAGCACGACCGTGCTCGCCACGGAGAGAGCAAGACCGAACACGATGCCGGCACCGAGGCTCCAGCCCCAAAAGGTGGTGACAGCCATAGCGAGCGCCGTCGCAACCACGATCTGGACAATTGCGCCCGGCACGGCGATGCGCCGAACAGCCCATAGATCGTCCAGGGAAAAGTGCAACCCGACACCGAACATCAGCAGCATCACCCCGATCTCGGCGAGCTGGCGCGCAAGTTCAACATCGGCGACGAAACCCGGCGTGGCCGGGCCCAGGATGATGCCGGCGATCAGATAACCGACCAGCGCCGGCAGCTTCAGGCGTGCGGCGATGAAGCCCAAGATCAAGGCAAGCCCCAAGCTGGCGGCAATCGTGGTGATCAGGGTAACGCTGTGCGGCACGTATTACTTCTCATAATTATTTGGCTGTGAGCTGAATGAACCAGGCAACTTTGCCGCCTTCCATTGATCACCGGGCTGCCAGCGGGCGCGGCGATTTGAGTGCCTGCCAGCACATTGAAGCACGATCCTATTTCGACGATTCCGCTGCCCTGGGTTGCGTGATTGGTGCGCCGTAACGTTGGAGTTCACCGGCTGCCGAGGGCAATCCGGTGCAATGACGGGTTGGACGAAGCCGCTACGCGGAGGAAACCCAACCGGCTGTCGCGCGAATTAATCTGCACATTCACTCCCCGATATCCGAGGAAGTGATTGTGCATTCTTTCGCGAGGA
>CAYYFR010000454.1:0-2287 GCA_964470865.1 uncultured Burkholderiales bacterium | reverse complement strand
CTGCGGGCGCAGGATCACTGCGTTGGCGGTGAAGCCCGGGAACGGATGCAACACCACGCCACCGGAATCGCGGCGCGCCACGCTGTAGGTCCAGAACGTGACCTGAATGTCGGGTGTCGCCTTATCAGGCGCAGAGCGCAGGAACGCGCCGGCGTAAGTGGCAGCGGCCATCGGGCCATCACGGAACAGCAGATAGGAGAGCCCCATGCCGATACGCTGGAGCGGGCTTTTCATCACGTCGTTCAACGTGACCGGCTCCTTGCAGCGCATCACCAGCGCGGCGCGGTAGTGATTGTGCAGATTGGCGCCGACGCCGGGCAGGTCGGCAAGCACCGGCACGCCGAGCGATTGCAGGTGCGCCGGGTCGCCAATGCCGGACACCTGCAACAATTGCGGCGAGTTGAAGGTGCCGGCAGCGACCACGACTTCACGCGATGCACGTGCGCTGCGCTTCACGCCGCCTTGCAAATACTCCACGCCACGCACTTCGCCGCCTTCGATGATGAGCCGGGTCGCCAAGGCGTTGGACGCGACCGCGAGATTGGCGCGCCGCCGCGCGTCTTTGAGCAATGCGCTCGCCGTGCTGGCACGGCGGCCGCGGTGGGTGTTGAGCTGGTAATAGCCCGCGCCCTCCTGCGCTGCGCCATTGAAGTCGAGGTTGTGCGGCAGGCCGGCCTCAACCGCTGCCGAGACAAATGCATCAGCCAACACATGCCGGTGCGGCAAGTCCGATACATGCCAGGGGCCATCGCCGCCATGCAGCGCATCGCCGCCGCGCGAGTTGTGCTCGGTGCGGCGAAACCAGGGCAGCACATCATCCCAGCCCCAGCCTGGATTGCCGGCGGCGGCCCAAGCGTCGTAATCCTGCGTCTGGCCGCGAATGTAGATCATGCCGTTGATCAGGCCGGTACCGCCGATGCCGCGCCCGGCGGGCTGGTCGATGCGGCGCCCGCCGAGCGCCGCTTCGGCGCTGGTGGCGTACATCCAGTTGTAGCGCGGGTTTGCGAGCAGTTTTGCGTAACCCACCGGCACGCTGATCCACGGGCTCCGGGCTTCGCCGCCGGCTTCGATCAACAGCACGCGATGCTGGCCGCTCTCAGTGAGGCGCGCGGCGAGCACACAGCCCGCAGTGCCTGCACCGACGAGGATGAAGTCAAAAGTTTCTTCCATTGCGCTATTCTAGGTTCAGATTGACACAAGGAGACCCGTGATGCGCAAGCCCCTGCTTTACCTGTTGTTGGTTCTGTTCGCTGCGGTGATGCCCGTCTGGGGCGTGGCGCAAGACGCGTATCCCATGAAGCCGGTGCGCATCGTGGTGCCGTATCCGCCCGGCGGCGCGTCCGACGTGACGGCGCGCCTGCTGGCGCAAAAGCTCTCTGAGTTCTGGGGCCAGCATGTGGTGGTGGACAACCGCCCCGGCGCCAACGGCATCGTCGCGCTCGAGCATGTGGCCAAGCAGCCGGCCGATGGCTATGTGTTGCTGATGGCCAACCTCGGACCGAACGCGATCAATCCGGCGATCTATTCCAAATTGCCCTACGACCCGGTCAAGGACTTCACCGCGATCACGCTGACGACGATGGTGCCGCAGGTGCTGGTGGCATCACCCCAACTCGAACAGAAGACGCTCAAGGAAGTGATCGACTTCGCACGCGCCAACCCGGGCAAGTTGTCCTACGGCAATGGCGGCAACGGCTCGGCCAACCATCTCGGTGTCGAGTTGATGGCATCGATCGCCGGCGTCAGCTTCACGCCGATCCCCTACAAGGGCGATGCGCCGGCGATGGTCGACACCATGTCAGGCCTCCTGGCGATGACTTTACCGACCGTGGTGGCGGCATCGCCGCACATCAAGTCCGGCAAGCTGCGCGCGCTCGCCGTCAGCACCAAAACGCGCGTGGCCGCATTGCCGGATGTGCCGACGATGCAGGAAGCGGGCGTGGCAGGCTACGAATCGTCTTCCTGGGGTGGCATCATGGGGCCGGGCGGCATGCCGGGCGCGGTGGTGAACAAGGTGCATGCCGATGTGGTGCGTGCGTTGCGGCTACCCGATATCCAGGAGAAACTCGGCGGGCTCGGCGCCACCGTGCTGGCGCAAGGGCCGGCGGACTTTGCAAGCTTCCTGCAGGCCGAGATGCGCAAATGGGATGGCGTGGCGAAGCGCGCCAACATTCGATTGGAATAACAAAGGCGCGGAAAGTCTTGGTGGGAGAGATTCTTCAGCCGCCATCCGCCGTCGCAGCAGGTTCTACGCGGACACCGCGCTTTTGCTGCTGACGTGGCTAGT
>CAYYFR010000453.1:0-2305 GCA_964470865.1 uncultured Burkholderiales bacterium | reverse complement strand
TCAATACAGGATGCGACAGCGGATCGTTGCCGGCACGGTGCACAGATCGGCCAGCGCCGGTGGTGGCGCCGAGTGGTCGACATCGATCACCACATAGCCGACATCGGCATTGGTGCTCAGGTACTGCGCCGCGATGTTGATGCCTGCCGCCGACAGCTTCTCGTTAACGCGGGCCAGCACGCCGGGCACGTTCTTGTGGATGTGCAACAGGCGGCTGCGTCCGGCGCGCTCGGGCAGCGCCACTTCGGGGAAGTTCACCGCCGATGTGGTCGAGCCGTTGTTGCCGTAGCGAATCAGCTTGGCTGCGACCTCCTTGCCGATGTTCAACTGTGCCTCGGAGGTCGAGCCGCCGATGTGCGGCGTCAGGATGACGTTGTCGAAGCGTGTCAGGGGCGAGACGAAGGCCGAATCGTTGCCTTGCGGCTCAAGCGGGAAGACGTCGATCGCGGCGCCGTGCAGATGTCGGCTTTCCAGTGCCGACGCCAGTGCGTCGATGTCCACCACCGTGCCGCGCGAAGCGTTGATCAAGTGGCTGCCCGGCTTCATCGTGGCCAGTTGCGCCGGCCCGATCATGTTCACGGTCTCGGCGGTTTGCGGCACATGCATGCTGACCACGTCGGCGCTTTGCAGAAGCAGGTCGAGACTGGGCATTTCGCGCGCATTGCCCAGCGGGAGCTTCGCCTCGATGTCGCGAAACACCACGCTCATGCCGAGCTGTTCGGCCAGCACGCCGATCTGCGTGCCGATGTGGCCATAGCCGACGATGCCGAGCGTCTTGCCGCGCACTTCATACGAGTGCGCGGCGCTCTTGACCCAGCCGCCACGGTGCAGGATCGCGTTCTTCTCCGGAATGCCGCGCATCAACATGATGATCTGCGCCAGCACCAACTCGGCCACGCTGCGCGTGTTGGAGAACGGCGCGTTGAATACCGGAATGCCCAGACGCATGGCCGCCTCCAGATCGACCTGGTTGGTGCCAATGCAGAAACAGCCGATGGTGGCCAACCGGGGCGCGTGCCGCAGCACCTCGTCGGTGATCTGGGTGCGGGAGCGAATGCCCAGAAAGTGCGCCTCTGCCAGCGCCGCCCGCAGCTCGGCGCCGGCCAGCGACTTGGCATGGGTGACGATGCGCGTATAGCCGTCGTGGCGCAGCGCGTCGATGGCCGAAGCATGAATGCCTTCGAGCAACACCACGAGCAGCTCACTCTTGGCAGCGGCGGGATCGATCGAGGCGGAATTCATCGCGCTGCGCATTTCATTGCGACAATTGTCGGTTCACTTTCTCTTTTGCGCCACGATCCAGGCCACGAGGCCGGCAACTACCACGACCAGCGATACCAACAGCAACATCCCGCCATAGCCACCGCCCATCCAGCCGCCGCCGAAGCCGCCCATCATGCCGGAACCCATGCCGGAGCCGCCTTGCGACTGGGCCAGTGCGCTTGTTGCCACAATCGGGCCGCCCATTGCGGCTGCGCTGATGGTCTTGCGAAGGTTGGTGCGTTTCATGGCGACAATCCGATCAAAGATAAATGGAAACTTACTTTCGCTGTCGGCCACAACACGTGCCAACAGGCACCGCATGACACATTGCGCGATCGCCTTTATAGGCACGACTATTCTTGTGGTCTGTACGACACCCCGCATAGCGCTTCGAGGGCTTGCCGTCGCATGAAATTCACAAGTTGACATGCTTGACCCACGGCGTGCCTTGACGTGCATAGTCCGCTCTGCGGCCGCTCTTGGGTTATTTTTTCTAATGACGCGGCCGTTTCGTCGGCGTTCACCGGGCTGCATACACGAGCACGCCGTCATCGTTGGCAAGGTCTGTGGACTCGCATTTGTTCGCTGCCGCACAGATTACCCGCCCTTTCGGGTGCGACGATAAAGTACTCTTGCTATATAAAACAGGCGCGTGATTGATCGTGAAACCGCACTTATGCGCTTCGGCCGATCGTGAGTGCGTTCCTCGCTGTTTTATGCCGAGATTATCCTTCACGCAATTGAATCGAGGTTGACCATGGCTTCAACTGCATCCGGAATTCAAGCCGTGAGCAAGTCCCGCAAGAGCAAGCCCCGCAAGAAGGGCGTCGCGCCCGAGCTTGAAATGCAGAAGTGTCTGACCGGCATCAAGGGCTTTGACGAAATCACGGAAGGCGGAATTCCGAGAGACAGAATCACGTTGTTGTGCGGAAGCACCGGTACCGGGAAGACGCTGCTTGGCATCGATTTTTTGATCAGCGGCGCGACCCGCTACAACGAACCCGGCGTCTTCATGTCATTTGAAGAGACTGAAGATGAGTTG
>CAYYFR010000452.1:0-2312 GCA_964470865.1 uncultured Burkholderiales bacterium | reverse complement strand
CTTTGGTGGAGGTATCACCAGACCCCTATGACAACTACCTGCTTGCCTTGGCTGGAGTCGGGAAAGCCGATCTGCTGGTTACGGGCGACAAACGCGATCTGCTTGCGCTGTAACGCCACGATGGTGCACTGATTGTCACGGCTCGGGCAGCGCTTGAACATCTGTACTGATACATGGGTTGGGCAAACCAGGCCGCAGGCGGTTGTCCTGATTGCGTTCAGGCGTATCGCCATCATCGCGCCCTGAGGTCTGGGCAGCGCCTTTGGCCTCAAAGTAGGGTGTTGGTGGCCGTGCTCACGATGCCAAGGCCGTCACCAGGCAGGCGCGCGTCAGCATGGTTGGTTGAATCGTTCGGGACAAATTGATCACACGCCGGCGCCGAATGCGGCGCCGATAGCTGCTGTCGCCAGCATGGCAAGCGCACCCCAGAAGGTGACGCGCAGGGCGCCCTTCCAGATGTTCGCCCCGCCGGCATGGGCCGCCAGCGCCCCCAGCAGCGCCAGGAACAGCAGTGACGTGCCCGCCACCGCATAAATCAACGCGCCTCCCGCAACCAGCACCCCGATGAGAAGAGGCAGGATGGCGCCGGCGGTGAAGGCGCCGGCCGATGCCAGCGCCGCCTGGATCGGGCGCGCCGCCGTGATGTGGGAGATTCCCAGCTCGTCGCGCGCATGTGCGCCAAGCGCATCGTGCCGCATCAGTTGCTCGGCCACCTGGCGCGCCAATTCGGGATCAAGGCCACGCCCCACGTAGATGGCCGCCAGCTCGGCGTGCTCGGAATCCTGGTGGTGCAGCAACTCGAAACGCTCGCGCGCCAGATCGGCCTGTTCGGTATCGGACTGTGAACTCACCGAAACATATTCGCCCGCGGCCATCGACATGGCCCCGGCGACCAGGCCCGCGGTGCCTGCAATCATGATGGCACTTTGCGTGGCCTGCGCGGCAGCCACGCCGATGATCAGGCTTGCGGTCGAGACGATGCCGTCGTTTGCGCCGAGCACCGCTGCGCGCAGCCAGCCGATTCGCGCATTGCGATGACGTTCAACCTGCGGGATTTCAGTCATGGCGCAGCGTTTGTCAACCACACACGCATGCGCTCGCCCGCGCGCAGGCGCGCCACGTTGCGGTGGGCCTTGGCAAGGCCGATCACGTCGTGCGCCGCGCCCGACGTTGCGGGCACAGCCGCTCGGATGAGGTGCGCCAAATTCATATGCCTGGCCGAGCGCACCGGGGGGTGATGCGGCAGCGGACCTGGGCGCGATGCGTCAACGCGCGTGCACATGGCCATCCTCGCCGTGGTCGTGCCGGCTTGACAATTCCTGCGATGCGCCCGCGGGCGGTCCGCCATTGGCGATCGGCGCCCCGATCGACCAACACGGCCGGGTGAACGCAACCCGTACCGCCTGCAGGGTGACATGCTCGATCGCGAAACGATGGTGCAACTGGCGGGACGCATGCTGCAGGAAAGCGTCGTCAGGCGCCGCGCCAGGCATTACCAGGTGCGCGGTAAGGGCGATTTCAGAAGTACCCATGGCCCACACATGCAGGTCGTGCACCTGGGCCACGCCGGGCAAGGCCAGCAACAGCGCCTCCACCTCGCGCAGGTTCACGCTGTCGGGTACGCCATCGAACAGCAGGTGGACTGATTGCTTGAGCAGGTTGAAGCTGCCGGCCACGATGATGACGGCGATTGCCAGGCTCATCACCGGGTCGATCCAGTTCCAGCCGAACCACAGCGCCAGGCCGCCGGCCAGCACCACGCCGGCCGACACCAGCGCATCGGCGGTCATGTGCAGGAAGGCGCCGCGAATGTTGAGATCATGCTCGCCGCCGCGCATGAACAGCAGCGCGGTGGCGCCATTGACCAGGATGCCGATGCCGGCCACCACCATGATCGTTACGCCTTCAAGAACCTGCGGCGAAGCCAGCCGGTGCGCCGCCTCCCAGGCCAGTGAGCCCATCGCCACCAGCAACAGCACCGCATTGACGAAGGCGGCGAGGATGCTGGCGCGCTTCCAGCCGTAGGTGTGGCGCGCATCGGGACGCAGGCGCCCGGCCAGCGCGCCGCCCCATGCCAGCACCAGGCCCGCCACATCGGAAAGGTTGTGCCCGGCGTCGGCGAGCAAGGCCAGCGAATCGACCTTCCAGCCATAAAAGGCTTCAATCGCCACGAACGCAATGTTGAGCGTGATGCCGATGGCAAAGGCACTGTTGAAACTGGCCGGCGCGTGGCCGTGGTCGTGGCCGGCACTCACGGCGCGCGCGTCCTGCGGCGCACCAGGCCGGAAAGCTCCGCGCCTGGTGCGATGGTG
>CAYYFR010000451.1:0-2320 GCA_964470865.1 uncultured Burkholderiales bacterium | reverse complement strand
CAGCGCGAAGGCCGGGCGGGCGCAATACCGCAGCAGCCGTTCCAGACCGCAGCGCCGGTGCGCCTCAATGCGCCCCTGGGTATCGACCGGGAAGCCGCCGCCGTGTTCCCACTGGGCCATCACCTGCGCATCGTCCGCAGACAGCAGCCCGCGCCGCAGGGCCGCGCGCAGCAATCTTCCCCGCACGGCGACCTGAACCTCGCCGATTGCCGACGCATCCAGACCGTCGGCCGGGTGAAAGGTGACGCCACCTCCCGCATCGGCTTCAAACAGGCCATTCGTCGCCATGTAGTGGCGGATTCGGACAGCCATTCACACATCCACCACCACGCAATGAAAACGAATTTTCAGTGGAGGCTACCGCCGGCTTCATCGGCGTTAGGCGCAGCGGCCGTAACTAAAGTGCAAATGGGTGCCCCGCAGCGCGCCAAAGCGGTGGATGAAGACCACGGCACCTTAGCGGGACGCTGCACTGGCGCCGGGACTGTGTTGCCGCAGCACCCGCTATCTGGCGCTCAGGAGCCTATGCATTCACCGCGCTGCCCCCGGGGACGATCCGCCACCGCTACGCTCCTGCGGCGGCGGCGGAGGTCCACCGCGACCTGGTGGTCCGGCGCACCACCGGGTCCATTGTGCTGCTGCCGTGACAGGCGCCAGCGCGCCTGGGCAAGCTCAGGCTTCGGCGTCCAGCCCTGCGAAAACCGCCGTCATGGGGATATCGAGATCGATGCAGGCGAGCTTGAGCGCCGCCGACTCGCTCCAGTCGAACAGCACGAAATGCCTGTCCGGATCGCGGACGTAGGCCTCGACACGCCGCGTCTCGGGGCTGATCACCACATATTCGACGAGTGACTCGAGGCGCCGATAGAGCGCGAATTTCGCGCTGCGGTCGTACCCTTCAGTGGAAGGCGACAGCACCTCGATCACCAGCTTGGGCGCGTGAAATACCATGTCGGTCCGCAGGTCCGCCGGGTCGCAGGTGACAAACACATCCGGGTACAGGATCGCATCGTCGGCAACCTGGACCTTCATGCCCTCGTGAAAGACCTGGCACGACGTGCCATCAAGCGCATTGCCGATGTGCCGGGCGAGATTGGCAACCACTCGTCCGTGTGACCGACGCGCGCCGACCATGGCGAACACCTCGCCGCAGTAGAACTCGTTGCGGGTTTCCTGGGAGTTCTCCCACTCCAGGAACGCCTGCAAGGTGAGCTTCCCGAGAGGTCGACCCATGTTGGTATCGATTAGATTTGCAAGCGAAGATCGCATCATGGCACATGCGGCAGAAGGACAGGAATTCCAATGCCGCTTTTCAAGTATCTCGCCCGTTCCCGTCTATGTAAATCGTGAATTTCGTGCCGAATTTTCGGGACTTCTCCTGAAGGCTCCGCCTCTACATACCCGTTGGCTATGCCTGTGGCCACCTGGGCGGCGGAAGTTTGCCGCTCGGGTGGCCACAGGCACGAGTCGCACCCGACGAGCGAGTCTTGTCGTCTGTCGCCCTACCAAGCAATGCGCTGATCGAGCGGCGGCCAGTGCCGCGTTGACGCGCGCGAGCACTTCTCGCGGCATGCCGGCCTGCCCGAAGAACTGCAGGCCCCCGGAAATGTCGAGCCTGACCACGCCGGCTTCGGCCATGGTCGGCACGCCTTTCAGCGGTCCGAACGCAGGGGTGTTGGCAACACTGCGCATGCGCCCTTTTCCGGCGGCGGCGTTATTGAGCGCGGTGGTCGGGCCGTCGAACAAGAGATCCACCTGGCCGCCCAGGAGGGCAACGATCGCATCCGCCGAAGCGCGGAACGGCACGTGCACGATGCCGATGCCGGCGTTGATCTTTTGCGGACTCTCTCTTGCAGGTGGCTTGGAGGGGCGGAGTCGAAGTTGGCGGCGTGCGCGCCCTGCGTTAGCTCAATGGCGGGTACGGCCGGCAAAACAAAATACTCAATCGAGCGCGTCGGCGAGCACCGCTGGATGTTTTTGCGCAATCCGGATAAGGCTTCTCGCCGCGCCTGACGGTTCGCGCTCTCCCTGCTCCCATTTTTGCAAGGTACGCACGGAGATGCCAAGCAACTCGGCGAACCGTGCCTGGCTCAACCCGCTCGCCTGCCGCGCGCTTGCCACCTCCGGCACTTTGACGCGCGTCTTGCGCGCGGCCTTGCCGGTGCGCATCTGGCGCACGCTCTTGAGCAGATCGCGGTGAAATGCGGTTACCTCGGGATCAACGATCTTTTTTAGGGATGGCATCTTTCAACTCCTTCAACACTTTCACCGGCAGATTGTCGAACTTCGCCTTGGTATAGGCGATCAAGAGCCATACGGT
>CAYYFR010000450.1:0-2333 GCA_964470865.1 uncultured Burkholderiales bacterium | reverse complement strand
GGCTGCGCCAGCGCGGTGACCGCATAGCGCAGGCGCGTTGGGTGCCAGCACCCCGTAGGTGCGATGCCGATGTTTGCGTGGTGGCGGGATCAGTGCCGCGAGACGATCGAGGAGTTGCAGCGGGGTCGGCATCAGGCCCACGCTGCCCTTTGGGCCGGGCTTCACGCTCTCGTAGACCAGATGCCGGGCGTCGATTTCGCGCAGCCGTTCCAGCGCAAAGGCGGGACGGGCGCAATACCGCAGCAGACGTTCCAGACCGCAGCGCTCGTGGGCCTCGATGCATACCTTTGCATCGACCGAGAAGCCGCCGCCGTGTTGCCACTCGGCCATCACCTGCGCGTGCTGCGCCGACAGGAGGCCGCACCGCAGGGCCGCGTGCAGCAGTCGTCAGCGCACGGCGGCCTGAACCTCCCCGATCGCGGGCACATCCTACGGCCCACTGCTTTTTTGGCAGCGATACCGACCCCGACAAGGGGGTTGCCGCGCCGACCGCGAAATACATCAGCTTTGCGGAGGCGGCGAGTTTCTCCTTCTCGCTTGGCACCGCACTGGGAAATTTCAATCTGCCTGCCAATAATCTGGCGATCACGCAAGGCTGGTACCAGGGCAACTACACAGGCGGGGTGAGTCAATGGGACGTCGCCATTCTTGAAGTCGGAATTGGTCTGGCCGGCCTGGGCGGCATCACGTCACCGGTTTCGTTTGCGGCGCTCAATACCTGGCTGGGGAATCTGGCCGACTTCATCGGATGGGGCCTGCAGGGAATCGGCGCGCCCAACCCGGACGTCGCCGTTGTCGCCAATGGCCTTAATCCAACCAACCTCCGGTACACCGACCCGGGTAGCGGTGCGATCTATTTCGCGAGCCGACAAGCTGGCGGCGCAAAACATCATTGATCTTAATCCCGCCAACTACGCACCCAACCTGATCGTGACGGATTTCGACAGGATTCTCGGAGCCGGCGCCAACCCACTGGGAAGCCAGTTCGGCGTGAATTTCGAGGGTACGACCGCGCCGGGGGACAGCGGCGGCCCGATCTTCCCGCTCGGCATCGATGGCTTGGTTGGTGTTTTGAGCGGCGGTCATCTCGCGGACCCGAAATGCCTCACCAATTCCCTGTACGACGATTGTTCCGCCTGGGCGCCGCTTCTGCCGGCGTAAAAAAATGCCCATAGGGGCCTTCCAAGTCTTCGGGCGAACCAGTGCATTCAGGTCCGCGAAACTGGCAAGGGTCGGGGCCGCATTGCGGCCCCGACCCTTGCCATATCTGCCACTGCCCATTCGCGTCGGCGCACAGTACCCGCACTGCGCGCCGACCGCTTGGCCGAACTTAGGACTGCTTGCGGCGACGAATCGCGAACATGCCGGCCAAGGCGGCGCCCATCAGCAGCATGGAACCCGGTTCAGGCACCGCCGCTCCTTGCGAGCGGAGGCTAGCCGAGAAACTCGTCTCACCCGGGCCTTGCGCGGTCAGCGTGAAGGTGGCGAAGGTCGGATCGAAGATATCGAAAGTGAGAATGCCGGAGCCCGACAGGATCAGCACGCCCAACGTGGTGTTGGTCGGTTGTATCTTCTGGAACGAGAAAGTCTGCAAGGTGAAGTCGGCGTGGTGCGGCAATGTGTCGCTGGACTGGGCGCCGGTCTGGTCGAAGACGATGTAGTTGAGTATTGGCAGCGCCAAGGTTGTGGTCGAGTCCGCCAACGTGCCGCAACCGCCGGAAGAGGGTGAGGGGCAATTGAATTCATTGAACGTAGGAACAAAAACCCCGGAGGAGGTGTTGGTCAACTTGACGGTGCCAGGAGTCCCAAAGCCTGTCAAGCCGAAGGATAAAAAGTCCCAAGCGGTGGTGCTCAAATCGTAGACGTTGGCGCCGCCGACCGGTGATATACCGCCTTGGAAATCGGCGCCGGACAAATTGGGCACCGGGATCGCCTGCGACGGTGCCGACGCCAGTGCGAAGACGCCGACAAAGACAGCCGCCAGGGTGGCGCGGGTTGCGAATTTGAAACTTTTCATGATCGATATCCTTTGTTTAGAGGTTGGGTAACGCCGCCTGTCTGCAAAAATGCAAAATCGGCTACCACGTTTTACTACATTTGTCAAGTTGCCCTACTCATGTAGCAAAAAGTGTGCCTATTTTTATTTTCCTTTGTAATCAGTTACTTGGAAATTTACCTGGAGATGCTTGGCGGCCATGTGTAAAATAATTCGACAAATTCAACAGTTCAGAATCACCCGCGCCCACTCCACCTGCCTTACCCGTTTGCACCCGACCCGACTCGGCCCATTGCAAGAATGAACCTGCCAAGGCGCGTGGTCGGTGCGACATCGC
>CAYYFR010000449.1:0-2341 GCA_964470865.1 uncultured Burkholderiales bacterium | reverse complement strand
GCGGCCGCGGCGTCACCCAGCGCCTGATGCAAGTGGGCTTGCGGCTGGGCGCGATCGATACCTTGTTCATTACTCACCTGCATTCGGATCACATCGTCGGCATTCCAGATTTGTGGCTCACCGGCTGGCTGGAAGCCGGGTACGCGCAACGCAAGGGGCCGTTTCGCGTGCAGGGGCCGGCTGGCACGCAGAACCTGATGGAAGGGCTGGTGAAGGCCTTCGATTGGGATATCAAGGCGCGCATCGCCGATCAGAATCTCGACCCGGCCAATCTCAAGCCTGAAGTCATCGAGATCCGCCAGGGCGTGGTTTACGAGCAGGCCGGCGTCAAGGTGACGGCCTTCGAGGTCGATCATGGTGAACTGCTCAAGCCCGCCTTCGGTTATCGGATTGACTACGCGGGGCGCTCGGTGACCATTTCGGGTGACACGCGCTTCAGCGAAAACCTGATCAAACATGCGACCGGCACCGATTTGCTGATCCATCAGGTGGCGGCGGCGCGCGCCGAACTGCTGGAACAAACGAGCTTCAAGGTGATCCTCGATCATCACACCAAGCCCCACGAAGCAGGAACTGTATTTGCGCGCACCAAGCCAAAGCTGGCGGTGTATTACCACTTCGTTCTGCTGGGTTCGCCCAAGGTGCCGCCAATCACCGAAAAGGAAGTGGTGGACCTCACGCGCAAGACCTACGCCGGCCCGCTGGTGGTGGGGGAGGACCTGATGGCTTTTCGCATCGATGCCGACCAGGTGGTGCAACTGGGGCCGAAATGAACCTGGCCTGCGGCAACCCTACACGATGCAGGCCGACGCATGACTGAACAACTGCGCGCGCTCCACACCAGCCTCTGCCTTGAGCAGGCGGCCGCCATCGTCGATGCTGCCATTGCGATGCGGCGGCGCGAGGGGCTGATGCCTCTCGCCGTGGCGGTGCTCGATGCCGGGGCGCAACTGGTGGCCTTCAAGCGCGAGGACGGCTCCGGGGTGATGCGTTTCGATATTGCCTTCGGCAAGGCCCATGGCGCCCTCGGCATGGGCATGTCGTCGCGCCTGATTCGCGACCGTCTGGCGGCGCGCCCGGCATTCCAGGGTGCGCTGGCCGCGGCTTCCGGCGGCCGCTTCATACCGGTGCCCGGCGGCGTCCTGATCCTCGACGCTGCCGGGGTCGCCATCGGCGCGGTCGGCATCAGCGGCGATGCGTCCGACAAGGACGAAGCCTGCGCCATCCTGGCGGTGCATGATGCCGGCCTGAATACCGAACCCGCCACCCCGAATCCGGACTGGCGTAACGCCGGTCTCTGAGAAGGAATCAAACATGCTGCGACGTGATCTGTTCAAACTGGGCCTCCTGGCCGCAACGCAATCTTCCTGGTCGACCGCGCAAGCGCAGGCCGCTTACCCGAGCCGCCCTTTGCGCCTGGTGGTGCCGTTTCCACCCGGCGGGCCGACCGACGTTTTCGCGCGCCAGTACGCGCAGCGTCTGGCAACGGTGCTGGGGCAGTCGGTGGTGGTGGAGAACAAAAGCGGCGCCAGCGGCGCCATCGGATCTGTCGACATAAAAAATGCGCAAGCGGATGGCTACTCCCTGTTGTTCGGCACCGCCACCACGCATGGCCTGTACAACGTGATCGCCAAGGAACCGCAATACGATGCGCTGCGCGACTTCACGCACGTCGCGATCGTCGGCGGCGGTCCCGCGGCCTTTGGCGTCGGCCCTGGCGCGCCGCAATCGCTCAAGGCCCTGGTCGATGCGGCGCGCGCCAACCCGGGCAAACTGCAGTACGGCTCACCTGGGGAAGGCACCACCCTGCACCTGGCGACCGAACGCCTCAAGCGCGAGGTCGGCAATTTCGACATTCAGCATATTCCCTACCGTGGCAGCGCGCAGTCGCTGCCCGCATTGATCGGCGGCCAGGTCAGCATGACCGTCGATACCCTGGGCTCGCTGATCGCTTTTCACAAAGCGGGAAAACTCAGGATCGTGGCGCTGGCCGGGGCCGGGCGCTCGGCCCTGGTGCCCGAAGTGCCAACGGTGGACGAGGCGATCGGCACGCGCGGCTTCGAATCGGTGTTGTGGAACGTGGTGGCGGCGCCGGCCAAATTGCCGCCTGCGGTGCTCGCCACGCTCGCCGCTGCCACTGCCAGGGTGATGAGCGACGCTTCGCTGCACCAGCAACTGGCGGCACTGGCGATCGATCCGACCATCGATTCGGGGCCGGCGGCCGCCACCGCCTACATTCGTGCCGAGATCGAAAAATGGCGCCCGGTGGTCGAAGCCACAGGGATCAAAATGTGAACGCTTGGCATGGGCGATTTGCCAACATAGCGGGGCTAACACCTGA
>CAYYFR010000448.1:0-2341 GCA_964470865.1 uncultured Burkholderiales bacterium | reverse complement strand
TCGCGCTGGTCCTCACGTTGAAACTGCGCCGGCCGCGTCGGGCCTGACCGGCCAGATCGGTGAGTCCGAGGCCTTCGCCCAGACGCCAGCGCTCGATGTGCAAATGCACGCTTCCATGGGCACTCTCGCAGGCGACATCTTCGCCCTGCCCTTCGAGCACGGCCTTGAGCCAGATTGCGAAAGCCCCGGCGCTGCTGGCGTGACGGCAGCAGCGTCGCTTGCCGTTCCCATCGCGCGCGCCGCATCTGCGTGAAACTGCAGGTCGAGCGTACCCACGCCTTGCGGGCGGACTCGCGGAAGTATTCACCCCGCCCAGCGCGTTTGAATGGAAGTGATACAGGGCGCAGGCCACCGCGTGGGGCTGGCCGGCGAGGCCGAGTTTGTGCAGGCCGTCGAGAAATTTTTCCAGATGCTGGCGGCGGAAATTGCGGAACACGTAGTCGCGCGCGACCGCGCTGCCATGGCGTACGACCAGCGATATCACCGTCGCAGTCACCAACGCGTTGTGGAGCGTGGCGATCACGCGCCACGCCGCAGGATTCGATTCGGCTTTACTCACGACAGCGGGAGCGGGGTTATCCGGACGAAAGAACGGCGGAATCTCCACTCTACCGGCGCACGCCGTTGGTGATGTACATCTTGCTGCCGTTCAACACCCCGGCTTCGGGCAAGGGCGCGGTCGGAATTGCGGGCTTGACATCCCCGACGGTAATCGGCGCGGTATTGGATGCGCCGGTTTTCTGTATCACAGGGTCGCTCTTGCCGCACGCCCGATCAACCCGGTTACCCCAATCACGATCAAAACGTTGGTTTTCACTTGTCGCTCCTGGTGGCTTGGCTTATGCTGGCTTGCGCGGTAATTTTCGACCACTTGCGCGGTCAGGGAGATCGAACATGACAGGCAAACCGCACGAACCCGGCCCCAACCCGGAACCCGATCCGGAACCCAAGCCCATGGATCCGCCGCCCGAACCACATCCGGCGCTGGAGGCATTGCCATGACCAACGCCACAAAAATGGAAAGCCAGCCGGTCTTTGTCGATTTTTGCGCGCGCTGCGGCAAGGACGTGCTGCATTGGTACGAGCAGGTCGGCATGAATCAGGCGGTGGCGCCGATGGCCAGCGATCCACTGGTGCAAGGGCCGACGGGCGACCGCTTTGTGGTCTGCCCCCACTGCGGCGCCGAAAGCGCCACCGCGCTCCTGCACGCCGATGAAAACTATGGCGCGCGCGAGGCGATTGCAGGGCTGCGTGCGCCGCCGCGCGCGGCTGTCGATGGGCAAGAGTCCTGAGTCGCGCGCAAACGCGCCTGCGCAGTCGGGTACGAACTTTAGATCGGAAACCTGGCGATTGATATAGCTCATCAAGAATCGCCCCGAGCCGCTCCGGTCGTCGGGGCACTGGAGTCCTTGATCCGCCGCCGCAAACGCTGGAGCAAAAGGCGCCGGCCGATCTGGTCGACGAGCTGGATCAAGACTTCGAATCGCTAGGCGAAACGGCCGCAGAACTGGGCGCCGAGGTAGCCTAAGATGTGCGCAAGAATACCGAGCAGGAGATGGTCTCGAACCGTGCCGAAATCCTCGATCTTGAAGGCTTTGGACAATCGGCCGTGTCGATCACCGAGCACAACGAAGGAATCACGCTCTTGCAGGCGCTGAAGGTGGCCTTCGAACGCCTCAAGGAACCAGGCGTTGCGCAAAAGGCCATCATCTTTGTCAGCGCCGAGCCGAAAGTGCATGAATTCAGCCGATCTGGCTCTGCGGCGATTTCGTCATTCCTTTCTCTTCGTCTCCATTGTCTGTGACAGTCTTCTTCGCTTTGACAGTCGCTATTTCAATGACTTGGACGACATCAGACAATCCAGGCCGTGAACGAATGGTGGTCGTGAGTCCGAAATCACTGCAGTTTCAAACCGGCCAAAAACCAGCACGTCCGCACCGGCGCCCACAATCTTCACCGAGTCGCGCCGTGGTCGTCAATCGCTACGGCGGCAACGAGCGCATCATCGACGACGAAGGATCAAACATCATCAAATTCGGCGTTGGCATCACGCCGGACGATGTAAGTGTGCAATGGCTGGGTACGTCCGGTGCAGCGGAGTCCGGTCTCAAGATCCGGATCGGGATTGGCGCCGGCAACGTCTGAATAGAAATCAGCACTGACGGCGTCGAGCGCTCGCAGCGGGGTCAATGCCCTGAATGGTCATCAGGTATCGAGGACAGACCTGCTATTTCGATGGCAATATTGCAGTGAGCACCATCGGTTTCGTGAAACTGGCAGGTATTGGTGACACCAGCAGCGGCATAGGAGGTACCTATGAAAAAGGCGGCGTTGGTTTTTG
>CAYYFR010000447.1:0-2344 GCA_964470865.1 uncultured Burkholderiales bacterium | reverse complement strand
CCATGCACGTCCTGCGCAAGCCCTGGGTGGCGCCGGGCCTGATCAAACCGCCACGTGCCCAGCGTTTGCCCGATGTCGTCACGGTTGAAGACGCCCGGCGTCTATTCGCCGCCACACGCGTGGTCAGCTACCGCGTGTTCTTCTTTACCCTCTATAGCTTGGGGCTGCGCCTGGGCGAAGGTCTGCGCCTGCAACTGGGCGATATCGACGCCGCGCACGCGCGCGTGCATATCCGCGACGCCAAGGGCAACAAGGATCGCTTCGTGCCGTTGCCGCAAGCGACGCTCGATCTCCTGCGCCGCTTCTGGCAAACCCATCGCAACCCGGTGCTGCTGTTCCCCAACCGGCACGCCGGCCTGAAGGGCGCGGCGAGTGCGACCACGCCGCTTGATCGCGGCGGCGTACAGAAGACCCTGCACAAGGTGGTCGCGACCTGTGGCTTAAAAAAAAGAACACCCCGCACAGCCGGCGCCACAGCTATCCCACCCATCTGATCGAAGCGGGTGTCGATCTGATCGAGGTGCAGAAATTCCTCGGCCACCACTCGATTCTCACCACCGTCCGCTATACCCACCTGACCGACCAGACCAAGCATCACACAATCGAACGCATCAATGGCCTGATGGATGGCTTCGTCATCACCTGGGGCGAAGTCAAATGATCCGCCTGGCCTCGGTGATCGACATCTTCTCGACGGGCTTCCTCGCGCAATACCGGCGCAAGCTGACGTCCGGCCATAGGCAGGCACTGGCGGCGCTGCGGCGCTGCCGAACCGCGGCCAGCGCGAAGATGCAGGTGCAGTGCACCGGATGTGCGCATCAAACCCGCCTGATCGCGCTCTTGCAGGTGCTGCTGAAGTTCGTTCCCGTTCGCGCAGCGGACTGGATCAGGCCGCGCGCTGCAATGCTGTGTACCTGCTGCGGGGCGGTGATGAAGATTGTGCGCATGCGAATCGCGGCGTCGTTTGCCGGGGGCCTGCCGATCCCGCTTGCGGTTCAGGGAGCCAACTGATCATGTGAGCGCAAGACCTTCGATGGTTGGCGGGACTTCAGCGTTCACAAGCTGAGGGCAAGGCTCGCCGGTGGTTGGCGTGAATCAGTGCGCTATCGGCGGATTTGAGCTTGGCCTGCCGCAATGGCGGGCTTGCGGTGCGCGTTCTGGCGTACCTTGAACTCGAAGAAGCGTTTCTTCGGGTGGATTTCTCGGATGTATTTTCTACGGGGCGGTGCTACCGCGCGCTCCGGGACCGGGCTCGTCGAACAATCGGTTCAGATCGTGGCTTCGCACGATCCGACCTTCGTCGTTAGACCCCACTCACGCAGCCTGGAGCAGGAACTCGACTTTGACCGCCTCGAACGGAAACTCGATGCGACCTTCGGGTGTGCGATCAAGGACGCCGGCAAGTAGAAGCGCAGTCGCGTCTGTGTGGACGGCCTTCACGTCTCTTCCTACGCGGCGAGCGGCTTCTCGCATGGTTACCGGGCCAGCACCACAAAGTGCCTTGAGAAGCTCCCAGCGTTTTGCTGTGAGCACCTTCCACAGCAATTCGGGTGTCGCAAAGGAGATCCGAGCATTCTTCTGAGCTTTGCCGGCCCTAAGAGCTGCACCAATCTCAGACATTGCTTGTTGCGGTGACCGGACATCAAGTACTACTGTTTTCATTGTTTAACCTCCGTACTTCAGCGTTGAAATCTGCAAGCACGCCCTCGATAGTTCGAAACGTGTACTCGCGCTCTTTGCCTCGGGAATGCCGGTGATCTCCTTTGCCAGATTCGTTGTCATAGCGAAGCAAGCATTCGCCCGCGACAACATAAGCGAGGCGATACTTGTACAAGTGCTTCGAGCCCGGAAGCGGCGAGGGAAGATGCCACACGACAATCTCGGCAAACGTTTCTGAGGCGTAGGAAATCCGTTCCCGGACAAGTTGGACTGCTTTCACGGAAGTGAGTGTGACCGCGCCTACGTTTGTTGTCAAGGCGGACAACGAATGGCGGTTTTGTGGGGTCTAACGAAGCGTCTCTCTGGGGAAGTTTCACGGATGTATTTTCTACGGCCCGCTGAGCTTCGCGGCGCCTCGACCGGGCTCGGCCAACAATCGATTCAGATCGTGGCTTCGCCCGATCTAACCTTGGTCGTTAGGCGTCGCCTTAGCTGAAACCAAAGTGATGGATCTCGTGGTGGCGCAGTATCTTCTTCCCGGGCACGACCTCGTTCCCGGCAGGATCGAGCAGCGCTCCTTTGACCTGAATACGAGTTCCAGCGGGTGCGCATAGGCCCCACTTCGCCTTCAACTCGCCGCGACTGGCGCAAGCAACCCAAGTGTCGACTGCGAGGTCACAGGTTA
>CAYYFR010000446.1:0-2349 GCA_964470865.1 uncultured Burkholderiales bacterium | reverse complement strand
ATCAAGTGCCTTGCGCAGCAGTTCTTGCGCCTTCTCCTCGTCGCCCGCGAAGAGCGCCGAGGTGATTTCTTTGGCGATGTCGGCGGAGGTGTCCGCCGGCACGGCCGGTTGCGCCGCCGGCGCCGGGTCCGGCGCCGTTGATT
This sequence comes from uncultured Burkholderiales bacterium, assembly GCA_964470865.1. Classification (GTDB taxonomy): domain Bacteria; phylum Pseudomonadota; class Gammaproteobacteria; order Burkholderiales; family JAEUOS01; genus JAEUOS01. The sequence continues at coordinate 2,206 of CAYYFR010000446.1, read as the reverse complement.
GCGCCGGGGTTGCCCGGCTGCGCGCTTCCGCCTCGCGCAGCAGGCGCGTGGCTTCTTCCAGCCGCTGATCGGCGGCGGCGGTTTTCTGGTGCGTGCGCATCACGTTGGCCAGTGGCACCATTTCTTCGACGCTGTTGTCCCTGCGCTTGCCGAGAAGGTAGTCGAAGTTGTCGATCAATGTGGACGCGGCGTCCTGCATCTGACTCCACAACTGATCGGTATCGGCATCCGCACGGGTCACGCCGGTGTTGGCCGCCTTGCCTGCCGCGACCGCCTCCAGCCGCGCGCGCTCCTGCTCGGCGGCCACGTCATCGGGGTACATGTCCTCGTCGAACGCCGGCTGCGCCGGCACCTTCAGACCGGATTCCGTCTCGAACTCGCGAATACGCCCGTCTTCGATCGCTTGCAGGGCCAGTTCGCGGCGGTTCCCCGCCACGGTGCGCTCGCCAGTGTTGCTAGCGAGCACGCCCTCATCGTCATCAATGATGGTGCTCATTTTGTTGCTCCAGAAAAAAACCCGCCAATGGCGAGCCTTGAAGTCGATGCGAGCCGGTTACTAGAGTTGAGGCAGAATTAGACTAGCGGCATGCGGCTTTGTAGCCAAATGAACTGCCCGTACGAATCAAATGCTTGAGCAACTAGGCCCAATCAAAGGCGGCCGAAAAGGGAGCCACAATGTCAGAGACGGAATTGAAGGATCCGAACGACCCAAACTGGCGGGAGATGCTCCGCCACGTCCTGATTGCAAGTGATTCCGAGAACAAGTTTTGGTCGCCGCAGGAAGTGGCGCGGTCAAAGGCGGGCTTTGCCAAGCAAGGCGAAATGCCCACATTGGATGTCCTGTATCAGCATTTTGGCGAAGAGGCGCTCGATCGCGCATTTTCCGAAATGATGAAGGAGCGTCATGCGGAGAACAAATTCAACCAGGCTGCACAAGGGATCGATAGCCCATGTCATGAGTGCGGTGCAACGAGCAATCTTACCTACCATGAATTCGGCCTTGCGCGAATTCTAAAGAAGAGCTGGACTGCATCGCTCGTATCTGCGGCAGCTAGTGCTGCGACGCTACCGTTGCTAGGAGCTGGGGCGCTGCTTGGTTCAAGCAAAACTGCCAACATCCTTCGGTTCAAACTCGTCCTTTGTCAAGACTGCGTCAAGAGAAGAAAGAATATCTTTGGTGCATTTGTAGCGGATGCCGACGATTGCAATCTTCACCCGCTGTGGCAACAGGCCCGCGAAGCCGACTTCACGAAATTCATTGGCGGTTATGAACTCAAAATGGAATGGCGATAGCGACCTAACGCCCCTACGGTGAAGGTTAGCCTTGGCCATGCTTGCTGATTTTCCGTCTTCCACATACACGGGCGAGTAGCATTACAAGCGCGGCAAGAACAAGTGCTGATGAAGAAGGCTCAGGCACTTCAGCTCCCGCAGCAATGTAGGATGAAAACTCAATGTTACTTATGAGCAAATCCGCGTTACGGTCCCCAACACTATTTAGCGTGAAATAGAACATTCCACTTTGTCCGGCAAACTCGGAAATGTCAATCACAGCCCGCATTTCGTCGCCAAAAAAGTCTGTGCCCGTAAAACTCCAAAGCAACCGATCCTCGAAAAAGACCGTTAACCAGTCGCCGTCGCCAAGATTTAGAAAATCGAAATCAAAACTCAACGAGCTAGCGCCCACTGGAACGGTCAACTCTCGTCCCACCATCACCGGCGAAGATTCTTTGAGGCGCAGAAATGTTAGAACGCTATTCCCGATCGCAGAAATGTTTGACGCCCCAGCGTTGAAAATAGCGGTTGCGGTATCACCGACGACGGTGATGGATGTAATCAAAATTTCTTCGCTTTTCCTAATGACAGTGTTGGTTGCATCCACAACTACACGGTAGAGCTTACCTGCAACATCGAACGCATATTCCTTTACTTCCTGTGCAGTATTGACTATGGAGCGCCACGCATTCGTCGCTAAACCGACCGCGCCGGTAATCAATTCCGTTGAAACACGCTTGATTATTTCTACGAACCCTTCGCCCGAAGTCCACTCGGTAGGGGCCGGGCGGGCAGCATAGCGATCGGCAAGCACTGCCGTCGTCCAGAGGCCATTCTTGTCTAGCACTCGGTCAGCGTAGAAGCGAGAGTGAATATTGGGTTCGTCAGTAGAAACTGTGGGCGAGTGGCGGCTCGGGCAGTTTCCCAAGTA
>CAYYFR010000445.1:0-2353 GCA_964470865.1 uncultured Burkholderiales bacterium | reverse complement strand
CTAACGTGTTGTATCAGTCAAATAAAAATGTGCTGACGTGATACACGGCGCACATTCCGCGATGAAACCATTGACCATCAACATCTCCCAAGCAAGCATCCGCTTTTTCAACATTGATAAAAACCCGACAAACCCTGCAAGCGCACCAGTTTTGTGCGCACTTCCATATGCTAATGACTTGCGTGAGACAGGTCAATCTTCTTCGTGGCGACATTAATCTTGCGACACGAATCGAAGGGGTTTCCATTCTTCCCGATTTCACATATACTGTTTTTATGTACAGTTCTCACGTTAACCGACCTGCACGTGTTGCGCCTGCGCGCCAGCGGGAAAAGCCGCCATTGCGCGCTACCAGGTTGCTGGATCAACTTCGTGAGCGCATCCGCTACTTCCACTATGCGCTGAGCACAGAGCGTGCTTACGTATATTGGGTCCGGGATTTCATTCGTTGGCATGGCGTGCGCCATCCGTCCGGCATGGGCGCTGCGGAGATAGAGGCGTATCTCACCTACCTTGCGACCGGTCGTGGGGTATCGGCGTCTACGCACAATCAAGCCCTTTCCGCGTTGTTGTTCCTCTATCGCGACGTGCTCGATGTCGAGTTGCCTTGGCTCAATGAAATTGGGCGGCCGGCGCAACGCAAGCGGTTGCCGGTCATCCTCACGCGGGATGAAGTACATCGGCTCCTCGCACTGTTGCCAGACGATGTCTCGCTGGTCGGCTGGCTGCTGTTCGGTACCGGCATGCGCTTGATGGAGGGCTTGCGGCTGCGTGTCAAGGATGTTGATTTCGATCACCGGGCGATTATTGTGCGCGAGGGCAAGGGCGGGAAAGACCGTGTGGTGATGTTGCCGGATGCGCTCGCCGAGCCGCTGCGCGGGCAGCTTGAGAAGTCGCGGGCGCTTTGGCGCCTTGACAGGGAGTCGGGGCGGCCCGGCGTATACATGCCCGATGCTCTTTCCCGCAAATATCCGCGCGCGGCGGAATCGTGGAGCTGGCATTGGGTTTTTCCGGCTCCGCTCCTCGCGGTGGATCCGCGCAGCGGCATCAGGCGTCGCCATCATCTGTATGAGCAACGTCTGCAGCGCGCGATGAAAAGGGCGAGCCAGGAGGCGGCCATTGCGAAGCCGGTTTCGGTCCACTCGTTGCGTCACGCGTTTGCCACCACGCTGCTGCAAGCCGGCTACGATATCCGGACGGTGCAGGAACTGCTGGGGCATGCGGACGTCGCGACGACGATGGTCTACACGCACGTCCTGAAGATCGGTGGTGGTGGCGTGCGCAGTCCGCTTGACTTGCCTGCCTTCGGGTTGCCGGCTGCGCACATGCTGGACGATGACGGCAAACGCAATCGACATCATTCCGGCATGCCTGGAGCTCATCTCCTGGCGGCAGGTCAGCTTTCCCGGCGCATCGGCGCGGACTGCTGAAGCCTTTTGTGCGGGCGTGCGGGCCGCGCCAGCGTGCTATGTTCGAGGCGCGCCGCGTAGCGCACAAGAGAATCGGCGCGGCGAATGAATCGAGGGAGAACGCGATGAACGCAGTGATCGTCGAGCGCCATGAAGGCTGGGCCGAACTGGTGCTCAACCGCCCGGAGCGGCGCAACGCCATCGAGGGCACGCTGGCCGCGGCCATGCGCGAGGCGCTGGCGGAATTGAATGCAGATGAGGCCGTGCGCGCCATTGTCCTGCGTGGCGCCGGCGGGGCCTTCTGCTCGGGCCTTGATATCAAGGCCTTCAACGCAGACCCGCCGCCGCCCTGGGCTGCGACGTTTCGCGCCACCTGGGACGAGGTGCATTGCCTCTTGATCGAATCGCCCAAGGCGATCATCGGTGCGCTCGAGAAGTACGCCATCAACGGCGGCGCGGCGCTGGCCATCGCCTGCGATCTGCTGGTAGCCGGTCGCAGCGCTTATCTCCAGGTGGGCGAAATCCAGATCGGCATGACGGCGCCGAAGAACATCGCCTGGCTGGTGTTGAAGCACGGGGAGGCCGCTGCCGCGCGCATCTGTCTTGTGGGCGACAAGGTGGATGCGGACACCATGCTGCGCCAGAACCTCGCCTGCGAGGTGGTCGATGACGACCAGGTGGCTGCGCGGGCATTTGCATTGGCCGAGCGTATCGTCGGCTTTCCGCCGGCCGGCGTGCCGCGCATCAAGACCTCGTTGCGCGCGGCGGCTGCCGGCATGCGCGCGCGCGACTGGTTCGCAGCCGCGGCCGCGCATGATCCGCTGGCGGGTTCCGCCACGCCAGTGCGGCCTTCATCGATGCGCTGAGGCGGCCGCGCTCGCCCTTTCGCCGAGCCGACGTTGCCGGGCCGGGTTCGGCCACCGCGCAGGCGCGAGATCCCGGGC
>CAYYFR010000444.1:0-2355 GCA_964470865.1 uncultured Burkholderiales bacterium | reverse complement strand
ATGACCACTATTATGCCCATAGTCATAATAGTGGTCAATAAGCGCAATTGGTCGCGACGGCTTCGTCACGCCGATTGCCAGGACCACGCAGTTGTTCTCGACCACCGCCAGGCTCGCGCAGTCGTCCGGATTGAGTAGCGCGGTCGGGCGGCGCTCGCGTTTGACCGAACTCGGCGTCTCGGTGAAACTTGAATTGAGAAAGCTGCGCGCCAGCGCCCACCGAAGCGCTGCCAGTCGGCGCGGAAGTGGAACTTGCGACCGGCGCTGTCGAAGCCGTTGAGGAAATGCATTTTCGATTCCGCCGCCGCGCAAACATCGGCATCGCACCTACGCGGCGCTGGCGCCCACCTCGCCGCTGCGGGCAGCGGTCACCGCACTGGCGCAGCCAGCCGATGGCGTCGTTCCTGCGCCTGCCGATTCCAATCTCGCCGCCAGCGGTCGTGCCACCGGCCGAGGCGACCGCCGAGCCGGCGCATCGCCAGGCAGCCTGCTATGTCTGGGCGCTGCTGCTGGTGCGCATCTACGAGGTGCTGCCTCTGCTGTGTCCCAGGTGCGGTGGCGCGACGCGGATCATCGCCTTCATCACCGAAGCGGCGGCGATCCAGGCGATTCTCGGTCACCTGGGCGAGCCTAAGCCACCGCCGCGTCTGCTGCCGGCGCAGAGGCGCCGTTGTGGGAGATGCCGAACCGCGGACGTGATCGCATGCAAGCGACCCGATCACCCTTGCCGCGCGGAAAGGGATTCCGTCCAAGCGAGACCAGCAGCGGCGCACAAAAGATTCCGCTTGCGCCACCATTGCTCGCCGGGCCTGGGGATTGCCGTCGAGCCTCGCCTCGACCGATGGGTCAGGCTGCACCAGGCCATTTGATCTGTACGCGCCGGTTTTGCGCAAGGCAGTCCCGAAGGTACAGGTTGATCAGGCTCTGATATGGAACGCCAGCCTCGGAAGCCATGGCCTTGAAGTACTCGACCACGTCCTCAGACAAGCGCATGGTCACCGGCTTCTTCAGTTTCGAAGCGTACGGATTTTTTTTGAACTTCATCTTGGAGAAGTCGTATTCAGCCTTCATGTCAGCCACCTCGATAGAACGATGCTTCGTTTCGCGTGGCCTTCCGGGCCGAAAAGATCCGGATGACCTCGCTTTCCACGCGCTCACAATGACAGACAACGAGCATGCGCGCGTCTGAACTCATCCCAAGCATGATGAAGCGCTCTTCGTCCGGAGTGTGATCTTCGTCAAAGAATTGCACCGCAGACTCGTCGTAGAAGACCGTCTTCGCCTGTTCAAACGAAATGCGGTGCTTCCTAAGATTTGCCCTGGCCTTGGCCGGATCCCACTCAAAGCGCATGCGTACATTGTATTGCACCCGCACCAGTGGTCAAGTGGCCGATCATTCGAAGTCGATCACAATGTGCGGAAGGATTCCTCGACGCCCGACATGCGTTTTTGCATGCATGGGCGAAGCGCGGGGCCAGACGCCACGCCGCTACCAGTGATGCGTTGAGCGCGGCCGCATCTCAAACCAGCGCCTTGAACGCAGCGACATCGACCTCCGCCCCTCCTCGATGTCAATCGCCCGCCGCACGTTACCGTCGAGGCTGGCGTTGAGCCGACCTTGCCTATCCGGCCGGCAGGTGCGCGCCTGTGGGAGGCGATCAGTCGATTCGATCTGTGGTACCGGAAAGTCGAATCACGGCGGCATCGACTGCTTGACCCGGCGACGGCTTGCAACCGTCAGGCCGGTTCATGCTGCCTTGGCGACGCCGCGCTGTCGCAGCAAGAAGGCGCCAAGCCCCACCAGCAACATCGCCGACATCGCGGGTTCGGGCACGGGTGAAAGCGCAATGCCGTAAAGGAACCGCACGCCGGAAATGTCGTCGGCCTGCGGGCCGACAAAAGACAGGCAGCCCGAACACGCCGCCGGGCTCATCAACGAGTTGGCCATGCTGGTGTGGTCGAGTCCGAGCGCGTGGCCGATCTCGTGCGCCGCGAGGTTGAAGAACGACGGAGCCAGAGACGCAGCCAACAAATCGGTGTTGAAGACGATGTCACCGGCAATCGAAAATCCATTGAAGGGTGAAACGATGTAAGGCGGAAAATAGCCGATCCCGCCTACGCCGCTGATGCCTGCTCCGGCAAAGCTGGCGGCTGCCACGCGAATGTCGCTGGAAGCCGTCGTGCCGCGCATGGCAACGCCATCGTCAGCGACTCTCGCAAACTGGACGTTTGCAACCGCCGACCAGGCTTTGAACGCACCTTGGATCACGTTCAGATAGTGCGAGGGCGTGCGCCGATGCCGGTGCCAAGGCTGAATCTGGAGCCGCCACAGCGCGAATGGGCCAAAGATGCGCC
>CAYYFR010000443.1:0-2357 GCA_964470865.1 uncultured Burkholderiales bacterium | reverse complement strand
GGAAGCCGGCGCCGGCTTCCTCGTAGTGGATGCGGACAGCGCCTTTTTCGTAAATTGCCATGGCAGGTCTCCATTCCTGTGATGTTGCCATTATGGTTGATGCAGCCGCTGTGGCATGGCCGCCGCAGCATCTGCGAGATTGCCTGGTTACCGCGGGCGAAAATGGGGACGCCTTGATGCCCACCTGTTGCTTTGTGAGCGGTGCTCCAAGTCCGGCCACGCGGCCAGCCACGCGCTGGCCGGGACGGAATAGACTGAGCGACCGTTCAAAGGAGACAAAACAATGAAACACTCGACTTTGGTCGCGACCTGCCTGGCTGCGCTCGCATTGCCCTGTGCCGCCTTGGCGCAAACCGACTGGCCGCAAAAGCCGGTCACCATGGTGGTGCCGTATCCCCCGGGCGGCGTCAACGATGCGGTGGCGCGCATCTATGCCAACAAGCTCGCGGTCGAATTCGGCAAACCGATGCTGATCGACAACCGCGCGGGTGCCGGCACTACGGTGGCCTCGAACTACGTCGCCAAGGCGCCGGCCGACGGCTACACCATCTATGCCGGCGGCACTTCGCTGGTGATCAACCCGACGCTCACGGGGCAGGTGCAATACGACCCCAACAAGAGCTTCGAGCTGGTGTCCCTGATGTCGTTCACGCCATTCATCCTGCATGTCAACGCCGCGTTCCCGGCGAAGAACATGAGCGAGCTTGTCGCCCACGTCAAGGCCAATCCGGGCAAATTCAACATCGCCAGCTCCGGTATCGGCGCCACCAACCACCTGATCGCCGAGATGCTCAAGCTCGCTGCGGGCCTCGACATGACGCACGTGCCCTACAAGGGCGGCGCGCAGGCCGGGCAGGACGTGGCCGGCGGCCAGGCACAGATGATGTTTTCGGCAGCGCTCGAGGCCAGGCCGATTCTGGCGACCGGCAAGACGCGCGCCATTGCGATCACCAGCGCGGTGCGCTCGCCCGCCTTTCCCGACATTCCCACGGTGGCCGAAGCCAGTGGCATGAAGGACTTCGTAGTCACCTTCTGGCAAGGCATGGTGGTGCCGGCCGGCACGCCCCGGGCGATCGTCGACAAGCTCGAAAAGGCCATCGCCAAGGTGGCGGCCGATCCCGACATGATCGAGCGCTTCAAGCCGCAGGGGGTTGAAATCCGCGCCTCCACCCAGGCCGAATTCAAGGACTTCATGGGCAAGGAGGAAGTGCGCTGGGTGAAGCTCATCAAGGAGCGCAACATCAAGGGGGAGTGAGGGCGCGTGTTGCGGCTTGTGCCGTGGGTGTTGGTGGCATGGCGAGGCTTGTGTTCCACAACAAACACGCAGCCGAGCAGATTTGGAGGTGAAGCATGGATCGAACCGAGCGCTTCTACAAGATCGAAGAGTTGCTGCGGGCCGGCAAAGCCGTCAGCTTTGCCGCGCTGCAAGCGGAACTCGAAGTCTCACGCTCCACCCTCAAACGCGATCTGGAATACCTGCGCAGCCGCATGCACGCGCCGATTGCCTGGGACCGGGAAGCAGGTGGATACCGGATGGCGGAAGACACGCATCAAGCCGGACAAGCGCACCAGCTCCCCGGTTTGTGGTTCTCGTCCGCTGAGATCCACGCGCTCTTGACGATGCAGCATTTGCTCGCAAGCCTCGATGCAGGCGGTGTGCTGACACCCCATGTGGCGCCGCTGATGAAGCGCTTGAACGAATTACTCGAAGGCGGCAAACCGGGCCGGCAACAAGGCGCAAAAGAAGCCGAAGCCGCGCAACTGCGGCAACGCGTGCGCATCATCGGTCTGGCCCAGCGAGCGGTGCAACCTACCCATTTCCAGCGCGTCGGCACAGCGCTGGTGCAGCGCAGGCGCCTGGCCCTGCGCTACATGGCGCGCGGCAGCGGCCAAACGACCGAGCGCGAAGTGTCGCCGTTGCGCATGGTGCATTACCGCGGCAACTGGTATCTGGATGCGTGGTGCCATTTGCGCAAAAGCCTGCGAAATTTTGCCCTGGATGCGATTCGCGAAGCGCATCTGCTCGACACAAAAGCAAAGGAAGTGCCGGACGCCAAGCTCGATGCCCTGTTTGCGCCGGGCTACGGAATCTTTTCCGGCCGCAGTGTCAAACGGGCACGGTTGCTGTTCACGCCAGAACGCGCCCGCTGGGTCGCCTATGAAAAGTGGCACCCGGAGCAAAAGGGAGAATGGCGTAGTGATGGCAGTTACCTGCTGCGCATTCCCTACGCCGACCATCGCGAACTGATCATGGATATTCTCAAACATGGCGAGCACTGCGAAGTGCTGGGGCCGGCGGGCTTGCGAAAGCTGGTTGCGGAACAGGTGGCGGCGATGGCGGGGAAATATTTGTCGAA
>CAYYFR010000442.1:0-2371 GCA_964470865.1 uncultured Burkholderiales bacterium | reverse complement strand
TCCCTGCTGCCGGTGGTGATGCCGCTTTACGCGGCGGCCGCGCGGCCGCGCTAGCCGCCTGGAGCCGCGCCGGACGCGACTGACTAAGCCGGACAAGTCCATTTACACCCAACTCTTGGCGCGCCTCTACAGTGCCAATGAACCCGTTTCAAGAGCCGGAAGCGCCCATGATCAGCCCGCCCGAAATAACGCAAATTCAGAACCGGTTACTCCGTGCCTTGCCGGCGTCGGCGCGTGCGCGCGTGTTCTCAAGCATGGAACTTGTGCCGATGAAGCTGGGCGACATGCTGTACGAGTCTGGCGAGGTCCAGAATCACGTTTACTTTCCCATCGATTCGATCATTTCCTTGATGTTCGTCACCGAGAGCGGCGCATCGGCAGAAATCGCCATGATCGGCAAGGAGGGCATGGTTGGACTACCGCTAATTTCTGACAGCCGCACTGCACCGAACCGGGCGGTAGTCCAAAGCGCTGGCTTCGCATGCCGTCTCAAAGGGGCGGTGCTCAAAGCTGAATTCAGTCGCGCAGGAGCGTTGCAACACCTGTTACTTCGCTATACGCAGACTCTGCTCACGCAAATGTCCCAGACCGCAGTGTGCTACCGCCATCATTCGGTCAGTCAGCAACTGTGCCGCCTGGTGCTGATGAGCCTCGATCGTCTGCCGTCCAGTCAATTGAAGATGACGCAGGAATTGATCAGTAGCATGCTTGGGGTACGACGCGAGACCGTCACGGCGGCGGCGCTGAAGCTTCAGTCCTCAAGGGCGATCGAGTACAGTCGAGGAATCATCGAAGTGCTTGATCGACCGAAACTGGAGAAAGCATCCTGTGAGTGTTACGCGGTGGTCACAGCCGAATTCGAGCGCCTGCTGCCCGATGCCCTGGTCACCGAGATTCAAACTGGCCCGGACCCCGACATTCCACAAGGCGACGAACAGTCGGATGTCATCAATCGCCTTATCGAGCAACTGAGATTATCCCCGCAGGACTCGAAGGCACTAAAGGGCAGTGCAGCCGCGCTGTCATTGATCCGTGTCTTGGATCAAAGCGAGCAGATCAAGTTACACGTCGAGCAAGTTGCGGAAGACTTGGCAACCGTCAATTCAGATCTCAAGAAGGAAATTGGCAGTGGGCCCGTTCGATCCGGTGTAGGAGATGTACTCCAAAAGAGCGAATTGGTCGAAGGCATGGTGGAAGAAGCTGTCGAGGATTTGAAGAGCGTCAACCAGGCTTTGAAAGCTGAAGTGAAAGAGAGGGTGGTGCTTGAAAAGGAGCTGATCGACGTTAAGCAGCAGGAGAAAGCGGCTCGCCATGCTGCGCTCTACGATCCTTTGACTTCCTTGCCCAATCGGGGGCTGTTCGATGATCGCCTCGATCAGGCGCTTGCGCAGGCAAAGCTAAACAGCAGGACACTTGCCGTGCTGTTCATTGATCTGCCTGAGCGTCAAGAACCCGGTAACAAACAAGATGACGTATTGAGCGACAAGGTCTTGCTGTCGGTTGTGGACAAACTCGAAAACATGAAGCGCGACGACGATACCTTGATGCGGCACGGCAATCGCGAGTTCCTCTATTTGCGAACCGAGCTAACGAGCGAGGCGGACGCCACCGACGTCGCAAAGGAAATAATTCAAGTCCTGTCCTCGTCCGTCGCGGTCAATGGCAACGTTTCTGCTCGATCGGCGGACGTCAGGGTCTCTATCGGCATCGCGGTATATCCGCAAGACGGTGAGACAGCGGCAACGCTGGTGAGCCATGCGGATGCAGCAAGACATCGCGCAAAGCTGGTCAGCAAGGGACATTGGTTCGCTCGCTGAGCGGGAAAGCAGTTCTCCAGCCAGGGTGCGCTGCTCGTCTGTACTTTTCAATGTGCAGCCGCGCCAGCAGTCTGGAGCACCGACAGCCGCCATCTACATGGATGATCGGGCCGTTGAATTGGTCGGACGCCGCCGCGGCGAGGTAAACCGCGTATTCGTACCCGATGTTCCGTGGCGCGGTGCGCGAACTGACCTACGAGCAAGCGGCACTGCCGGAGGCCAACAACGCCCGCAACGTGCCCACTCTTGCCTGTAAGGTTACATCGGAACCCCGCGCCTGTGTCGGGGCTCGCCAGCGCGAACTTCCAAGCACGGCAAGCCCGTTACCGGCGGAGCATCTCCGCAACGGTCCTGCCGTCGCTGCGCGTGAGTTCTTTGCACACCATCGGCTGCGCATGCGCAATGCTGGCGTTCAGGGTGGCTGCATGCTCGGCACCGCGTCCTGCCCCCAACGCGCCTTGTCCGGCCCTGTCAAGGCGCCGCGCCGGTCGCCGCGGTCGCTGTGATCGGCACGTCCCGCTCGATGCGTCCGTCCACCAGTTCGATCAGGCGGT
>CAYYFR010000441.1:0-2388 GCA_964470865.1 uncultured Burkholderiales bacterium | reverse complement strand
GATTCCCTCTATTCGTGCCTTCTACCTGGCTCCATCAGGCCGCGATTCGGGTGGCCCCATTAAGCCGCGATTCAAATGGCTCCATAGGGGCGCGAGATAACAACTCCGAAGCAGGCTGCCGCCAAGTGCGCTGATTGCCAGCCAGAACGGTTGCAATCGGGATGACGGCGCACAAGTTGCCGTCGACAAATGCCGCCAAATGCGGACCCTTTGCCGGATTCTGCGGCAGCAAAATACTGGCCGTAAGACGAAAACTCGTTTCTCATTATTTACAATATTATGTATTTGTATATAATGAGAATCATTATGCCAGCGACATCGCCATTTGCCCCAAACGCAACTTTAGCCCGGCTCATCGAGTTGGGCCAGCGGATTCGCTTGCGCCGCAAAAAGCTGCGGATCAACGCCACCACCGTTGCAGAGGCTGCGGGCCTGTCGCGTGTGACCCTGCATCGGATCGAAAAAGGCGCGCCAGCGGTCACCATCGGCGCATACATGAACGTCTTGGCCGCATTGAATCTGGAGTTAGGTCTTGTCGACCCGGCCCGGCAGGCCCCTGTGCGCGATGACATGCACACCGACCGGGCCGGCTGGATTCCGGCACAGGTTCGGCTGGCGGACTATCCGCAACTCAAGGCACTTGCCTGGCAGGTGCATGGTGCCGAGACCTTGACACCGACCGAGGCCATCGACATTTACGAGCGCAACTGGCGCCATGTGGATGAAAGCGCATTGCAAACCCATGAACGTCAACTGATCGACGCGCTGCGCAGAGGATTGATCGAAGCCTGATTCAAGTCGCAATGCAAGGCGTCTCCGGCCCGCATTGCCGAGCTTGTAGCGACCCCCTCGGTCCGATTCGGGGCGAAGTTGACTCACCTCACACACCCTCAACTTGAGTCCCGGAACAGCGCCACGCGCCGATCCAAAACCCGTCATGATGCGGCGAACACCGCCTCGATCTTGCTCATCACGCCCGCGCAAGTGGCACGCATCCTCTTCGCCGACTGCGCGTTGCCTAGCGCGAGCCCGGCGAATTCCGGACTTTTCATCACCTCGACAAGCATCTCGAAATGGGCTTGCCGCATGAACGCGCAAGCCTCGTTCGTATCGAACGGCTTGCCGGTCTTTTCCGAGTGCGCGGCCACCAGCAACAGGCGAATGATGTCCTTCACATCTTTGCGCCCGTGCTCACTGTCGCCGCGATTGATCGCCGCTTCAAGTTTGAGCACGATCAGGTGCTCGGGCGCGGCCACCAGCATTCCATCGTAGCCCTGCGCATACGCCGCCACATTGGCGTAAGGAACCGGCAATTTCGAATGACGTTCGGTGTATGCGGCAAACGAGAAGCCGCCTTTGCGGAATTCATGTTTGCTCAGGCGCGAATTGGCGCTCAACTCTTCGATATCGCGCAGATCGGAAAAACCGGCGACCGAAATATAGAAATCCGCATCCTGCGTGGCTTCCGACAGCTCGCGCACGCCTTCTGCATTCACCGCATGCAAATACACCGCGATACCACCGATGTAGACCAACCCCGGCTCGTAGAGTCTGCCGATTTCATGACACAAGGGGAGCAGCTTGGCAAAAAGGGCGGCGTCCATCAAGAACCAATTAGTAAGCAAAACGGGGGACTGAAAAGGATGGGCAGAACCAAAAACCAAGTAAGGCTTTAGGGGAGAAATATTTTTTATTCTGTTATTATAACGAAATTATGACATTACCGGTTTTTTTCCCGCCCATCAAGTATCAAGGGGTGATCGCCGAACGTGGCATTCCTCTGGTCGCCCTATGCCAGAGCGCAGGGGTCGAATGCAAAGCTGTCGGTCGCTGGGTGAATCGCGAAATCGTCATGCGGCTAGCGGGTGCGCCGGGTGATGAATGCATTATTTGCGAACCTGGGGATTGGCAGAAAGTGATGGTCGTCACGCCGGTTGGCGTCGCAAGCGCGCGGGCGCGGGCGCGATGGGTGCTGGGTGCGCTTGCCTACGCCGTATTCGACGGGGTCGCACGTGCGAGTATCGCCGGGCAGCCATGGGCGCGCGCGGCCCTGCCGCGTGGCCCCGCAACAGCGCGCCATGCGCCGGTTTCAAACGCAGAGCGCCAACGACGCTTCAGGCAAAGGCAACGCGGACGCGAACTGACGCAGGCGGCGGTCGAATAGGTGCGCGATACGTTTAATGCGCGACGGGTTTCGCACGCGGGTGCTTGATCTGGAGTCGATTCTGCTCTCCTATGAGCTGCGTCAGGCGCAAGGCGACCCGTTCGATCGCCTGCTCCATGCACAGGCCGTGCAGCCTGGCTGCCGCTTGATGACGTTGAATCGTGCACTGCCTTCGTTCGGGACGAGCGTATTCAAGCCACAGCAGACAGAAATGACATTCGCAT
>CAYYFR010000440.1:0-2400 GCA_964470865.1 uncultured Burkholderiales bacterium | reverse complement strand
GCGCTGCTGACCATCGCCTGCGTCCTGGCCTGCGTCGCTGCGCCGTCGCAGGCGCCGGCGCCTGCAGTGCGCGACACGCCGACGTCGGCAGCGACTGAATCAAAGCCGGGAGACGCTGCCTTCCTGCGCGGCATGCAGGCCAAGTCGAAGCGCTACGGTGCCCAGGCGCTGCGCGAATTCACCGATGCCGCCGCGAGCGGGCACACCGAAGCGCAGTATGTGCTGGGGCTGCAATACCTGCGCGGCGACGGCGTCAAGGCCGCACCGGAAGAGGCTCTGCAATGGTTCAACCTGGCGCTGGTACGCCAGCATCCGCTGGCCGCCACCCAACTGGGCGAAATGCACGAGCAGGGCCTTGGCGTAGCGAAAGACCCGGCGCGTGCCGCCACACTCTACGAGATCGCCGCCCTGCAGGGCTTCGCTCCAGCGCAGACGCGGCTGGGTGCGCTTTTCGAGACCGGTACCGGTGTTGCGAGAAGTGCCCACACCGCAGTCGACTGGTATTCGCTGGCGGCGGCCCAAGGCCACTGGGATGCGCAGCACCGCCTGGGCAAACTGATGCGCGACGGCGCCAATGGCGAGACCGAGTATGTCGAGGCAATCCGCCTGTTCACGGCCTCGTCCAAAGGCGGCAATTCGTACGCCAAGATTTCACTGGGTGAGCTGTATGAATCGGGTCGCGGCGTGCCGCGCAATCCGGCACGGGCACGCGAGTTGTATGCCCAGGCCGCGCGCGAAGGTGAACCTGCAGCACGTCACAAGCTCGCGCAGATGGGCCGGGCGCAGCCGGTGGCCGGCAGCCGAGCGTCGAAAGTCGCAGGCGTGGCGCTTGAGAGAAAGCGCTAGCCGCCTGGCGGATTCGGGAAGCTATCGAACCGCCGCGCTCGCATGGTTCGGGCCAAACAAAGGCCGCCGCAGCGCGCTGCTTGGCGCCGATTCTTGTATCAAATGTGAACAAAGTCACATAACAGCCGGATTTCAGGCCCATTCCTCAATACTTGCTGCAACATTCATGTGCTACAAGTATCGGCCCTACCGACTTCAAGCGAATCCCTGATTGCCTGTGCCGTTAGCGCTGCAACAAGCCGGGCGCAGGCAGCCCCAAAACCGATGAGCCAAACCGAGTTTCCGCCGCTCTCCGGGCTCGCCGCCAACCACGGCATGGAGACCTCCGAGTTGCTGGCACGTTCCGATCGCCTCGAAATCATGCTGGCGCAAACCAGCAGGCGTCTGCGCTCGCTCGAACAGCAGCTCTCGTCATCCGAAGCGATCGCCTCGTTCGGGCATTTCAAGATCGATCATCAGGACCGCTTCCTGCTCTCGCGCTCGGCGCGCGCGCTGCTGGGCGTGGAACTCACAAGCGCCCATCTCGACCAGGCCCTGGCCTGTGCCAGCAGTGCCGACTGCGATCGCATCGGCGACGCGATTCGCCGGCTCGCCGACAGCGGTGAACAGGTGGATGAGGAAATCGCGGTCGAAACGCCGGCTTCCGGAACGCGCTGGCTGCGCATCGTCGTGCGCAACACTCAGGACGGCAATGCGCTCGACCTGTACGGTCTGATCATCGACACCACCGAGGCGCGCCGCGACGCGATGCGCCGCGATATCGCGCTCAAGGTGAGCGAAGCGCTGCTGCAGGACGTCGATTCGCAGGCGGCTTACGAATGGGTGTTGCAAAGCGTCTGTGTTGGTCTGGGCTGGGACATCGGGTCATGCTGGCTGACCAGCGCCGGCGGCGAGCGCATGCGTTGCCTGGCGGTCTGGTCGCGCCCCGACCCGGCACTTGATGCCGTGGCGGGCAGGATGCGGGGTCGCGAGGTCGGCGTCGGCGAGGGCATGGTCGGCGCCGTGCTCGCCAGTGGCCAGGCCACCTGGGCGGAGAATGTCGGGCAGGACACGCGCTTCGCCGAACGCGCTGCGGCTGCCGGCGCGGGCTTGCGCGCGGCCTATACCTTTCCGATTCTGCCCGGCGGCACCCAGTGCGCCGGCGTCTTGCAGTTCCTCAGCCGCAGCGCGCGCCGTTTCGACGCGCAGTTGCCGGGTTTGAGCGAGTTGATCGGTGCGCTGCTGGCACAACGGGTGCGGCGTGAATCCTGGATCGCACGCCTGCGCGAGGTGGCCGAACGCGACGCCCTGACCGGCTTGATGAGCCGCTACGCCCTGATCGAACGCATCGGCGCGCAGATCGCCAGCGCCCCGCATACAGGCTTCGCGGTCTGCATGATCGACCTCAACCGGTTTCGCCTGATCAACGACGCGCTCGGCCACAGCGCCGGCGATCTGGTCCTGCGCACCATGGCCAACCGGCTGCAGGCAAGCCTGCCGGCCGATTGCGCGCTGGCACGCCTGTCCGGCGACGAATTCGGGTTCATGATTTGCGGCGACGCACGGGACCAAGCC
>CAYYFR010000439.1:0-2413 GCA_964470865.1 uncultured Burkholderiales bacterium | reverse complement strand
GCGAGCGTGTCGACATTTCCGATGCGGTGTACGGGCGACGGGGCGCAATCCGCTAGACCTTCTCGTTAGCTTGGTAAAGGCGGGTAGCCAGGGAGATCAGCAACTCCTGCGGACAACCGTCGAAGCGATGGTCGCCGAGGAGCGGGCGAAGCAGCACTTTCAGCTTGCCGACCGGCTGGTTGAAAACCTCGTCTCTCCGAAGCCGCTGTCGCGCCCCTCCGAGGTGGTGCGTTCCTTCGACGGCGGCCATGGTGGCTTGCTGTACGAAGTGGAACCGAAGCGCAGCCTCGATTCGTTGTTGCTCGATGGCGATGTGGTCGCCGCTTGCAGGGAACTGGTCGAGGAGCAACACCGCAAGGACCTTCTGCGGTCTTACGGCGTCGAGCCGCGGCATCGCGTGCTGTTGTCCGGCGCGCCTGGAAACGGCAAGACCTCGTTGGCGGAGGCGATCGCGACCGAACTGATGGTCCCGCTATTCGTGGTCCGCTATGAAGCGGTGATCGGCAGCTTCCTTGGTGAAACCAGCGGGCGCCTCAAGCGCCTGTTCGATTTCGTGCGCACGCATCAGTGCGTCCTGTTTTTCGACGAGTTCGACACGCTCGGCAAGGAGCGCGGCGACACGCACGAAACCGGCGAAATCAAGCGCGTCGTCAGTTCCCTGCTGCTGCAGATCGACGCCCTGCCGAGCCACGTGGTCGTTGTCACCGCGACCAATCACGCCGAGCTACTGGATCGTGCGGTGTGGCGCCGGTTCCAGTTGCGGCTTTCATTGCCGGCACCCACGGTTGCACAAAAGGAAGAATGGTTTGCAAGACTGGAGAAGCGTCTTGGAGCGCCGCTCGGCGTTTTGCCGAAGTCGCTTGCCGCGAAACTCCCTGCGACCAGCTTTTCGGATCTTGAGCAGTTTTGCGAAGACATCCAGCGCCGATATGTGCTTGCCCTTCCCGACGCAAACTTGAAACGCATCATCGGCGAGCGGGTCAAGCAGTGGCAGGGTCGCTTTACCCTTGAGCAGTAGCGGCCGCCGATAGCCACGAAGAATGGCGAACGAAGCGCTTCCGCTTCTGCTGTTTCCGGCGCCCGATCAGGCCGAGCGCGAGAGACTTGGCGGCGGCGGTGGCCGGGTCAACGTTCCGCCGCCTGCGCGCCAGCGAGCCCGCATCGCACCGCAGTTCGCGACACTGCAACAAACCTTCGAGGCCAAACGCCTGCGGCTTCAGGCCGCCGCACCGCTCGAAAATCCTGAACTTGTACTTGTTCTTGAAGTGGCCGGCAGCCTGCAGAACTTTGCCAAAGCGGTTGCGAAAGTTGAGGGGCTGGAGTGGTTGGCGGAAAAGGCCGACGAGCTGTTCGACCCTGACGAGGACTTTTTCGTCGAGAAGGACAGGCAAAAGCAGGTTCTGGGTCGCATGTATTTGCTGGGCACGAATCAGGAAGCGCTCAATCAGCTGCTCGCACTTTGGAATCGGTACCAACAAGACCCGGATGCCAAGTTCGACTCCGGCCTTGCACCGTTCCGCAACCTGTTCAAGCAGCTGCGGACCATTCGAACCTGGGACGCGACCGACCGCGCGGGTGCGGATGTCCAGCACTACTGGCGCGACGACCTCGAAAGCGGCATGCCATTGGTGCGCTTCGAGATCGAGGCTTGGTACTACGCTTCTGAGCCAAAGAACCTTGCCGCGCGCCGGGAAGTGTTGACCCTGGTGCAATCGCTGGGCGGAAGCACTCTCAGCAGCGCCCTAATCCCGGAAATTGCCTATCACGGCCTGCTGGTGGAATTGCCTGCCGCCGCCATCGAAGCGATCTTGGCGGGTGACGTGCCGGCATTGCTGGCCTCGGACCGAATCATGTACTTTCGTCCGCGGTCGCAGTCCCTGGTCGCTGGAATGAACGAAGCGGAAATCGTCGACCAACCACCGCCGGCGCTGGCGCCGCTTGGTCCGCCGGTGGTGGCACTGCTCGACGGTCTGCCACTTGCCAATCACGCTTGGCTGGACGGCCGCCTCCTCATCGACGACCCTGACGGTTTTGAGGCGGGCTACGAGGCCAAGGACCGGGTACATGGCACCGCGATGGCGTCGCTGATCGCGCATGGCGAACTGGACGCGGCCGGTACCCCGATGCTGCGGCAGGTCTATGTACGCCCGGTGTTGCGGCCGGACCTCAACGACGGCATCCATCAGCAGCGGCATGAACGCACACCCGATGACCAACTCCTGATCGACTTGATCCATCGGGCCGTCAAGCGCATCTGCAAAGGTGATGCCGGCGCGGCGCCCGTGGCGCCAACCGTCCGCGCCCCCATGCGCCAGAAGCGCAGCATGGCCGGCGCCGCGATGTTGACGCCGAATTGCGGGAGGCCAACAGCATGGCTGGCGATTGCGCTGGCACGCCACGCCATGCTGTTGGC
>CAYYFR010000438.1:0-2417 GCA_964470865.1 uncultured Burkholderiales bacterium | reverse complement strand
CAGGCCCCCGGCAAACGACGCCGCGATTCGCATGCGCACAATCTTCATCACCGCCAGCGTTCAAGCGGACGCGTCAAAAGCGCTGCGCGCCGTTCAACTTGATCGTTGGGCCTCAGCCGTGATCGGGACGGTCCGCGCAACAATTCAGGTCACGGAAGTAGAATTGATACTGTGTGCTCAACAGACGAGGTGGACGAATGCGGAACTTCTCAGCAGTGATCGAGCGTGACCCGAAGACGGGTCTCTTCGTCGGGTACGTGCCAGGGTTCTCGGGAGCGCACTCGCAAGGAGCCAGCCTCGACGAACTGAATGCGAATCTTCGTGAGGTCGTGGAAATGCTGCTCGAAGACGGGGAACCCGAGCTTGACTCTGAGTTCATGGGTATCCAGACGGTCGTAGTCGCCTGATCGATAGGGAACATCCCGCTACTCAAACCGGCGGAGGTTGTCGCAATTCTGCTGAGGTTGGGGTTCGCGGAGGTACGGCAACGTGGTTCCCACAAACAGTTCCGCAACGTCAAGGGAAAGAGCACGACGGTAGCCTTCCATCAAGGGCGCGATATCGCACTTACGCTACTCCGGCAGATCGCCAAAGACATCGGTCTCACTATCGACGAGTTTCTCCAGCACCGGTAGGCCCAACCCTGCGCTCGTTCGCACTGGCCGCCTGCGGCGTCCAGCCGCACAGCTTTCAAATTTCGAGAAGTCCAGGACTGACAACATCACTGGCGCAAAGCTAAAGGAGATTCGGCGTGCCCTCGAAAACCAAACCACTGAGCGACAAACAACTTCGGGTCCATGAAGCCACGCGCGATCTTGCCGCCGGGTTACTTGAGTCCGTGCGGCAAATGAAAGCGGGAAAGACTCCGGCCGTCCTGTCGCCAGCGGTTGAAGCTCGCGAACGTGCCCTGCAACGAGCCGTAAGCAACCAGTTGACCACCACTATCCAAATGTGGAAATCCAAGGAGACATAAATGTTCAGTCACGTGATGATCGGATCAAACAACATCGAGCGTTCGAAGCGGTTTTACGATGCCGTGCTCGGAGTACTGGGGGTCGGAGAACCGCATAGAAACAGCGCTGGCACCGGCCACGCCCGCCTCTTCTATCGACACGACGGTGGAACTTTCTGCGTGAGCGAACCCATCAATGGTGAGACCGCCACGTTCGCCAACGGCGGAACCATTGGCTTCAAGTGCAATTCGCCTGAGCAAGTTCGCCAGTTCCATGACGTTGCCGTTGCACATGGCGGGGTCTCAATCGAAGAAGCGCCCGGTCTGCGGGAAGGCAAACTGGGCGCGATGCACCTGGCGTATGTACGGGATCCAGACGGCAACAAGCTCTGCGCCCTTCACCGCCCGAAGTAGGGTCACCAGAAATCCCGGCGACGCCGTCATTGGCTCCGACTGCCGTCGAAGCTCTCGCTCTAGCGAAGCGATGACGGCAGGCCACCGGGTCCGGTCGCGGTACGCGGTACATTTTCGCCAGCCCGGGCCTGGCATCCTGCCGTCGTCGCCCGCATACATCGAACGCTGGACCGCACACCGCCAGCGCCCTACTTTCACCCCAAGCAATAGCCGGGTGCCCACAACACTGAGCCTCGAGAATCCAGTCTTCTGGACGTATGCGCTTGCGGCTTCGATCATGCTTCGTCAGGCGTCTCGACAGGACGAGCATGGCATTGACAATGTGTAGCCAGGAGGATACAGTCAATGCATGATCGAATTGCGCAAAACCGCCCTCTTCGTTCAATGGCTTGACGGCCTGCGAGACCTTAGGGCGAGAGCGCGCGTTCAGGCAAGAATTGAACGACTGGTTGCCTGAAATCCCGGAGATGTCGAGCCGGTTGGTGAAGGCGTCACGGAACTGCGAATCGACTATTGCCCCGGTTACCGGGTGTATTTCAAGAAGCGGGGCGCGAGTTGATCATTCTGCTGGCTGGTGGAGACAAGGCCACTCAATCCAGGGACATCAAGGCCGCCTTGCGACTCGCACGCAATCTTTCGGAGTAAACACCATGGGCAAAACCGTTACAACCCGCTACGACGTCGCCGAACATCTCAGAACTCCTCAAGAAATGGCGGCTTATCTTGAAGCCTGCCTTGAAGAAGCCGATGGAGACGCTGCGTTCGTTGCCAAAGCGCTAGGTGATATTGCGCGCGCCAAGGGGATGGCTCAGGTCGCGCGAGACGCCGGCCTGTCCCGCGAGAGCCTTTACAAGGCGCTTTCCGGCGAACGTAGCCCGAGCTTCGACACCATTCTCAAAGTCATCGGAGCGCTGGGATTGAAATTGCATGTGGAAACCAGCCAAACCTGACCCAGGCGCCCAACGACCAAGCCTGGATCGTGCAAAGCCACGATCTGAACCGTTTGCTGGACGAGCCCGGTCGAGGCGCCGCGACGCTCGCAGCGCCGTAG
>CAYYFR010000437.1:0-2451 GCA_964470865.1 uncultured Burkholderiales bacterium | reverse complement strand
AGACTTGATCAACCGGGCCACGGTGGCGACCGGCGTGATTCGATGACAAAGCGCGCTGCCTGAACAGTATAGTCAGCCTCTCGCATTGCAGATCGGGGCTGTCATGCGCTTGGGTGGCGACCAGTACAAAGCGTTAAAACTCAATAACGACGGATCCGCGTACCTCCTCCTGGAGCCGGTCATCGTTGATGCTGTGGTCAAGGGCGCAAAGGCCGCGCGCAAGACCCCGGCGAAGTTCCTCCAGCACGTGCTGGACGATTGGCGCGAGGCGCAGGCCGATAAGCGGTTTGTCGAGCGGATGGAAAAGCGCGGCCCCATCAAGCCAGAAGACTGCATCCCCTGGTCACAGGTAAAAAAAGACCTTGGCCTATAAAGTCATTTTTACCAAGTCGGCAAAGCGGCAGCTTGACTAGCTCGACAGGCCGGTGCAGCAGCAGATCGGCAAACTGGTTGATCGCATCGAACGTCTTGCAGACCCGCGCTCCATCGGCGAAGCGCTGCACGGCAATCTAAAAGGCCTGTGGAAATATCGCGTTGGCGATTGGCGCTTGCAATGCGCCATCGTCGATAAAGTTTTGTTGTTGAAGTAGTTGAGCTAGCGCACCGCTCGGAAGCGTACTAGCGCCAGGGCACGCCGCAATTTGGCCTCGCCCACCGCCTTGAAATAGGCCATCGCGCCGTCTGCGCGGAAGGTAGCGGCGCGATTGCGTGGCGGTGCGCTTTTGCGCACGATCTCGAACCGAAATTGCGCGACCAGATGTTGAAGTGCTTCTACGACTACCGCTTCAACGCCGAGATGCAAAAAGCGTTTGATGGTGCCGATCGTTTTGTGCCAGTGACGTCTCTCAAAGACTGGGCCATCGTGCGCCTGCCCATTGTGTGTGCCTGTGGCCACCTGGGCGGCGGAAGTTTGCCGCTCGGGTGGCCACAGGCACGAGTCGCCCCGACGAGCCAGTCTTGTCGTCTGTTGCCCTACCACGCAATGCGCTGATCGAACTTGTAGTCCGGTATGGGTTGCGCGCGTGGATCGCCCTCGGCCGGGTCGCTGCCCGGCATCTCCCACAGCGGCGGCCCACGGGCCCGCAGCTAGGCGAGCAGCATCATCCCAAAGCGCGCTGCCTTGCGATCAAAGGTCACCACGCGCGAGCAACCTGCGTCCAGCGCGACATCGGCGATCAGCGCGTCGGCAAAGTTGCGAGCGCCGGTGCGCTCAAGTGCGCGCGCCACGGCGGCACGCCGCTCGATGGTGAGCTGCCGCGTGTCGAGAAGATCGCGCACCGTGGTGCTGATCTCGGCCGGTGTCACGCCGTAGATGCGCTCGAGCACCCAACAGGTTTCCACCAGCACCACCAGACTGACGAAGCCGGGCGCACGCTCCGACAACTCGCGCTCAATTAAACGCGTTGCGCGTGCAGCCTGAGCCGCATCATCCTGCGTCAGATAGCGGAGCAGGACGTTCGAATCCAGACCGGTCACGCTGTACCGCGCCGCTTGGCTGACCGATTGGTTGCCTGTTTGCCGGGCCGCGTGGTTAGGTAGCGCGCCGGCGGCTCGGCTGCCCGAAGTACACGCTGCGGCAAGTGGCGCGACGCGGCTTCCGCTTCGATGGCGGCATTCATCTCCTCGATACTGACCGCACGCGCCACCCGGCCGGCGAAGCGTCCGCGCAATTCGCGCACGTCGCCGCGCACAGCGAACACGCGAAAACCGCCATCCGCTTCAGCGACGAAATCGATCTTGTCACCAGCCTCCAGTCCGAGCGCGATGCGCACCGGTTGCGGGAGCGTGATCTGGCCTTTGCTGGTGAGGGTGGCGGTGGGCATCGGGGTTTCTTGATTTCTTTCCTTACGAATGGTAAGGAAAGCATGGCAGACATAGCAGTGCGAAGTCAATCACGGGCTGTAGCGCCCGACAACTACTCCGGCCGGATATGCGCCGCCTTCACAATCGCCGCCCAAGCCGCGCTCTCGCTGCGCATCCGCTTGCGCATCTCATCGGACGTGGTGATGAACGGCCGGTAGCCGCCTTTTTCGATCCGCTCGATGAATTCTTTTTTGCGGGCAATGATGGCGATTTCACGTTGAATCCGGTCGATGATGTCCTTCGGGGTGCCGCCCGGCGCGATCACGCCGAACCAGTTGCTGGCGAGCAGCCTGGGGTAACCCAAGGATAGGAATTTCAACGCCATTGTTGGAGTAGTCCGGCCATATCCGTGTGGGTCAATCGTTGATTTGGCGCCGCAGACGCCTGACAAGCCGTTGAAACCCCGCCCCGGCATGCCCATTGTGTGTGCCTGTGGCCACCTGGCCGGCGGAAGTTTGCCGCTCGGGTAGCTACAGGCACGAGTCGCCCCCGGCGAGCGAGCCTTGTCGTCTGTTGCCCTGCCACGCGACGCGCTTACCGAACTCATGGTCCGGCATGGGTTGCGCTTGCGGATTGATTGCGTCCGAT
>CAYYFR010000436.1:0-2470 GCA_964470865.1 uncultured Burkholderiales bacterium | reverse complement strand
CCGTTCCGCTGCCAAACCGCTAGAACGAACCCTTCACCATGCGCTCGGCCTTGGCCGGCAGGAACGAGCGGTTGAACACTTCCGACGGCGCCGGGGTGCGCGGCAGGCCGTAGCTTTCGTTCAACTGGCCGATCGCGCGCGTCAGGCGGTCGTCCTTCACGTCGCCCATGCCGATTTCCGCCGCTTCGGGCGTGAGCATCAGGTTTTTCATGGTGTAGATCAGACGGCGCTTTTCCATTTCCCGATTCATCAGAGGCTCATGCTTGACGAGGTTGTCCATGCAGGCGTCGGGTTGGGCGGCGCATTCCTTGACCGCCCGATTGATCGCACGCACCAGTCCGGCCACCGCCTGCGGCCGCTCCTTGAACATCTGCGCCGATACCATGACGCCGTTGCTGTAGAGGTCGAGCCCGTAGTCGGCGTAGTAGAACCAGCGGAAATCCTTGTCGGGATCGACCCGCTGTGCGGCCAGATTGATGTAACTGGTGGCGGAGAACACCGCCGAGGCCTGCACCTGCCCTTGCAGCAGCATTTGTTCCTGCAGGTTGGGGGCCATGTTGAGCCAGGTGATTTTCTTTTCGTCTATGCCGTTCTTCTTCGCCAGCGCGGTGAATACCTTGAGCGCGGCGCCGCCGGCCGGCGAGCCGAGCGTCTTGCCTTCGACGTCCTTGAGCGTCTTGATCGCGCTGTCGGCCTTGGTCACCAGCGCGAAGGGTGCGCGGTTGAACATCATGTACACCATCACCGGCGCCTCCCCCGGCTTGGTGGCTGCGTTCTGCACGATGGCGTTGATGTCGCCTACACCGGCCTGGTAGGCACCCGACATGATGCGCGTGACGGTGGCGGCCGAGCCTTCGCCCTGGTCGATTGCCAGGTCCAGCTTCTCGGCCTTGAAGTAGCCCTTGTCCTGCGCCCAGTAGTACCAGGCATGCAGGCCCTGGATCTTCCAGTCGAGCGTGAACTTGATCTTCGCGTCCTGGGCGATGGCGCCGCCGCAGGTCACGGCCATTGCAAGGCCAAGTGCGGTGGTGATGCGATGCAGGGATTTCATGTTGCGCTCCATGGTTTTTTAGGAAATCAGGTGATGGTGAAATCGGTCTTGCGCTGGGCCCAGCCGGTGACCCTGTGCTCGATGAAGGAAAAGATCGCATACAGCGCCACGCCCAGGAAAGCCAGGATGAAAAGCCCGGCGAACACCAGCGGCACGTCGAAATTGCCGGAGGCGATCATCATCACGTTGCCGATACCGCGGTTGGCCGCCACCGTCTCAGACAGCACGCTGCCGACGAAGGCGAGGGAGATCGCGATCTTGAGCGACGCGAACAGGTAGGGCATGGTGCGCGGCAGGCCGACATTCCACAGGATGTCGCCCTTGGAGGCGCCGAGCGCGCGCAGCACGTCCTCCAGCTCAGGCTCGGTGGTGGCAAGCCCGGTAGCCACGTTGACCACCACCGGAAACATGCTGATGGTCATGGCGGTCAGGATTGCGGGCACGGTGCCGGCGCCGAACCAGACCACGAAAATCGGCACCACCGCCACCTTGGGAATGCTGTTGAAACCCACCAGCAGGGGGTAGGCGACGTCGTAGGCGAGCTTGGAGGAGCCGATCATCACGCCGATCAGGATGCCCGCCAGCACACCCAGGCCGAAACCCACCAGCGTGGTGAAGAGGGTCTGGATCGCATGCGGCATCAGTGCCGGCGCGCGCGCCAACAGCACGCTGAACACCTGCGAGGGCTTGGGCATGACCAGGTCGTTCACGCTGAAGACGCGGCAGACGAGCTCCCACAACACGAACAGCATGATCACCGAAAGAAGCGACAGCAGGCGCTGCCGGGTACGGGCATCCAGGGTCATGACGGCCTCCCGATGCCGACGGATTCATCGGCCCGGGCGTGGTCGTGCCTGGGTAGGTGCAGGCAGCGCTTCATGCGGCCCCCAGGGAGACACCGCGCGCATCGGCAATCTGCATGCGCAGGTGATGCACGATGTCGACGAACTCCGGCGTGAACGTCATTTCGAGGTTGCGCGGGAACGGGAAGCCGATGTCGCGCACCTCGAGAATGCGGCCGGGCCGCGGACTCATCATGTAAATGCGGGTGCCGAGGTAGCAGGCCTCGCGCAGGTCGTGGGTGACCAGGATCACCGTCGGCTTCGATTCCATCCAGAGCGACTGCATGATGGCCCACAGTTCCTCGCGGGTGAACTGGTCGAGCGCGCCGAACGGTTCGTCGAGCAGCAAGAGGCGCGGCTCGTGGATCAGCGCACGGCACAGCGAGGCACGCTGCAGCATGCCGCCGGAAAGCTGCCAGGGGCGCTTGTCGCCGAAACCCGCCAGCCCGACCTTCCTGAGCAGTGCTTCGACCCGATCGGTAAACTCGGTTTTCTTCTTGGCGCCGTATTCGGCGCGAAACGGCTGCACGATCTTGAGCGGCAGCATGACGTTGTCGCGGATGGTCAGCCACGGCAG
>CAYYFR010000435.1:0-2496 GCA_964470865.1 uncultured Burkholderiales bacterium | reverse complement strand
GCATGATCGCCGGCCAGTCGATGGGCCGCACGCTGATCGCCATGCCGCGCTAAACACAAGTGCGGCACGCTGACCTTCGGCGCGGCTCCCCGGGAGTCGCGATCGCCTGGTGGAATCGACCCCGCACCGAACCAAGCCCGCCAACCGCAGGCTGATTCAGGCTTGCTTCTTGAGAAAACGCCGAACCAGTCCCTGGCATGCAGGCGATCGAACGGCAGTTCGTTTCAACTGAACCGCTTGCAAAAGCGGTTTTCTCAACCTACGGACTTATTCAGTGTTTCCTCAAGCGTAGGTGCGAAAGCGCACCGTCGGGTCGCCGCGGATCTGCTCGACCAAGGCCACCTCCCAGTCGAGGTAGGCACGCGCATGTTTCTCGTACTCGCCTTCATGCTCATGGTCGTAGGGCTTGTACCAGACGTCGTCTGGCGTGGTCGTGACTTGCGTCATGCCGGTAGCAACCGGCAAGCCGGCCGCGGTCCAGGCGGCAGTGCCGCCAGCCAGCACCCGCACCGCTGCCTGCGGCCACAACAAGGCCGCTTCAGGCGCGGCCAGATGCGCCAGCGCCACGTTGTCCGCGGTCAGCACCACGCTCGCGGCCGGCGCGCATTTGGCTTGCGCCTCGGCCAGTCGCGCCCGCACCGCCCACACCGCGCCTTCAATGTGGCCGGCGCGATACTTGAGGCTCGTCGCCAGGTCCAGCAGCAGCGTATCACCGGCCTGCAAGCGGGCCTGCAGTTGCGCCGGCGTGAGGGTGTCCCAGGCATCGATCACCGCCATCGCGGCGCTGCACAGCCCGCTCGCCCGCTGCCAGTGGTCGAACCCGTCGGCCCCTTCAGGTTCGAGCACGTAAACATCGTCCAGCCCCAACTGGTTGAGCCAGGAGGCGGTCATCACCGAGCGCACCCGCGCCGGGTCGATCAACACGATGCGCGCGCCGCGCACGCCGACGAATTCATCGGTGGCCTGCACCAGCTGCCCGCCGGGCGCATGGCGTGCGCCGGCGATGTGTCCGGCCGCGTATTCGGCGCGGCTGCGCACGTCCAGCAGGTACAGCGTACGTTGGCTGTCGGCCTGCCAGTCCAGCACCTGCGCGCGGGAGGCGAACCTGACCTCGAAGCGTCGCGCCACCTGGTCAGCGGCGGCGCGTGCGCGGGCGGCACCTGCGGCGCTCGGCGCTGGCGCCTCGCGGGTCGAGCCGCGCTCGCATTCGTAACCCGCCAGTTCCCAACCCATGGTGCCATCCTTCAGCGCCACCACCGGGTTGGCGATGCCGGCATTGCGCAGCGACTGGCAGCCGATGATGCTGCGGGTGCGGCCGGCGCAGTTGACCACCACCAGCGTTTGCGGATCCGGCGCCAGGTCGTGCACCCGGTACACCAGCTCGGCCCCGGGGACATCGATGCCACCGGGAATATTCATGCGATGAAATTCGTCGTAGGGGCGCGAATCGAGAATCACCAGCTTTCTGCCCGACTCGATCATCTGGCGGATCTCGTGCGGCGGCACGCGCGGGGTATCGTAATGGCGCTCGATGAATTCCCCGAAGGCCTTGGACGGCACGTTGACGCCCGAAAACAGCTCGAAACCGGCAGCACGCCAGCCGGCGCAGCCGCCGTCAAGAATCGCGATATCGCTGTAGCCAAGCGCGGCTAGCTTTGCAGCGGCGCGTTCGCTCAGGCCTTCGCTGCCGCCATCGAGCAGCACCAGCGGCACCGCGCGCCGCGGCACCAGGTCGGCGGCCATCAGTTCCAGCCGCGACAGCGGCAGCGAACAGGCGAAAAACGGATGCCCCTGGTAATGCACGCCCTGCTCGCGCACGTCGAGCAGGGCCATCTCCGTGCCTGCCAGCAGACGTTCGCGCACCGCCGCCGCGCTGATCGATTTGCTCATGCCATCGCCATGCGCGCTTCGCGAATATCGGTATGCGGCGGAAACACCGCCCAGACGTTTTCGGCCGGCTTGTAGTATTCGCGCCGCGCCAGTTGCTCCAGCCCCAGCCCGTACATGTGAAAGTTGATCAGTGGCGCCTTGATGTGGATCGAATGCAGGTCGTCGGGCATGAACGACACGCCGGTGCCCTGGCACACCACATGGCTCTCGCCTTTTTCCTGCACGCCATGCTCCGGGGTGCGGTCATAGAAGCGGTTGACTTCCTCGCCGCTGACGCCAACGATTACCGCCCAGGTGGTGTGATTGTGGGCCGGCGTGTCGTAGCTGCCCTGCGCGGCGTTGACATACAGGGCGAAGCGATGATCGGCGTCTTCCGACAGGCGATACAGGCAGGAGGTACGCTTGCCCCCGGGCTCGGGCGGCGGAAAATCCGCCAGCGTGAAAAGCTCGGTGCGCGCCGCCAGTTGCATCAGGCGCTGGCGGATTTTCGACAGCGCGGAGCGGTTGACGCCCTCTTCGCGCTCGATCGCACGAATATCGCCTACGGCGGCGGCGACCAACTGTGCACGTTCCTGGTTTCGGTCCATTTCCATTTTCCCTTCTAGT
>CAYYFR010000434.1:0-2508 GCA_964470865.1 uncultured Burkholderiales bacterium | reverse complement strand
AAAGCCCGACCTTCTTGCGAAGGCCGGGCTGGTCGTGGCTGGAGGCGCTGACAAAGCCGCCAACCAGTAGGACTTAGTTGGTTTCGGTGCTGATGCCGCCACGCAGGCTCGGATAGCGCACGTGCTCCACCAGTTCCTGCGTTGCCGCGTCCGGCTCGCGCGTCAAGAGGCTGACGATGATGATTACCGCGAAGCCGACCGGCACCCCGAAAGTACCGGCCGAAATCGGCGCGATATCCCACCAGATGTTGTCGGCGATCGGTGAGGTCACGCCGAACACGCCACGCAGCCAGGGTTGGGTAGTGGCCATGTAGTAGAACGTGACGCCAAGCCCGGCGATCATGCCCAAGCACGCACCCATCGCATTGGCGCGCTTCCAGAACACTCCCAGCACCAACGCCGGGAAGAATCCCGCCGCCGCCAGCGAGAACGCCGCCGAAACCAGGAACAGGATGTCCGCCGGTTTCTGCGCCGCCACCGAGGCCGCCGCCAAGGCCACCACCAGCAGCAGCACCTTGGAGATGGTGACACGCCGCGTGGTCGGGGCATTCGGGTCGAGCATCTTGTAGTACAGGTCGTGCGACAGGGCGTTGGCAATGGTCAGGAGCAAACCGTCGGCCGTTGAAAGCGCCGCCGCCAACCCGCCGGCGGCCACCAATCCGGAGATCACGTAAGGCAGGCCCGCGATCTCCGGCGTAGCCAGCACCACGATGTCGCCGCCGATGGCGATCTCCGCCAGCTGCACGATGCCGTCCTTGTTGATGTCGATTACCGATAGCAGGGACGCGTCGACCTTCTGCCAGGACGCCACCCAGGCCGGTAGCTTGGCGAACTCCGAGCCTACCAGCACGGTATAGACGTCAAACTTCGCCAGCACCGCGAGCGCGGGAGCGGTGAAGTACAGGAGAAAGATGAAGAACAGCGACCAGAACACCGATTCACGCGCCTCCTTGACCGAAGGCGTGGTGTAGTAGCGCATCAGTATGTGCGGCAAAGCCGCTGTACCTACCATCAGGCAGAACACCAGCGCCAGAAAGTTCTTGCGCGAGATATCCCGCGCCTTCTCGTCCTTGCCGGGGAAAGCCTCCGCATGCTTCAGCGGTGGATTGGCCCGCGCACCCACTGCGGCCTCCTTGGTCCAGGCACTCTTGGCGGCAGCGGCATCTTTCGGAAAATCCTTGACCGCTTTCTCGGCCGCGTTGATCTGCGGCAAGGGCGCGTTGGCGGCCTTGAGATCCTCAAGACTCTTGGCTGTCTTGGCGCGCTCGGTATCGAGCGAACCCGGCAGGGCCTTGACCTTTTCGTTGGCGGCCTTGGCGCGTTCGGCAAAAATTTGCCGGACTTCCTTTTCCTTGGGATCATCGGTCAACTGCTTTTCGCGTTCGGTGACCTTTTCAAGCGTCTTGCCGTAGACGAATTGCGGCAACGGAATGCCGGTGTGCTTGACCGACAGCCACACCACCGGAATCAGGTAGGCGACGATCAGGATGATGTACTGCGCCACCTGGGTCCAGGTCACCGCCTTCATGCCGCCCAGGAACGAACACACCAGGATGCCGCCCAGGCCGAGGAAAATCCCCAGTTCGAACGAGACGCCGGTCAGGCGCGTAGTGATCAGGCCGACACCGTAAATCTGCGCCACCACGTAGACGAACGAACACAGCACAGCGGCGAAAATGCCGATGGCGCGGGCGAAATTGCCGCCGTAGCGTGCGCCCAGAAAGTCCGGAATCGTGAACTGGCCGAACTTGCGCAGGTAGGGCGCCAGGAACAGCGCCACCAGGCAATAGCCGCCGGTCCAGCCCAGGATGAAGGCCAGGCCGTTGAAGCCGGTCAGGTAGAGCGTGCCGGCCATGCCGATGAACGACGCCGCCGACATCCAGTCGGCGCCGGTGGCCATGCCGTTGAACAGCGCCGGCACCTTGCGCCCGGCCACGTAATACTCGGAAGCCTCCGAGGTGCGACTCATGATGCCGATGCCGGCATACAGGCCGATGGTGGCGATCAGGAAAATGTAGCCGATCCAGTTGCGCGGCAGGCCCATTTGCTCGAGCACCGCCAGGACGATGACGAACACCACGAAACCACCGGTGTACCAGGTGTAGGCCTTCTTGAGTTGCGCGAAAAACGCGCTGCGTTCTTGTGCGTTGGTTGCCATGATGTCTCCCTTAGTCGCCTTCCGCCACGCCGTATTCGTCGTCAAGCTTGCCCATCGCGCGCGCGTAATACCAGATGATCGCGATGTAGATGATGAGCGAACCCTGGGCTGCCATGTAAAACGAAAGCGGCCAGCCGAAAATGACGATGCCAGCCAGTTCGCGGGCGAAGTAGCCCATGATGAATGTGGCGGCGAACCAGATGAACAACAATACGCCGGTCAGGCGCAGGTTCCGTTGCCAGTATTCCTTGTGCTTCTCGGTGATTTGAATTGCCATACAACCTCCTCGGATGAATACCTCTTTGGTTGGTGCCCTTTGCTGCGACTTTCCACTGCAACTCTTGCTACAA
>CAYYFR010000433.1:0-2512 GCA_964470865.1 uncultured Burkholderiales bacterium | reverse complement strand
GCAGATGATCGATCCGCCCGAAAACGGAATGTGCAAAGGCGGCGCCAGTTGCGCCGCCATGATGAACTTGCGGCCCTCGCCGACGAAGTCGATGTAGCGGCGATATTCCGCCAGCGTCGCCTCGGTGACCTCCAGTTCCTTCCGGACGGAGGTGTACTTGCCGTCCAGCTCGCGCTGCTCGTTGACTTTGTGCACGTACAGCCAGCCCGCCGCAACGGCGCCGCCGCCGGCCAAGGTAATTGTCGCCTGACAGGTGAGTGCCTAGCTCACGGGGCGGAAGTGGCGGCGTTTGCTGAGATGCTCGCAGTCGCCGAGGTGGAGTTTTGTTGGTTGACCTATCGTGACCTGTGGCAGTCCAGGGCCGCCGATCCCCTGTTGGCCGACCACGCCGAGCGGCTCCGGGCCCGATACTCAGTCGCCGGCTGACCGCATTTCGACCAACGATTGCACCGACCGGCAAGTTCTGACAAGATCGAGCGGTGCCGCTCCATCCTCAACTCACACGGATTCTCGCGCCCGCCTACGCGCCGTGTCCGGGTTTCGCCGGCTCCTGTCGCACCATGCGCTGGATCCCCGATCGGAATCACGTGCCGCGCGGATTTCTGGGCGCCACCGGTCGAATGGAGGATGTGGAACTGGTCCTGGTCTTCGCGGAACCCGGCGATCCGCGCTTCGACGAAATCACCACGGACCTGGCGTCGGCCTATCGGGTCGTCAGCGAGGGGTTCGCCGGCCGCACGGACCAGTTTCATCGAAACGTAAAAGGAATACTTGATGCCTGCTGTTCCGTCCCTCGATAAATCCGGCGGTCTGACCCAAGATATTTCGGATGAAACGGCGGGACGTGTCCCGCAGTCGATCAGGTGGAACACGCGCCGGCATCAGCGTGAGACGCCAGCTACGGATCATCGCCAGGCGCAAACAGCCAAGGCTGCGCGGGGTCGACATGGCGGGGTTGGCGGCCATGATGACGGCGGATTTCACCGCAGTACGCCGATTCGAACTGCAGGGCCAGTTCCTGTAGAAATGCGGCGATGACCGCGGCGGCCTGGTCCACCTGATCGGGCGGAAAGAGGTCATGAAGATCGACCCTCATTGCAACTCCGCGATGGCCTGCTGGACCAGTTCATCGGGCAGGTGATTGAGCGCCTTGGGCACCGCCAGGCGCATCGCGTTGCGCAGGATCTGACCGGCCTGGCGCGGCAAGCCCTTGGACGCCTGGCGCAGCAACTCCATGCCGGTGTCGGCCAGCAAGGTGTGCTGGCAACCGGCGATCTTCAAGGCATGTGTGATCAGCTGAGCGAATCGCTCGCGCTCGATGATGGGCTTGATCTGCAAGCGCACCTGAAGGCGACTGCTCAGGGCCGCGTAAGGGGCCCGTTCCAGGATGTGGATCAGGGCCGGATGGCCGACCAGCCAAACGGTGAGCAGGTCGCGCGAATCGAAAGCGAAGTTCAGGAACGCCGGAAAGTCGCGAAAGAAGTCCGGCGGCAGATTCTGCGCCTCGTCGATGATCCACAGCGGCATGACCTGCCTGTTTTCCACCAGATCGTGAATGCGCAGCTTCAAGTCGCGCCACAGATGGGCGCGCCGATAGCTAGGCTCCACCCCCAAAGCGCGCGCCAGACTACGGTAGATATCGACACGGCCGAAATCGGTCTCGGCCTGATAGATGACCTGGTACTGGTGCGGGCTGAGGACCTTGGTCTGGTTGCGCAGCGCCGCGGTCTTGCCCACCCCGGGCTCGCCGGTGGTAAGTCCCAGGCCGGGCGATTGCAGCAGCCACTTGAAACGCTCGGTCAAAGGAGCCAAGGCGCCATCGTCCCAGTGCTCGGTGACTTCCTTGCCCAAGGGCGCATGACGCAGGCCGAAATGTTGCAGATACATGAGGTCAATCCTCCGGGGTGCCGTAGTGGGCGGCGTGGGCGATTTCGACGAGATTGGGAGTGGGGTGGGAGCGCTGCGCGGATAGCGCGGTCGAGCCAGGCGCCGGGCCGGTGGCGGGCACCGGCGGCCGATGGCGCACCCGGTGCAGATTGGCGGCGGCGTCCAACGGTGTGGCCGCACCCAAGTGCTTGCCGTGTGCATCCTCCACGCCGATCACGCGCGCCGTGTGCGAATCGACCACCAGCGCAACCTTGGCGCCGGACAGCTCGTAAGGCACTTCGAAATGCGCGCCCAGGTACGACACGGTGCCATCGCGCCGCACCTGGCGGCTGACCCGGTGATGGAACAGCGCATCCAGGTCGGTAGCCAGCGCACCGAGGGTACGGATGCGCGGCAGGTCCTGCTGATAGCGCGCCAGCGGCGTGACGCCGTCGAGTCCGTGATGCGGGGTGCGGTGGTAGACCTGCTCGAGCCAGGCCCACAGCCGGGCATTCAAATCTTCCAGGCTGCCGATGCGCGAGCCATCGAGTTCGGCTGAGAACTCCTCGCGGCAGCGCCGATGCCAGCGCTCGCCTGTGGCCACCTGGGCGGCGGAAGTTTGCCGCCCGGGTGGCCACAGGCACGA
>CAYYFR010000432.1:0-2516 GCA_964470865.1 uncultured Burkholderiales bacterium | reverse complement strand
GGACCAGAAAGCCGGCGGCGAGAATCAGCGCGACACGCATCGCCGCATTCCGACCCACCCACCATGCGAAGCCGCCGCGGCATATCGTGCAGAAGTCATGCGCACAAGCTTACACGCCCGTGTCGCGGCTTGCGCCAGGCCAGGGTTGCCGCATGTTCGGGTAGGGACCGGGCCGGCAAACGCGCTGCAGGCACTCGATCTGCCGGGTGGCGGTGCCTTCCTGCCGGTGCACTGGGGCACCTTCAGCCTGTCCACTCATGCCTGGGACGAGCCGGCCGAAACCCATTTCGAACTGGCGCCCGCCCACAGCGGTCTGCTGATCATGCCGCGCCTGGGCGTGGCAGTGGAGCCGGCTCATGCCGAATGCGTCACGCCGTGGTGGCGCGCGGTGGATGCGGTCGCAGTGAAGGCACCGGCCGCCGAACCGGTAGCGGAAACCCTGCCGACCTCGGTGCCCTGGCCGCTCGATTGAGCGCCGTCCGGCCGGTTTGCCAGCCACCGCGCAGGACGACGATCACCTTATCTTGGTGGTCGAGGACATCATTTCGCGCCATGCCGCCGAGCCCGCCACGCGAGACCATACGCGCCGGTGGCGCCTGGTCGCCGCATTCGCCCGCCAGGCGCTGGCGCGTTCTCGTCGCTGGCGGTGGCACGCCAGGCGCTGGAGGTGCTGATGCAGGGCACGCGTGCCGATTGCTGTCGGTGGTTGCGGATGGGCGCGGGCGCCGCACACTACCGCCGGGTCGCGCAGACCGGCTGAAATGCCGCGCCGACGCGCCCGGCCTTGCCGTGCCGCCTTTAACCGGCGCGGTCCGGTTTGTCTGTTCGATACCGAACATATGCGGCAATTTCGAACCAGACGTTGTTTTTGTTCCCGACCGGCAGGTGGCGTGCTTGTCGCCGCCAATTCCGCCGATTAGACTACGCCGATGAACTTGCACGCCCACTTTCGCGTAGCCGCGTTCGCGTTGTGCTGCAGCGCAGCCTTGGGGCAGGAGCGCGGCACCATCATTGCGCCCCGCGAGCCGGTGCCGGCGGGCGTCGGCGCCGGCCAGCCCGATACGGAAGCCTTGATCGCGGCGCGCAGGAGCCACGCCATTCCGGCGCTGGAAATCATCGGCTTCGACTTTCTGCTCAACCGCGTCAACCGGCGCTCAAGCGACGACTACGACAGCAGCCTGTCGTCGGTGCGGCGCAACCTGCGCGGGCCGTGGGTGGTCGACAACGATCCTTACAAAGTGAACCAGCTCGGCCACCCCTACCAGGGCTCGATGTACCACGGCTTCGCGCGTTCGGCGGGCCTCAACTACTGGGAATCGCTGGGCTACACCTTCGCCGGCAGCCTGGCCTGGGAAATCGCGGGGGAGAAGACCCCGCCTTCGAAAAACGACCAGATCAACACCGGCATCGGCGGCAGCTTCCTGGGTGAAGCGCTGTTCCGCATGTCCAGTTTGGTACTGGAGCGCGACAGCACGCCGCGCTTCTGGCGTGAACTGGCCGCAGCAGCGATCTCGCCATCCACCGGCTTCAATCGCCTCGCCTTCGGCGATCGCTTCACGCCGGTGTTCGCCAGCCGCGACCCGGCCTATTCGAGCCGCTTGCAGCTGGGTTTTTCCGGCACCGCGCAGAACACGGCCGGCACCTCCACATCGCAACTCCGGCGCGACGAGGCACTGGTGGATTTCTCCATGGAATACGGGCTGCCCGGCAAGGACGGCTACGCCTACACGCGGCCGTTCGACTACTTCAGCTTCCAGGGCACGGCCACCACCGCCAACGGCTTCGAGAACCTCGCCACGCGCGGCCTCCTCTTCGGCCGTGCCTACGAAAACGGCAAGAACACGCGCGGCGTGGTCGGGATCTACGGCAGCTACGACTACTTCGCACCGCAGATCTTCCGGGTCTCCAGCACCGCGCTCTCCGTCGGCAGCACTGTGCAGACCTGGCTTTCCAATTCCATTGCGCTGCAGGGCACGGCACTCCTGGGTGTGGGCTACACGGCCGTCGGTACCATCAAGGGTGTGCCGGGTGACCGCGACTACAACTACGGCACCTCGCCGCAAGCGCTCATCGCGCTGCGCCTGTCCTTTGGCGACAAGGCGGCGATCGATCTCACCGCGCGCGACTACCTC
This sequence comes from uncultured Burkholderiales bacterium, assembly GCA_964470865.1. Lineage (GTDB taxonomy): Bacteria > Pseudomonadota > Gammaproteobacteria > Burkholderiales > JAEUOS01 > JAEUOS01. Next base: position 384 of record CAYYFR010000432.1, on the reverse strand, counting down.
GTGCCGCATGCCGCCGAGCAGCGCGGCCGCACCAACGTGGCCCGCATCGAGGCGGCGGCCACCTGGCGAGTCTCGGGCCGCCACGGCGTCTCCATCCGCTACGTTGGCACGCGCCGCGACGCCGCCTTTCCGGACCTGGCCGACTTAACCCAGGTGCGCGGCACCATCGGCTTCTACTACACACTGCTCGGGCAAGACAACTTCGGCGCGGTGGAGTGGCGCTAAGGGCGGGACGCGCCTGGCGAAGCTACTCCGCCTTGATGCCGGCCTGGCGCGAATACCCCTCCGGCTCAACGCTGAAAAAGAACCACAATAAGCCTCGCTTCCGCACCTGATCGGTTTAGGTGAAAAACCGGCCGAGATAATTATCGTCAACACGCCGGC
>CAYYFR010000431.1:0-2543 GCA_964470865.1 uncultured Burkholderiales bacterium | reverse complement strand
GGCGAGGTTGTTCATCGAGGTGAGCGTGTCGGGGTGTTCTTCGCCCAGTAGCCGGCGGCAACGATCGAGGGCAGCTTTTTCAATCGCGGCGGCTAGTGCGAACCTGCCGGCCGAACTCTCATACTGACCTATGCGCAGGCCAAGGTGTATGGTTTCCACTATGTCTACGGTTGCGAACAGATACCTCGCGTGCGAAATGTCCGATCGCATGGTGGCGTGCTGTCGCACGTCGCCCGCAGTGGACAAGCGAACCTGGAGTACCGCGACACATGCCGCTTGCATGGCCTGCGTTTTTTCCGCATCTGGCAACAAAAGTACCGGCATCGCTTGCGCCAGAAGCCCATGCAATATCGGCATGTCGCTGCCTTGCCGAAATGACAGCAGGCTGGCCTGCTGCAATTGACGCATCGCGTTGGTGAAACGGTCTGCTCTGATCGCTTCAGCGTTGTCGGCCGCGATTTCCGTGCCTTGCGCCACTCTTTGCATCGCCCCTTCAAGCAAGTCGCGCGGGATCGGTTCCCCGGGCAGGCATACGCTTGCCAACGCCAGCAGGGTACGCGCCGAGTCATCGAGGCGCGCGATGCTGCTGTCGAACGTGGCGACAATCCCGCGCGCTCGCGCGCCCACGGTTGAGCGGAGGTTCGTGGCCAGTTGCTCCAGGCGCGGCACCGCACCCCGCGCGCGGATGTCGGCGAGAACGCGCGCATGGGTTTGCTGGCGCAACTGTTCCCCCACCAGCGTCAAGGCCAGTGCGTGGCCGCCAAGTTCGGTAACCAGTGCCTGGCTGTCCGCGGCTTCTGCGGCGGCGCGCGTTGGGCGGTAGCGCGCCAGCAGGCGCATGCCGTCCTCGAGCCCCAGGACATCGAGGGCTATCTCGCCAAAACCTGCCAGGCTTTCGCTGTCACGCGTGGTCACCAGAGTGCGCCCTGCGGCTGACGGTGCCGACCAGGCTTCGAACACGCGCTCTCGCCTGTCCAGCGGGCGCAGGATCGGTGCGTTGTCCAGCACCCACAGCGATGCGCGGTCACCGAGGAGTTGCTGCACCTGATGGCGCACGCGGCCAATCGGCAGGGGCCTGCCGTCACTGTCCGTTAGCCGCAGCGCCGGCGGATCGGTGTTGCGCCAGGGGTGGTTTTTGAGCGCCGTCTCGAGCGTTGCAAGCCAAGCGGATTCGGCAGCGTCGTCGCTTATGTGGGGATCGTCGTAGGCGGCGAAGTTGAGCCAGTAGACGCCGCCGGGATAGGCCGCGGCGAAGCGCTCGGCATAGGCGGCGGCCAGTTCGGTCTTGCCGATGCCGCCCATGCCGTGGGTTTGTACCATCGCGCCGCGATGTCGGGCGCCAATGCGCGCCGGATGGCAGAGGCTGTGGATTTTCCATAGTTCGCGGCGGCGGCCGGTGAATTTTGGATTGACGCTGGGCGCGCCGGCAGCCCCGCTATTCGCGGTGCCTGCGGTGTTTGGGTCAATCTCGCGCTCGTCGGCGAGCGGGCCTTCGGGGGGCAATCTGTCCGCACGCGCTGCCAGTTGTCGGGCCCATGCGGCGAGGTCGCCAGCCTCGGGCGGAACGAGGAAGTTGCTTGCGCCCAATTCGCCTGCATCGATGTGGTCCCCACGCGGCTCGGGGTTGCAGACCCAGATTCGGCGCGCCACTTCTGATGAGCGGCGCCGCGCATGCTGCCAGCCGAACTCAAGTTCCTGCAGGCACAGGTCGGAGTCGGCATAGTCGGCCGACCACCACACCAGCATGGCGTGACAGCCGGCGATGCCGGCACGGATGCGCTGCGGAAAATCGGCCAGCGGGTCGATGGCTTCGCGGTCGACGAATACCTCGATGCCGGCATCCTTGAGTGCCGCCGCCACACGATCGACCGCCGCCGCGTGCGTGCGGCGATAGCTTACGAATATCGATGCGGCCAAGGCCCCTCCCGCCCGCAATATGCTTCGCTGAGAGGCGGGTTATACCGCAACAAAGCCGCTGCCGCACACCTCAGGAGTGGTGAGGTGCGGCGTTCGAAGCGGCTCGCGCTGCGGCGGCTTGGCACACATCCGGCGAAACGCGGACCAGCTTGCCGACGCAGGTCCGCCTCTCTCCCCGCCAATTTCATAGAGCGTAAAATCAGCTGCTCAAACCTTTCCGCAGCCGTGCCATGGAATTCGTCGTTCAGATACCGCAGTCCCTGCCGGACGCAATGCAGCGTTCGCCGGAGGAGTTCGCGCACGAGGCCAAAATGGCCATGGCAGTCAAACTTTACGAAATGAAGCGACTTTCGTCCGGGATGGCTGCGCAACTGGCCGGCATTTCCCGCGTTGAGTTTCTGCTTGAATTGCACCGCTATGGCGTTGCAGTGATCGACCTGTCGGCCGCCGAGATCGAATCAGATACGGCAAATGCCTGATCGTTCGATTGTCATCAACACCACGCCCCTGATTTCGCTCGCCGCGGCGAATTGCTTCGATGCGCTCACTTTTCTGTATGGGCGAGTGATCGTGCCGTTCGAAGTCGCGGAAGAGGTGCGCGCTGGCGGACAAACCGGATTGGGCGT
>CAYYFR010000430.1:0-2577 GCA_964470865.1 uncultured Burkholderiales bacterium | reverse complement strand
CCGTCGACCGTTGCTACAGCGCTAGGCGCGCCGGGCCTGCCGTTTTCGCTGGTGTTTCGCGCCGACCCGGGCAGAAGAGGATGTGATCCTGCGCATCGCCTCGGCCTACGAGGCGGCCTCGATGCGGCGGATTCCGCCGCCGGCGTTCGGGCCGCTGCCGGATTGAAATCAGCGTTCGAGTGTCGGCCTTGAACGCTGTGATCGGCACTCAGTGGTTATGGCGCGGCACCCCGAAGGTGGCGTGGATCTTCTGGTACTTGACCGCCGGTTTCAGCACCATGCCCCTGGACAATTCATCGACGATGCCGCGCTGGATCTCCTGCCACGGGGTCTGGCTGGGCGGATACTTGTAGCCGCCATTTTTCTCGAATTCGGCACGCCGCGCTTCCAGCACATCCTCCTCGATCAGAATGTTGGCGGTGCGCTTTTTCAGGTCGATTCGCACGCGATCGCCGGTCTTGAGCAGCGCCAGTCCGCCACCGGTGGCTGCTTCCGGCGAGGCGTTGAGAATCGAAGGTGACCCCGACGTACCCGACTGCCGGCCATCGCCGATGCAGGGCAGTGAAGTGATGCCCTTTTTGATCAGGTAGGACGGCGGGCGCATGTTGACCACCTCGGCCGAGCCGGGGTAACCCACCGGGCCGACGCCGCGGATGAACAGCACGGTGCTGGCATCGATTTTCATTTTCGGATCGTCGATGCGCTTGTGATAATCCTCGGGGCCGTCGAACACGATGGCGCGGCCTTCGAAGGCCATCGGATCGGCCGGATTTTCCAGGTAACGCTGGCGAAACTCGTCGGTGATCACGCTGGTCTTCATGATCGCCGAATCGAACAGGTTGCCCTTCATGTTGAGAAAGCCCGCTTTCTTCTGCATCGGCTTCTTGTAGGGCAGGATCACCTTGCGGTCGCTGGTGAATTTGCCGCTGCAGTTGTCGACGAGCGTCTTGCCGTTGGCGGTGACGGCCGGCTTGATGCGGCCCTGTTCGATCAGTTCGGCCACCACCGCCGGCAGGCCGCCGGCGCGGTAATAGTCCTCGCCCAGATACTCGCCGGCCGGCTGCATGTTGACCAGGAGCGGCACGTTGTAGCCGATCTTTTCCCAGTCGTCGTTATCCAGCTTGACACCGATGTGGCGCGCGATCGCATTCACATGGATCGGCGCATTGGTCGAGCCGCCGATCGCCGAGTTGACGATGATGGCGTTCTCGAAGGCTTCGCGGGTGAGAATATCGGAGGGCTTCAGATCCTCGCGCACCATCTCGACAATGCGCCGGCCGGTCATGTAGGCCATCTCCTGGCGGTCGCGATAGGGCGCCGGAATCGCCGCTGCGCCCGGCAGGGTCATGCCCATTGCCTCGGCCAGGGCGTTCATGGTCGAAGCCGTGCCCATGGTGTTGCAGTGGCCCGTCGACGGCGCCGATGACGCCACCAACGTGAGAAAGCCGCGATAGTCGATCTCGCCGGCGGCGTGCATTTCGCGCGCCTTCCACACTATGGTGCCGGAGCCGGTGCGTTCGCCTTTGTGCCAGCCGTTCAACATCGGGCCGGAATTGAGCGCGATGGCCGGAATGTCGACGGTGGCGGCGGCCATGATCTGCGCCGGCGTGGTCTTGTCGCAACCGGTGGTCAGCACCACACCATCGAGCGGATACCCATAAAGAATTTCAACCAGCGAAAGGTATTGCAGGTTGCGATCGAGCGCGGCGGTGGGCCGCTTGCAGGTTTCCTGGATCGGATGGATCGGAAACTCGAAGGCCACTCCACCGGCGTCGCGGATCCCCTCGCGCACCCGCTCGGCCAACACCAGATGATGCCGGTTGCAAGGCGCGATGTCGGAGCCGCTCTGGGCGATGCCGATGATCGGCCGGCCCGATTGCAACTCGGCGAACGATAACCCGAAATTCATGGTGCGTTCGAGATACAAGGCGGTCACGTCTGCATGTGCCGGATTGTCAAACCAGTCCTGCGAGCGCAGTCTGGCGGGCTTGCTCTTCTTGCGGGCGACGGTCTTCGCGTCTTTCCTGGTAGCCATGAACGATGTTCCTCCTTGTGAGGGCGCTACTTTAGCAGCACGAGCGACGCAGAACCGAAACGCCAAACGTCGGAACATCGCGCACTTGTGTAGATGCCCTTCTCGGCGATGCCGGCTTCGAGATCGAACGACGCAAGCGTCGTTGCAGGCGCACTTGCGTCCTGCCAAAGCGCGCATGTCGATTTTCCCGATTGTCTGATCGCCTCAAAAAAACGCCTTGCGGTGCGCTCACAGCATCACCCTTGACCCGAGTGCAGCCAAGCTGTCGTAAATTACCTGGCTGAAACAAGTCCGGGTCGGCCAGTGCGGGGCGGCGGCGCGCCCGGTTTCGGGGTTTTGCATCTTGTCTCCTTCGTATCGCGGCACCCAAGGAAACACTGAACAAGTCCGTAGGTCGAGAAAGTCGCTCTTGCAAGATGTTGAATCGAAAAAGTTCTTCGTTCGAGAATCCGCATTCCAGGGACTTGTTCAGCGTTTTCCTAAATCTCTGCCGGTCAAGGTTCACTGTAGCATTGCGGGTTGTGCGCGCAGCCACTTCACTT
>CAYYFR010000429.1:0-2603 GCA_964470865.1 uncultured Burkholderiales bacterium | reverse complement strand
CCGGCCAAGATAGTTGTCGTCAACCGCCTGACATGGCATCGAGGCCCGCTTTGCCGCCGTGGATGAAAGTGGCCGCCTGGCTGAGCGAATACGCGAGCTTGTGCTGAGCAACCGCTCCAAGGCGAAGGCACGAAAGAAATCCGCCTGAAGGTGGCCCAACCGGTTTTCTTCCTTTTGGCCGGGCCAAATGGTGCGGGGAAAACAACTCTTTATCGGGCTGCGGTTGCCGAAGGACTGATTCCCGCCGATGCCGAGTCTGTCAATGCCGACCTGTACGAGGCCATTGCATCTGCGGCATATCGCCGATCCGCCGCGTCAAGGGTCCGCTACGCCAGGCTGCAAAAGACCGCAGCCTGCCCTTGACCCGGCTCCTGGGCTATCTGGCGTCACGCATTTTTCATGCCCGAAAAAAGCGCATCGGCATGCTTTGCATTCCAACTGGAGCATCCAAACCAGGGTTGGTTCACAGCTTCTCGCCAAACCGTTTGGCGCACCTGCCTAGTTGAGCTTGATGTTCAATTCCTTCACGAGGCGGCCGTATTTCTCGTAGTCCTCGCGGAAGATGCGCGCGAACTGCTCGGGCGAACCGCCCACCGCCTCCAGGCCCTGGGGCGCGAAACGTTCGCGCAACGCTGGCTGGGCCAGCGCGCGCTCGACCGCGCCGTTGAGTCGCCGGACGATGTCCGCCGGCGTGCCCGCCGGCACCATCAGGCCCAGCCACTGGTCGAGCACCATGCCCTTGAACCCGGCTTCCTGGTAGGTCGGCACCTCGGGCAGCGTGGGCGAACGCGCCGCGGTGCTCTGCGCGAGGATGCGCAGTTTGCCGCTGCGGTAGTGCGGCATGACCGGCGTGTTGCCGAGAGAACCGATCTGCACCTGCCCGCCGGCCAGGTCCGTGATCGCCTGCCCGCCGCCCTTGTAAGGAACGTGCGTGAGCGAGATGCCGGCGAGTTTGGCCAGCCATTCACCGGCGATGTGCTGGCCGGAGCCGGCGCCGGAAGTCGCGTAGCCCATGCCGGGCTTCGCTTTGGCCAGCGCTATCAGTTCGGCCACGCTGCCCACGCCCAGCGACGGGTGCACGGCCAGCACGATCGGCTGGCGGGTCAGCTGAATCACCGGCAACAGGTCCTTCAGCGGATCGAAGCCCAGCTGGTGCAGATGCGCGCCCGCCGGCAGCGCGTCGGCAGTAGCAAGCACCACGTAACCGTCCGCCGGCTGCCTGGCCACATGCTCGGCGGCCAGGTTGCCGTTGGCGCCGGCGCGGTTCTCGACGACGAAGGCCTGGCCCAGCTCCTGGGTAAGCCGGTCGCTCACTGTCCGGGTGACGAAGTCGAGCGAGCCGCCGGGCGCGAAAGCGACCACGACGCGCACCGGCTTGGCCGGCCAGGCCGGGGCCGGGACCTGCGCCTGTAGGGCCAACGGCGCAAGCGCCAGATGCGCCAATACCAGCGCGCTGATCAGGTGTCGATTGAATCGCATGTCTCTCCCTTAAATGTTCGTTACCAGGAATCGCTCGGCGATCGCCCCGGCGCCGGTGACGGAAATGTTGCTGCGCGAGCGCACGAAGGTCAGCGCGTCGCGCACTGCCTGGAACCGCTGTCCGTCCACGCCGCTCACGTAGGCGTGGACCACCATCGTGGCCACGCCGCCGCTCGTCGCGGCGCGCTCGATGCCGGCGATCCAGGTGGCAGCCATTTCGGCCGGCGACCGCGGACGAACCGGGTGGCGCAGGTACTGGATCGAGTCGACCATCGCGGCGCGCCAGGGAATGTGCGCCAGGCCGGGCGCCAGAAGGGCCGCCTCGACGCAGTCGACATTGTCCATGTCCTCGAACGCGGTGCCGGCCTCAGCGCTACTGTCGTAGGCGTAACCGAGCTCGGCCAGCAGGCCCGCGGTGTGCGTTCCGCGCAGCCCGCCCGGGGCGCGGAATCCGGACGGGCGCAAGCCCAGGCTGGCGAGCGCCGCGGTGCCGTCGTGCAGGACCTGCTCGGCGCGCAGGCGGTCCAGCGCGCCGAACCTTTCGTGCAGCCAGCCGTGCAGGGCGACTTCGTGACCGCGCTCGGCCAGTTCCAGCACGCGGTCCGGATGGTGCAGGACGTTCCATCCCTCGATGAAAAAGGTGCCGTGCAGCTCGAGCTCATCGAGCAGGTCCAGCAGGCGCGGATACCCCACCGCGAGACCCGGTTCGAGCGCATCGGGCCGGCCGGCCCGGCCCTCGGCGATCTCCAGCGCGTTGCCCATGTTGTCGAAGGTCAGGCACAGGGTGCCGCTCTTCGAGTTTCTGCTCTGCAATTCGATTTCCTCCAAGGCGTCGGCTCGGCCATCTGGGCACGATCCTACTACCGGCGGCCGAAGCGCGTGGAAGTTATCCCTTAAGTATGCAGCGGCATAGCGGAAAATTTGACACCCAGAGCGCGCATGATCTTCTGAATGGTTTCGTGCCGCAGCTTGGATCCGGGCGACAGCGCCTTGTACAGACTCTCCCGTCCGAGACCCGAATCCTTCGCCAGTTGCGTCATGCCGCGCGCGCGCCACGTCGCGCACAGCGACTAGAAACATGTCCGGATTCGAATCCTCAAGCGCTGCTGTCAGATACTCGGCGA
>CAYYFR010000428.1:0-2615 GCA_964470865.1 uncultured Burkholderiales bacterium | reverse complement strand
CCGGCCGCCTTGCTGTCGAGTTCGATCAGGCGGTCGATCATGTCGACCCGCTCCGCTTCGGGCTCGTGTCGCAACTGTTGCAGGGGTCCCACGCGACGCATGCCCATACAGGAGCTTGCACGGAAACCGCGTCGGCACCAGGCGCCTGATATCGCCGCGCTCGACCGGGCACAACAGCGGCTCTCTCTGAATGCGCGGCAGGGCTGCGCGGATTTCGTCGAACAGGCGATCGCCCAGTAGCGGATCTTGGTGACTGAAGTAGCGCTACGCCTCGTCCAGCTCAAGCCTCTCCTCGGGCGAGAAGATGACGCGCATCAGGACTTGCCAAATATTTCTTCAGCGGGAATGCCCTTCACCTTGCCGGCACGATAGGCGGCGAGGCGTCTATCGGACTCTTCGATCCAGATGCGGTCGATCTCGAGGTCGGGCGGGTCGAGACTTTGCAATATCTGGTCGACCAGAGCAAGCCGCTGTTCCGGCTTCAACTTCAGCGCGCTTTTGACAATGCTTTCTGATTCCATGACGGTTTTTCCCGGTTCGATGCAGCCAATCCAGACAATCTACACCCTGACCGAGATTCCTTCAAAACAGTTGGTGGAAGCGGCTCTCAGGCCGCTCCTCGTTTGAATTACTTCGTCACCATCGAGTAATTCACCGGTACATACGTGTAGCCCGAGCACCTCTCGCCCTCGCGGATCAGGTTCGAGATCGGCCGCGCCGGGTTCGCGGCGTGGAAAGTCTCGGTGTCTGTCACCCGGATGAGCCCGGCCGCGAGCAGTTGGCCGCCCGCTTGCGACGGGTAGGCGACGTCGGCATCAAGGGCCGACGCCGCCTGCGGGCGGCTCAGAGCGCAAGCCGTGCCCTTGAACCAGTCGCCGTCGAGCGTGCCGGGCCGTTGTACGGTTGCAAACGAGACGCCGCATACAGCGCGCCGATCGGACGGGTGGACACCATGGAGGCAGCTGATGCGAATGGCCTTTTTGAACGGAAAATCAGGCTTGAACTTCGACGAGTTCGCTGCTGGAATGCGGTTTCGGAATAGGCAAGCCATCCGCCTTCATCCCTTCAACGTGAAACTCCATCGCTTCGTGGATGAGTTTCGTCACCTCAGCGCGCGTTTCGCCCACCGCGATACATCCAGGAAGGTCGGGCACATACGCGCCAAAGCTCGATGAACCTTTTTCAATTACGACGAGATATTGCATTCGCTACCTCACTTCTTCAAACCGGCTTGTTTAAGGATGCTGTTTAGCGTCCCTGGGGGGACTTCAACGCTTCCCTTGCCCGCAACGGTGACCGTTCCCGGTTTCGATGCGTGATGATACTGTCGATGGCTACCTTTTTGGCGGACAAGGCGCCAGCCGTCAGCCTGAATCAGAGCAAGAAGTTCGGTGACTTTGGTTGGCATATTTGCATAAAACTCGCGGCCGGCATTCTTGAATGCCGTGGACGCCATGCTTTGCGAGATCCAACAGGTCGGCGCCGTGAAGGTCGGCGGGTTGCCGGGCGCGGAGGGGAGATTGAGCGAGGGGGTGGCCGGCAGGTAGAGCGCCGGGGCCACCGCCGTGAAGTCCGGCACCTGCAAATTGGTAAGGTCGGTGGTCGCGATCGAGGTCAGGCCCAGCTCGGCATTGGTCGGCGCCATGGGCGCCTGCGCACTGGGGGTGATGATCGCCGGCGCGGTCAGCGTCTGGCCGTTCAACTGCGCCAGGATGGCGGAGATCGAATCGATGAACGGCGCCGCCTGGATCGACAAGCCGGGGACGCTGGCAATCACCAGCGGGTCGGTCGGCTGCGCGACGTTCTGCAGCGTGGCGACGAACGCCTCCGCGCGCTGCTGTAGGCTATCGGCGTAGGCTTGCGCTTTTGCGATGATGCTGTTGGCGTCGGCCATGGAATGTCCTGTCGGAAAGGGCGGCAAACGGAACGTAAATGCGGTCCTGACCGCCTGGTTTACGCGGTGAAAAGAAAACTATCGAGACATCAAATCCAAAGTGAGGCAAACTGGATCGGTCCGAACCGCACCGACTTGATTCGTATACGCGGGAGCGCTTGAACGCTATGAAAAAAGGAAAAGGCACGTGATGAGCAAGGCAAACACGGCATCTAAACCTCACTCTCCAAAGGCATTGTCGATTCAGGTGAGTTTGGAAGATCACCTGTCGAAAGACCGCAGCTTCCCTTCAGAATATCTGCGCGCCGTCGCGGCAATTGCTTCTGCAGATGGCACGGTCAACCTTGCTGAATACGCAGCCCTGAATGAAATTGCGAAGCTGACAGGAGAATCTGCTCTCGCTGGTGTCATGCTTCTCCATGCGATTGATCATCGAATTTCCACAGAACTTGCGCTTGAACGACTACTGACGTCCAGCGAGTCGGCCGAGCATTCCGTCGCCGCGGCATGCTTCGAAGCTGCCAAGCCCCTTTTGGCTCTTCAGGGATCGGAAAGCCGTGATATCGCAAAGCGATTGGCGACGGCGCTGCGGCACCCCGCATCCGAAGCGGAGCTTGATGACGTCGTTTCTGCGGAGAGCAGCACGCTTTGGAACATCATCACTCGCAAGACGCTACAGGTGGTTAGAGGAAATGGGCTGGTCGAGTTTGCTGAAGAATGC
>CAYYFR010000427.1:0-2658 GCA_964470865.1 uncultured Burkholderiales bacterium | reverse complement strand
TTCGGGAACTGCACTTGGTCAGTCCGCATGGACGTCTTTTGCGTAGATGGGGTGTGACGCAGTACGCGCGTACCGAGGGGATCCTTGCCGAACCGATAGGCGATTTATGGGCGGTGTTTTGCCCCACCAGTGGTGAGACATCGCTGCTCAACAACGAAAGCATGGCCGTGCTGGAAGTGTTGGAAGCGGGGCCTGCTGGCACCGCAGCGATTTGCGGCGCATTGGCCGAAGATAGTGGCGAATCCATTGAGGCATTGGAAGGCCTGATAGAAGCCTGCTGGGCTCAACTCATCGAAATGGGTTTGGTTCGGGAACTTCGCGTGCCGCGTACAATGTTGGGGTGAGCAGCGCCCCACGCAGTCACCAAACCCTAGGCGATACAGACACGTTGGCGTTTGCCAAGGTGCTTGCCGATGCAGGTTTCGGCATTGATGTCGGAGCTGTCAGTGTGCACGTGCGCAGCGACTCGAAACTCTTTGCGCGTCAACTGCAGTCCGTATATGCGCACTTTCCTCTGATGGATCGCGCACAATGGGCTGATGTCCATTTAACGATCAACCGTGCGAGCGGTTTTCGACGCCTGATCCGGCCGCAAGTTATCCTTCAGTGTGATGGCCGGCAACCCTTCGAGCCGTTTCCTGCAAACGCGCCATTGCCTCTGTTTGAATGGGGCTGCAACTGGATGATCGGCCAGCGCCTGAACGACCTGTTGCTGCTGCATGCGGGCGCGGTCGAACGGGATGGCCTGGCGCTGTTGTTGCCCGCGATGCCGGGCTCGGGCAAGAGCACGCTGACAGCCGCGCTTTCACTGCGCGGATGGCGCCTGCTGTCGGACGAGTTCGGCGCCTTCAATCCGGATTCCGGCACATTTCGCGCCCTGCTGAAGCCTGTCGCGCTCAAAAACCAGTCGATCGAGGTGATTCGCACCTTTGCACCGAACGCGGTATTTGGCCCCGAATTCCCCAATACCCGCAAGGGCACTGTGGCGCATTTGGCCGCAGAACCGGATGCGGTGGAGCGCCGGCACGAAAGTGCCCGGCCAGGGGCTGTCGTGCTGCCGAAGTGGCAAGCCGGCAGCCCAACCCGCTGGGAACCACTGACAGAAAACGTGCTGTTCGGAGCGCTGGCTTTCAACGCGTTCAACTACAGCGTGTTGGGGGCCACCGGGTTCCGGTCGGTGGTCAGACTGGTCCGCCAGTGTCCTGGCTGGCAACTCGTCTACAGCGACCTAGACGATGCCTTGGCGACGATCGATGCGGCATGGCCACAAGTTCGTGAGCGCCAACTGGCGGCAGGGCAATGACCGCCAAGCCCTGGCAACCCCCTCGATCGCTTGCGTGGCTTCAAGCGCTGATGCAACCGCATCTCGCGCTGGACTGGCCTCTTGCGGAGTGGGAGCGGGTGGTGCGCCTGTCGCGCCGGCTGCGAATGCTGGCGCGGCTGGCCGAGAGGATAGACGCAGCCGGCATCATCGATCGCGTCCCGCCGCAGGCACGCCGCCATCTGGTTGCCGAGCAGCGCCTTTCTCGCTGGCGCACTGGGTCAATGATCTGGGTACTGGAGCGGGTGGCGACGACCCTCGGCGAAGGTTCTTATCCATTGGTGCTCCTGAAGGGCTCGGCCTATATCGGACAAGACCTCGCAATTGCGGCGGGCCGTCTGCCATCGGATGTCGATATCCTGGTCCCGCAGGCGCATCTTGCAGAAGCGCTGACGCAGCTCAAGCAGGCTGGCTGGCGTGAACCGGAACTCGACGAGCACGACCGGCGCTATTACTACGAGTGGAGCCACGAAGTGCCACCGATGACGCATCCGCTTTACGGCATGGAGCTCGACCTGCACCACAACATCCTGCCGCCAGTCGCCCGCATCCGCGTCGATGCCGACGCACTGCTGCAACGCTTGCGGCCATCGAAATGGGAGGCATGGCAAGTGCTGGATCCGGTCGATCAGGTGCTTCACAGCGCGGCGCACCTGTTTTTCGACTCGGAGGCGCGCGATCGCATTCGCGACCTGGTCGACCTGGACGGACTACTTCGCCATTTTGCTGACGAGCCCGATTTTTGGGCCCGCCTTCCGGCGCGCGCGCATACCCTCGGACTTACCGAGCCCCTGGCGCTGGCGGTGCACTACACGCAGCGTTGGTTCGGCACACCAATTCCCGGTGACGTAGTCGCGCAAGTAGCGTCACTCGGCCCGGGTCGATTGCGCCGCGCCTGGCTACTGCCGCTGATGGACCTGATTCTGACTCCTGGCGAGCCCGATGCCAAACCCGCGCTAGCTCAGGGCCTTGCAGCCAACGTCCTCCTGATTCGTTACCACTGGGGTCGCATGCCGCTGCGGCTGCTGATCCCCCACTTGTGGCACAAAATGCGGGCCGGTGCTGCAAATGGAAACACCGGCGCGACAAGACCGGACAAAGCCTGAACAGACATTGCATTTCGATGAGTCCAGCAAATATCCACGCGTTATCCGCGCACCGGCAGCAGATCCGCTTTTGCACCCACTGCGGCAATGAAGTCTTGCGCCGCGCCCCCCCCGGCGACAGCCGCGAACGCGCGACCTGCTCCGCCTGCGGCGTCATTCACTACGAAAACCCGAAACTGGTGGTCGGCTGCATCCCGGTATGGGAGGGCAAGGTCCTGTTGTGCCGCCGCG
>CAYYFR010000426.1:0-2662 GCA_964470865.1 uncultured Burkholderiales bacterium | reverse complement strand
ATAGGTGACGATCTTTATCGCAGATTCACATGTGTTCACCCTACCGACTATCTAGCACTCATCCGGCATGTGGCTGCCAGAAGGACACGCCTCTCACGATTTGTGCCCCACACCTTGCGATGCTTCGTTACATTGTCAGAGTCGCTCTTTATTCAGACTCCTAGATTCACCCGGTGACACCGGCGGTTCCCTCCTTTATAGTGAGAACAACTCCTACAAGCGACCTCGTGTCGCACTTGAAATTCCTATCCTTAATTTGTTCCGCCGAACTGCTCTCAGGAACAACTCGACGAACTCGATCAGCTCACCGAAGGTGGATCGACGCTCACGAACGGCAGGTTGAGCCCGCGCTAAAGCGGGCGCGAACTCGGCAATCTTGAGGAAGTTGACAAAGATGAAAATCTATTTCATGCAGATTTGCCGGTAGGACACGAACGTACCGACCTCGCCACCGATGCTCAAGCCGGTACGAGGCCGCGGCTGTGGGAGATGCCGGGCAGCGAGCCTGGCGAGACGGGGTGGCCTCGGGCCATCGATCCGCAGGCGCAACCGGCGCCAGACTACGAGTTCGATCGGCGCGTCGCGTGGTGGAAAAAGACGGACTGGAGCGCTATCGAGCCGAAGTTTTGAGGTTCCTTCGGTATGAACTCCTCATCAACTGCGAATTTCACCCATGGGAAACTCGTGGAATGGGCATTGAAATTTCTAGCCTTTTAGGTTACTGTGAGGTCCGATGCCATCAACGGCCATCAACGACAATGTCTGCGGTTAGGTAGGCTCCGATAGAAAAAAAAACAGGGGTTTATCAGAAAGCGCACGACGTGACAGGAGGTGCATGATGCAATGCATTTACTACCTTGCGCCGACGCTTGAAAGTACGCATAAGGTTTCCGATGATCTACGCGCGGCGGGAATAAGCGATTTTTTCCTTCACGTCATCTCCAAGGACGAGGCCGGCCTGAACCAGCAGCACATCCACTCCAGCAATTATCTGGAGACCACGGATATCATTCGTCTCGGTTTAATTGGCGCATTCGCAGGATTTATCGCCGGCCTGATTTGCGCTGGATTACTGATGCGTTTAGAGCCTTTCGGGCCTGATGTCCCAGCTATCGTGTTTTTCATAACGGTTGCGTTGGTCACGATGTTCGGCTCCTGGGTAGGCGGACTGACGGGTATAGCGACCAAGAACAGGAAGCTTGGGGGATTTCAATACGACATTGAAGCGGGAAAGTATCTGCTTTTGGTCTATGCCCGGAAGAAGCAGCTAGCAGAGATACAAACGATGATGAGCACCAGACATCCGGAAGCGAAGTTGAGCGCGATGGACAAGCATTTCCTCAATCCATTCATCGCACTGCATTGATGGCTTCCGGACTGACATGTTGCCGATCCTAGTCGCTTCAGATCCTTTCTCACTGCGCCTGCGCCAGTTCTACGCTCTTACCAAGCCGCGAGTGGTGGCGCTGATTGTGTTCTGCGCAGTGATTGGAATGTTTCTTGCTTCCAGCGGATTCGTCAGACCAGCGATTCTTCTCGCCGCATCTATCGGGATATGGTTTGTCGCTGGCGCGGCAGCAGCGGTCAACTGCCTCTTGGAGCAGAAGATCGATGCGTTGATGGCCCGCACGCGCGGCCGGCCATTGCCACGCGGTGAATTGACGTCGATTGAGACACTCGCCTTTGCCGGCTTGGTTGGTAGCGCAGGACTTTGGATTCTATACAACCTCGTCAACCCGCTCACTATGTGGCTGACGTTCGGTACTTTCGTCGGTTACGCCATCATATATACCGCTGTCCTGAAGCCGCTGACGCCGCAGAACATCGTGATCGGCGGCTTGTCGGGAGCGATGCCGCCATTGCTGGGCTGGACCGCGGTCACTGGAGAGGTGGCGCCGGACGCGCTGTTGCTGGTGCTGATCATCTTTGCCTGGACGCCTCCGCATTTCTGGTCTTTGGCGTTGTATCGAAGCGAAGAGTATGCGAAAGCCGGCCTTCCCATGTTGCCTGTCACACATGGCAACGAGTACACCCGACTTCACATACTGCTTTACACCCTGATTCTGTTCGCCTGCACCCTGCTGCCCTTTGCATACGGCATGAGTGGGCTGATTTACCTTGCGTCAGCTCTGATATTGAGTTCGCTATTCGTCGTGTATGCCTTGCGGCTTTACCTGGAATACAGTGATGCCCTGGCGAGGCGCACTTTCCGATTTTCCATCGTCTACCTTTCGTTGTTGTTCGCAGCGCTTCTTGTCGATCACTACTTCCGGTTTTAGGGAAATCGCCCCTTCAAAGCGTGGGCGCGAGAAGTAGAGTTTTTTATTGAAAAATGCTCCACTGGAAGATGTCATGGTATTACGATAGCCAGAACATTACTCAAAATCGGCAGTTTAGCGGACCTGTGCGGGAACTTAATACCCGCTATTTTGAGAGTCGCTCTAAGGGGAAAAACCGGTATGACTATTGCAATAGTATTGGTCCTGCTGATAGTGGGCACAGTGGCGTTCCATTTTCTGAGCCCGTGGTGGTTTACGCCGATAGCCTCCAATTGGACCTCGATCGATGACACGATCAGCCTGACGTTTTGGGTCACCGGCTTTGTCTTCGTCGCCGTCAATTTGTTCATGGCCTATTGCGTGCTCCGCTACCGGCACCGGGC
>CAYYFR010000425.1:0-2664 GCA_964470865.1 uncultured Burkholderiales bacterium | reverse complement strand
TCGCCACTGTTGAAGGATTGATTGAACGCGCGTCTGTCATGTCGTTTCCCAGACCGCTCGCCAGGCGACAAATTCGGACGGTCGGATCTGATAGCGGGCGAAATTTCCTTCGTGCAGGCTCGTGAGCTCGGCTTCGACGACCTTCGTGAACCGCTGGCAATCTTCGGCATTGATCTTCTCCCTTGACCAGGCCGCGATGCGCGCAGTGGCTTCTTTGCGGCTCAGGCGCGAACGGATGAGATCGCCGACAATCTCGCGCAACTCTGCCCGATATCGAAGGCGGAAAGGATCAGGGTCCCCAAGCGATTGCCGGACGGCGCTGTAACGCGCGGCCGAACGCTCGCAGGCCCAGATAAAGACTTCCTTGAGGAGCTCAATCTTATTGAGCTCGTAGACGCCCAGTATCGCCTCCGTGTAAGTCTGTGTCGGGACATCGGCGAAGGACAGCGGCGAAAGATTGCCTTTGATGAGCGGGATGTTCGCGGCGAGGCGCGACACGCGTTTGTTCACATCGTCGAACGGCTGCAGATACGGGAGCTGCACCATGATGAAGAAGGCCTGTTCGAATGGATCGACAATCGCGTTAGCCGTCGCGAGAACCTGGTCGAAGCACTCCTCGATGAGTTGGGGGACTTCTAGGGGGTGGAATGTCGAGCGTTCGATCGTCACGGGGATATGGCGGAGCCTGCCGGCCGCCGTGGGATCGGCGAGAAGGTTGTTGGCCAGCAACGCATGGAGATTGAGCATGGTGTAGCGGTTGAAGCCGATGTCATCGGCAGCGGCGACCAGAAATTCGATCGCATCCTTGTGGTTCAGAATCATCTGCGCTTCGAGGTACACGCGGCCCTCGGCTTCCTCTCCAAGCTCGATCAGGCGCTTGGTGTCGAGAAGGGAATAGGTGTTGCCTTCGAGGCGACTCGAATTCCAGGCAAGATCAATGAGGAGCCTGTTCAGAATCTGCTTCGCATAGGTGCCGGCGGGCTGTTCGGCAATTTTTGGCGTTCCCACCGCGGCCAGATGTGCGCGCTCCTTTTGCGTCAGATAGTAGGTGACATTGGAGCGGTAGCTCTCGAGAAATCCTCGGTCATAGCCAACGGGCTTGCGCGCCTCCGGTCGCTGGCGGACGTAGTTGCGGATAGCTGCCGCCGCCGAAGACAAGGGTATAACGGGCAGTCCAACCTCCGGCAGTGAGGCGGCCTCGGAGGCCGCAGGGTGCTGGATGGGATCCGGCAGCCGATATTTTGCCCAGCGCCCTTCGCCGTCTTTGACGAGGCGGTTGCGCGTCAGAAGATGCTTCAGGCGATACTGAAGCGTGCGCAGCGGGACCGGGGATGCCATGCTGCGCAAAATGTCCTGGGCCGAGGCACCACCAGGATAGCGGCGCACCGCTTGTTCGATTTCCGCCAACGCGGTGTCAGCAATTTGGTTGGCCAATCCGTTAACCTTTCTTGCGCATAGATCTATACGCGCAATAATGAACAATATAGGCGCAATAATCAAGTCTACGCGCAATCAATGTTGCGCGTAGAGCTTACAATGTTGCGCGTAGAGCTTACGAGGGGACTGCAAATCATGGGACGCCAAGATCTTGATCCTTGGCGCATTGTTCTGCATCACCTGTTCGGGACCGACAGCCGCGAGATACCTAAAGTCCTGGACCGGGCGGGTTTGGCCGTGGACTGGAGCCTTTCCGAGAAAGAGGATTACTCGGCAAAGACCCGACTGGCGGCCTACCGCCCGCGTATTGTCGCTGCCTACGAAGCGCTGACTGACGACAGCAAGCTGCGCGTAGCCTATATCGTCGTGGAAGCGCTATCGGGTTCGGCGGCGGAAGGGTTGGCGCGCGACCTTCAAAATATCGGCTGGAAAATCGAATCCGGGCGGCTCATGCCCAGCTCCGCTGCGGTCAGCGAGCTCTTCTTTCCGACCGGAAGTCAGCACGACGCATATGTGGAGATTCGACGCATTTTCCGACAGGCGCATAAGTCGATCATGGTTGTCGATCCATACGTCGATGGAACGATCTTCACGCTATTGGGTTCGGAAGCGATGTCCGCTACTTCGTTGCGCATCTTGACGCGTAGGTATCCCGGCGACTTTGCGCTTGAGACGAGTAAGTTCAAGGCCCAGTATCCTAAGGTGACTGAGCACAAAACACGTGAATCGCGGTGGCCTTTTCCCAGAATGGCCGTTCAGGACGCATGACTTGTGGCGTCGCGCTGGGAAATGTCACGGCCTCGAGGAATTGAGCGGCGTCGGAGCGAATGACACGCGACTCGCTCGGCTCGCCGGTGGATCTGGCACCGAACTCCAACATGACAGACGGCGAGACGTAGCCGGTACCGGTCGCGAGCGGTGTGTAGTCGATAAACACCTTGTCGTCTTCTACGCGCACCTTTGCCGGCAATTTATCGGCGTCGAGCGCTTGCTGCATCCGCGGGCCGATCTCCTTTTCGATCCAGTCCGACAGACGTTTGCGGATCTACTGCGTCGATTTCTTTTCCTGGCTCTTGGTGGCCGGCAGGTGAGGCGGCAAGCCGGATATATCGGCGACTGCGTTGAGCGCATCCAGACGTTCTGCGGTGGAGAGCTGGAAGAACTCAGCCATGGGTTACCAGAGCGCTGACCTCTTGGGCCATCCATGTTGGCAACCGTGCGCGTGCC
>CAYYFR010000424.1:0-2684 GCA_964470865.1 uncultured Burkholderiales bacterium | reverse complement strand
GGCACAACAGGCACAACAGGCACAACAGGAGACCTTCTTGGCGGTTGCGGCAACACATGGCAGGGCGCGGCATGCTGCGCTGACGGAACGCTCGCGCGAAACTGCGGACCTCACCTTGCGCCTGCTCGAGTACCTGGCAGTCGAACCCGGGCAGTGCGGCGTGACGGAGCTGGCCGGCGAATTCGGCACGTCGAAAGCCACCATCCACCGCCACCTGCGCACCTTGGCCAAGCGCGAATTCGTGCGCCAGGACCCGCTCACTTCGCGCTACGAACCGGGGGTCAAGCTGTTTCAGTTGGGCGAGCGCCTGCGCGACCGTTTCGGCGTGCTGGGCGCGGCGCGCAGCGAGATGGTGCGGCTGCGCGACGAGACCGGGCAGGCGGTGACGCTTTCCACGCTGGTGGAAGGCAAGGTGGTGGTGCTGGACCTGGTGCAGGGGCATTCGGTGGTGGAGTTCGGCATTCGCCCAGGTACGCAGATGGGGCTGCATGGCAGCGCGCACGGCAAGGTGGCGCTGGCCTTCGGGCCGGCCGATCTGCTCGCGCGTTGCCTGCACGGGCCGCTGGCGGCGTCGAGCGACGAGACCATCACCAGCGCGCCGCAATTGAAGAAGCACCTGGCCACGGTGCAGCGCCAGGGCTGGGCTACGGCGGCCAACGAAGTCGTGTTCGGCATCAACGCGCTGGCCGCGCCGATCCATGACCATCGCGGCGGCTATGCCGGCGCGATCGCCATCGTCGGTTCCACGCAGTTCATCGCGGCAAAACCGGAGGCCGCGCAGCTTGCACAGGTCACGGGCGCGGCGGGACGCATTTCCCGGCAGTTAGGCTGGAGACCCACTTGAAACCCGTTTACTCGCTGGCCGTCGACATCGGCGGCACCTTTACCGACATCGTGCTGCGCGCCTCTGATGGCGCCTTGACGGTCGACAAGACCTTGACCACGCCCAGGAACCTGCTGGACGGTTTTTTCACCGGCGTGCACGCGGTACTCAAAAAAGCCGGCATCGGCCCTGCGGACGTCAACGGCGTGGTGGTGCATGCCACCACCGTGGTCACCAATTCGCTGATCGAGCGCAAGGGCGACGTCACCGCCATGCTGGTGACCGAAGGTTTTCGCGATGTGCTGTCGATCCGCAACGAGCATCGTTACGAGATGTACGACCCGCAAATCGAGTTCGCCGCGCCGCTGGTGCCGCGTGAGCTCACCTTCGGTGTGGCCGAACGCACGCTGGCGGACGGCACCGTGACCAAGGCGCCGCAGCGCGCGGAGATCGTGGCGATCGCGGAAAAGCTCAAGGCCGCGCAGGTGCGCTCGCTGGCGATCTGCCTCCTCAACAGCTACGCCAACGCCGCCAACGAGCGCGCGGTGGCGGCGATCCTGCGCGAGGCGGCGCCCGATCTGTTCTTGTCGTTGTCGTCGGACGTGGCGCCACAGGTGCGTGAATATCCGCGTGCATCCACCACGGCGATCAACGCCTACACCATGCCGATCTCGCTGCCTTACCTGCGCGCGTTGGCCGAGCGGCTCAAGAAGGAGAAATTCGCCAACGAGCCGCTGATCATGCTGTCCTCGGGCGGCATCATCGGCGTGGAAGTGGCGGGGCGCAACCCGGTGCGCATGATCGAAAGCGGCCCGGCCGCCGGGGCGCTGGCCGCCAGCCACTATGCCGAGGTGCTGGGCCTGGACCGCTTGATGTCCTTCGACATGGGCGGCACCACCGCCAAGGCCTGCCTGATCGAGGACCGGAAGCCGCTGGTGGCCGGGGTTTTCGAGGCGGACCGCAAGTACCGCTTCAAGGAAGGCAGCGGCATGCCGGTGACGATTCCCTCGATCGACATGATCGAGATCGGCGCTGGCGGCGGCAGCATCGCGCATGTGGACGACCTGGGGCTCCTCAAGGTGGGCCCCGAGAGCGCCGGTGCCGAGCCGGGCCCGGCCTGCTATGGGCGCGGCGGCCTGCAGCCGACGGTGACCGATGCCGACCTGCTGCTGGGCCTGCTCGACGCCGACAACTTTTTGGGCGGCGAGATGAAGCTCGACCTGCAGGCCGCGCGCGCAGCCGCCGGGCGGGTCGGCGAGTTGCTCGGTACCGGCATCAACGAAACCGCGCGCGGCATCTACCGCATCGTAGCCGAGGCGATGGCCTCTGCCACCCGCGCCCATGCGACCGATCGCGGCGTCGACTATCGCGGCATGCCGCTGTTCGCCTTCGGCGGCGCCGGCCCGGCGCATGCCTGCGAAGTCGGCGCGCTTCTGATGAGCACCTCGGTGATCTTTCCGCCACAGGCGAGCGTGCTGTCCGCCTTCGGCACCCTGGTGACGCCGGTGCGCCTCGACCTGGTGCGAAGCGCCCTGGGGATTCTGGATGCGGTCGATTGGGCGCGCACCGAGCGCCTCATCGCCGAAATGGCGGACGAGGGCATGTCAGCGCTAGCCAACGCCGGCGTCGCACGCGCCGACGTGAGCATGACCTTCGGCGCCGACCTGCGCTACTTCGGGCAGCAGAACGAAGTCGGGGTGACCTTCACCTTCGACCCGCGTGCGTCGCGCGACACCGTCGCCATCCGCAAGGAATTCGAGCGCGCCTATCTGGCGCAATACGGCTTCAATCCCTCGCATGTGCCGGTGGAAATCGTCAGCTGGCGCCTGACGGTGCGCGGGCCCAACGTGCCGTTCCATAC
>CAYYFR010000423.1:0-2698 GCA_964470865.1 uncultured Burkholderiales bacterium | reverse complement strand
TCTTCCATCCCACAGGCGACTCGCAGGCGCAAAGCCCGATAGCGTCGGCACCGACTCGGCCACGATAGCCGGCGCCCAGGAAAACGCTGAATATGCCCCGGCCTCACGGACTCAAACGCCGGCCCCGAATCAGATCAATGCAATGCGAAAGTAGCGATTGTTCCGTACGGGCTTATTCAGTAACTCGCTTACGCAGTCGCATCAACACTTTGAGCGCCAGCTCTATCTTTTTCATCGCCGCTGGCGGGCAAACGTGGATAGCGGCATCGCCATTGAAGCCTCGTTTGGCAACAGCGCGCACGCAGTCTGCGAGCGCCCACGAGTGTTCTGGCGCATCCCCCGATGCCTTGGCAAATGCACCAACGTGAACGCGCACCGGATCATCAGACGGGTAGCTGCGTTCGCCGCTCGACGAAACTGGCACGATGATCACCGTGCCGTGCACCACATTGACACTGTCTTCTTGCAGTACAAGGCAGGGACGCAGCTTGGAGGGTTCTTCAGGATGTGACTGCGGTTTGAGATCGACCAGCCAGATTTCGCCGCGGCGAATCGGGGCTCTCATGCGTCGAGATCGCCGTCCGAAGCGCCAAACGACTCCGCCATGGCTGCGCTTTCATCGGTATGCGTGGCGCAAGCGACAACCATGCGGGCGAGCAGAAGTTGCTCTTCGTACACGCGGATTGCCTCGCGCAACACGGTGGAACGATCACGCACGCCGGTGAGAGACGCGATGCTCTCGAGCGAATTCAGCGTGGACGCATCGGGGCGAAATGAAAGCATAGTTGCTGCCATGGAAGATGAGTTCGACAGGAAAATACAAATTGACATACGTATTGTACGACGAACTCTTCGCGCTAAAGCGCAAGATCAACCAGCCGTGCACCGCCGGCAGGGGCAGGCGTCGCTGGGGCGACCCGATATGGTCGAAACCCTCGAGGAAAGCACGCGAATCAAGGAAGAGCGCAGACGAGTCGCCGGGAAGGCGCTGCCAGCGCAGAGCGCGTTTGAAGAAACCGGCCAGGCCTACGATGCGGCCGAAGTGTTCGCAGCGCTGCGCGCCAGGGCGGCAGGCAAGCCGGTCAGGAGACCCCGGCTCAAGTAGCCCTCGCCTGCGCCGCGTACGACGACCTCGACAGACTCTTCGATTTTCTGGCGCAACGTGACCCGATTGCCGCGATCCGGGCCATCGATGTCATTAAGGACAGTGTCATGCTGCTGGCGCGGCACCCGGAAATCGGCAGACCGCTGCCCGATGGCATGCGCGAGTTGATCATCTCCCAGGGGCAACGGGTTACGTCGCGCTCTATGCGTTTTAGCCGGCGCGCGATCTGGTGATCGTGCTCAAACTGCGGCATCACTTGGAACTCGGCTACAAGTAGATCCCACGTGCCGTGCTGCGTGCAGCGTCGGGGCAGCGCGGCGATTGCGGTGCCAGAACTTGTACGCAACCCCAAGCGATTAGAGATCGATATCCCCGCGTGCGGTGTGGCTGTCACCGACACGCGCGTAGCGGTTCCATTGCACCTGCGCAGTTCAAGAAAACCGCCTGATCGTTTCAGACGCCTAAAGTCAGACGAAATTCCTGTCCTTTTTCAGCCCGCCCTCGCCCGCCGCGCCCTGCTCACTTTGGACGGTTCAATGACAGACCATTCCATATCGTCAGGATCGAGCATCAGGCAGTGTAGTTTTTTCGCGGTTTCGGCCGCGAGCCGGGCTGGCAGTCGCGCCAGCCGCCCGGGCTGGTGCATCGCTTCACCTGCCAGGCCCGCGTACATCGCAGGGCTCACCTGGTGGATGCGGTAACCCGTAATGCCCGGGCCGCGTTTTTGTACGATGACATCCACGGCAGGCGGAATTTGCGTGGTGACCCCCTCTTCGTACAACACCTGGTGGCCGATCACAATCGCTGACGGGTGAACCGACTGAATGGCGGATTCAAGCGCTCCCTGATGATTCGGATGAAGGGTGTTGAGGTAGACCCCGGCGCGCGGGCCGATCGGTTCTGCAAGGCCATTTTTGGTCCACCGGTGGAGCATTTGATGCACGTCGGTCTGAGGCAACTTGAAAAAAGTACCCATTTCCGCGACGCTGAAGAACGGGCCGGTGACCGCCAGATCCTTGAGGCGTTGGCGCGCGCTGATATAGAGGGCGCTCATCCCCGCTCGACACTGGATTTCGGGCGCGGTGCACTGATTTCAGCGTTGATCTGGTCTGCAATCCCGTTGATTTTCTCCAACACGTGATCGATCATCGTGCCGATGACCGCATCGGCGAGGTTGGCCCCTGACAACCAGCGTTTCAGATCGGTGATGGCGGATTGCCGTCCTTCTGGAGTGGCGAACCAGGCTGCGCGATCGCGCAATCGTTGCGGGAATTCTTCGACCGGGGGGCTGCTGTAAATCTGCGCGTGCCGCTCGATTGCTGCAGGCCAAAGTTCTCCATCCTCCGGGCGGGTGGTGGAAGTGCCAAGGATCAGCCATAAATCAAAGATGTCACGTGGTTTCGGGTAGTCGCGGCATGCCAGCGCAAGCACCTTGTCGACCAGAATCTCGGACAAGGTTCCGGTCTGCAAGAGGGCAGAGTAGACGCGCGCTGGTGCCACCAAGATCTCAAACAGGATTTGGGACTCGGCCACTATGAAGGCCGCGGCTGGCGCGGCTTTCATCACCACGCCAGCCTGAGCATTGCCGCCTAC
>CAYYFR010000422.1:0-2719 GCA_964470865.1 uncultured Burkholderiales bacterium | reverse complement strand
CCGCGCTCACCCCTTCGACAGTCTCTCAATTAACACCCGCGCCGCCCGTTCAGACACCACCAACACGAGCTTCATCGTCGCCCGCGTCGCGCCGACGAATAGCCTGCGCACCGCCGCGTCGTCAAGCACCTCGAAGTCGATCTCGGTGAACACCACGCAGGGCGAGGCGCGGCCCTTGAAGCGGTGCACGGAGTCGATCAGGACGTCACCATCGGTAAAGAGCGCATTGCCCAGCAGGTCGTACTGGCCCGTCGGCGCACGCAGCGGGTAGGGGCCGAGCTTGTCGAAGGGCGAGAGCCTGGAGCTCTCGCGGCCGCGGTAGGTGATTATTGCGATGTGCTGCCGCTTGAACCCCAGGCCGATGCAGTTGGTTACCGCGGCCACGGTCTTGGCGATCAGGTCAGCGGTATCGGCGTAGCTGACGATGTCGACTTCCGACCCCGTCAGCGGGCTGCCGGCCTCCACAGGGTGCTGCAGGGGCAGCAGGCGATTCAACGCGTCGAGGATGTCCTTCGGGGTGCGGTAGTTGATGTCCGAGCGCAGGTTCACCCAGTCCGCAAGCGGCGCGGGCGGGCGGCCGTACAGGTTCTGCATCGGGTCTTCCAGCCACCAGGCGCGACCGCCGGGGCGCAGGAAGCGCAGCAGGTTCTGCCCCCAGACTTCCTGAAAATCCTGGCCTTCGTCGACGATCAGTTCGTCGAAGCTCGCGGCTTGATCCGGCGTGTAGGCATCGAGTGTGGCCTCGATGCGGGCGAAGGCCCCCGGCTGGCTGAAATCGGGCGCCATACCCTGCGCGCGGCAGACGCGGTCGCCGAGCTGGTGGTAAGTGACGACCTCGCCGCCGGGCGGCGCGATCAGCGCGATGTGGTCGGCCAGCGGCCGGTTGTAACAGACGTAGAGCGGCCTTCTGCCATCGCGAATCGCGTCGCGATAGATCGCCATCGCCAGTTGTGTCTTGCCCGAGCCGGCCGTGCCGATGACGCGCAGTCGAAACGGCGCGAACTCGATCTTGCGCGCCCATAGTGCCAGCCCGCCGGAAAGGCGCGTATACAGCGCCCCTGCCTCGCCTACGACAGCATGCACCTCGGGCACCAGTTCGAGGATGTCGGCGAAAAAGCGGTGGATCTTGTCCTTTGCGGGGAGCACTTCGCCGGTGGCTGAAAGGATGCCCTGAATAATCTGCATCAGGTAATCCTTCCTCGTCGCATCGACGATGCGCGCCGGGTCGATGCCTGCCGTGCCAGGTTGCTTGACCTTGTAGTCCGGGCAGTAGAGCAGTGAATCGACCGCGGTCTGGTCGCCCTTGCAAAACGTGCGCAAGCGATTGTGCAAGGCATCGGCCGAACGTGCCATCTGGGAAGGCACGTCCTTTTCCTTGTTCGCGTAGGTCTTGGTGAGCCCGCCCGCGGTCTCGGTGAGAAAGCCGGACTTCTGCTCGATCAAGAGCACCTTGCCGGTCGGGCCCACCACCACGAAATCGATCTCGCCTACGATGGCGAAGTTGCCGCGCTCGACACGCGTCCAGTGCACGCCGTGGTAGACGGTGTAGTTCTCGTCAAGCCCGGCGGCGAGCTGGCCGAGGGTTTGCAACTCGCGCTGGGCAGCGCCGGTGGCGGCCAGTTCGCGCCAGCCGTCGGGGAAGACTTTGGCCATGGGTCAGGCGTACCGATCGAAAGGCTTGGAATGGTCATGATAGCCAACATCCGGCTCGGCATCTTTACGCGCGTCACGTAGCCGGCGTTCAGCAGGCCAGTTGCTCGCCGCTGTTTCGAGTGTCCAGGAGAATCAGGCGATTCTCGAAGACCAAAAAGCACCGCAAGAATGCTCGAGTACGCGCGCAGGTTCCAGGTCGCTTGATGGAGCAGGACCAACAGCATGGCTAGGAAAACCAAGCGCCCGGGGCAAACACTGCTTCAACCGAAAGACGTCAAGCGCGCCATTTTCGTTGACTACGAAATGTCGATGTCGCAAGTCCATCCGCCGGCACTTCTGGGGATGATGGTGGATCAGACCATGGCTGCGGCGATTGTCGCCCCGTTATTTGCGGCGCAGTGCAGCGGCGGAGAATACCTGCCGCGCAACATCGAATTCCTGTTCAGCACCACTACCCGCCGACGCTAGCTGTCGTACAAGGACGACTGGACAACTACGACGTACGGAATGACGTCGCGATGCCTGCCCATGTTGCGCTGGACCTCGAATTGCGCCATCCGTCGTTCAGAGCGTGGAATATTCGTCCGCGAATGCGCCGTGGCGGGCGTTGAAGTCGTTCCATACGGCGGCCGTGGCTTCGGCAGCCTTGACCGCTTCGGCACGCTGCCGGCGCTCGTTTTCGATGTATTCGGCCAGCAGCGACTCGACCACCAGGGAAAGGTTGTCGGTATAGCCGCGGGCCTGGAACACAAGCTCGGTGTTCAGCGAGAGGTTCACCGGACGCTTGCGCATGTCGGGTTTGCGTGTGATTTTCATGACACACCTCCTGCGCGCATTTTATGCGCAGGGTTACGCCGATGCCAGCCTTTGGCACGCCGATCAGGGCCCGCAGAACGGCGTGGAATCCGCGGCCGCTCTATGTTGCGTGATGTCGCGGCTTGAGCGTCGCTGAGCAGGCAGAGCGCGGGTCTGATGAAGCCGAAGCCAAGAATTGAGGTGGTGTTTATGCAGTGCGGAACATCGCCCCAGGATTTGGCATGCAGATGCTTTTATGGGCATGTCTAGA
>CAYYFR010000421.1:0-2750 GCA_964470865.1 uncultured Burkholderiales bacterium | reverse complement strand
TCAATCGGCCGTGATCTTCGCCAACTTGATCAAACGCCCCCACTTGTCGATTTCGCCATTGAGCGCGCGCCCGAGTTCGTCGGCCGACATGACGGTCGATTCCGCGCCCATCTTCGACCACGCCTCGCGCAGCTCCGGCTGCATGACAATCCGGCTGATCTCCTGGTTCAGTCGCTCCACCGCAGCGCGCGGTGTGCCCTTGGGCGCCATGATGCCGATCAGCACCGGCAGTTCGTAGCCGGGTACGCCGGCCTCGGCGATGGTCGGCAGATCAGGGAAGATCGGTGAGCGCTTGGCGCCGCAGGTGGCCAGCGCCCGCAGCTTGCCGGCGCGCACATTGGCGGCGGCATCGGTGAGGGTATCGAACATGACCTGAACGCGGCCGCTGATCAGGTCGACGCGCGCGTTGCTGCCGATCTTGTAGGGCACATGCGTGAGGTCGGCACCGCTCAATGATTTGAACAGTTCGCCGGCCAGATGCAGCATGCCGCCGTTGCCGGTGGAGGCGTAGTTGAGCGAATCGGGTTTGGCGCGGGACAAGGCGATCAGCTCACGCACCGAATTGGCCGGCACTTGCGGATGGATCATCAATACACAGGTGGTCTGGTTGAGCGCGGCGACCGGAACGAAGTCGCGCATCAATTGATACTTTTCGCGATTCACCCCGAGAGCTTCAAGCACTGAATGCGAGCTGGTGACGGTGAAAATGGTGTGGCCGTCGGGTTCCGCCTTGGCCGCCGCTTCGGTGCCGATGGCGAAATTGCCGCCCGGGCGGTTGTCGACCACGACCGGCTGGCCGAGCGCGGTCTGCAGTTGCTGTGCCACGCCGCGCGCATAGATGTCGGTGGCACCGCCGGCAGCGAACGGGGTGATGATGCGCAGCGCGCGACTGGGCCAGGTTTGGCCGCTCACTGCCGTCGATGCCATCGTCAGGGCGGCCAGTAGTGCCAGGGTATTGCGTCGTGTCGTTTTCATTTTTGTCCTCAGAGGTCGGCTGAACTGCTAACCGATACATGTGTAGACCGCGTCGATCAACGCGGTGGCATACGGCCCGGCGTCGGCCACCGGAAGCATTCGATTGGGCGAATAGGAAAAACTCATGCGCCGGTCCGGATCGGCAAAACCGACCGCGCCACCCACGCCGGGATGGCCGAAGTTGCGCGGGCATGCATGCTTGTCGGCGCCCATCGGAAATGGCGGGCATGAAAGCATGAATCCAAGGCCCATGCGGAAATGCCGTTTGGTCATGAATTCCATGCCGTCCCATTCACCGCGGGTGGCTTCGGCGAGCATGCCGGCGTCAAGTACTTCATGGCCATCGAGAGTGCCGCCGCAGGCCAGTGCGGCGTAGATGCGGGCGATGCCGCGGGCGTTGCCGTGGCCGCCATAGCGGCGCCATTGCGCTGTGTTGTAGTTTTCGTCGCGCGGCAATGCACGCCATGCCCGGTACAGCGGGGATGCCTGGTTGCGCTTCATGCCCTCCAGGCTGGGCGTGCCGGGCGTTTCAATGTATTCGGCGCACAACTCGAACTGCGGGTCTTCCAGCCCGAGCCAGTACTCGGCGCCAAGCGGTGTGGCGATCTCGTCGCGCTGGAAATCGTGCACGCTGGTGCCAGTGACCTGGCGTACCAGTTCGGACAGCAGCGGCGGGTAAGTAAACGAGTGATAGCAGGGTTGTGTCCCAGGCTCCCATTCGGGGGCCTGCGCGGCGAGTGCTGCTGCGACCACGCCGGGCTGATACAGCGATTCGAAGGGCGCCGCGTCCGGGAAAGGCAGGCCGGCCAGGTGCGCCAGCAGCATGCGCACGCTGATGCGCTCCTTGCCGGCGGCGCCGAATGCCGGCCAGTAGCGGGCCACCGGTTGGTCGAGCGCGATGCGACCCTGGCTTGCCAGTCGCAGTACGCACAGCGCGAATACCGATTTGCCGACCGACTTCATGTCGGTGATGGTATTGCGCTGCCACGGCAGGGTGCGCGCGCGGTCGCGGTAGCCGGCCCACAGGTCGACTACCGTTTCTCCATTGATCGTCACGCACACCGCGCAGCCGACTTCTTCGCCGGACGCCATATTGCGTTCCAGGGCGTCGCGTACCGCAGTGAACCTGGAATCACAGGTGCCATTCAGCGGAGTCGACATGGCGCGCCCTCAGGTTGCGGTTTCAACACCGGCGTCGAAGGTCAATCCGATTTTCTTGACCTCGTCCAACACCCCCGGACCGTGCGCGTCGATGGCCGCGCCGATCGATGGCGGCAGGCTGATGTCGTTGCGGTCGTGCACGCCGCCGGTGATCACCGTCATCAGGGTGCTTTCCTTGCTGTCGATATTGCGAAAGCCGCGGCATACCCCCGGCGGCACCGACAGCGTGTCCCATTTGTTGAGCACGACTTTCTCGGCGCCGTCGTCATTCACCGAAAACTCGAACTTGCCTTCGAGTACGAAGAAGGTCTCGAAGGTCTTGTGATGCGCGTGCAGGCCCGGGCCCTGTCCCGGCGGGCACACCGAGATGTTCATCGTCAGGCCGGCGGCGCCGTAGATCGCGGCCACGCTGCCGAAGGCATTTTGCGTTTGCTCCAGCACGATCGGCATGATCTTGCGCGCGAGGAATATGTCGCGCGCTGCTTCCGATACAACCGGGTTGTCCTTCAGGGTCGACATGGCTTGCAGCTTGTCGAAACGCGCGGTGCGCTGGTTTACTTCTTCTTTCGTCATTTGCACGGTTTTCATGCTGATCTCCCGGGGTGGTTGAGGGG
>CAYYFR010000420.1:0-2753 GCA_964470865.1 uncultured Burkholderiales bacterium | reverse complement strand
CCTCTGCCGGAACCCGGGCCCGGCAACATGGGTGACGCGTTCATGGCGCCGCCGGCGCGCGGGGCGCGCTCGCAGTGGTCGCGTGATGTCACCGGCAAGCGCGCCCGGGCGGGCGAAAAGTCGCAGGCGTCAGGCAAGACCAAGAAGCCGGTCAAGAAGAAGTAGGCATGCGGCACAGCGAGCAAGTGGCGCTGATCCGGCGCATCCTCGATCACATGCAGGCCGGCACCACCGATCGTGGCGCGGTGGCCAAAAGCCCGGTGGCGCGCTACCTCTCGCCCGAGCGCCTGGCGCGCGAGCAGCAGATGATCCGCAGCATGCCGGTGATGATCGGCGCGTCGTCTTGCGTGGCGCAGCCGGGTGACTGGTTCAGCCATGACCTGTCAGGCGTGCCGATCGTGGTGGCACGCGGGCAGGATGGCGTGCTGCGGGCCTTCATCAATGCCTGCCGCCATCGCGGTGCGCGCCTGGTCGAAGGCAGTGGGACTGCGCGACGCAATTTCATCTGCCCCTATCACTCCTGGACCTATGATCTCGATGGCGCGCTGCGTGGCCTGCCGCATCCGCAGGAGTTTCCCGACCTTGATCGCGCACAGCACAGTCTTGTGGCCTTGCAGGTGGCCGAGGCTTGCGGTCTGGTATGGGTGGTGCCGACCCCCGGTTCGGCCATCGATATCCGTGCCTGGCTGGGCCCGATGGCGGACGATCTGCAGTCCTTCGGCTACGAGCGTTTCATAGCCCACCACACGCGCCGCTTCGATTCGGCACACGACTGGAAGCTGGTGGCCGACGCCAATCTCGAGGCTTATCACTTCAAGTATCTGCACCGCGCGAGCATCGCGCCCTTGTTCCAGGACAACCGCATGGTGGCCGACGCCTTCGGCGACCATTGGCGCATCACCCTGCCGAAAGAATCGATCGGCGAGTTGCAGGCGCAGCCGCCCGCTCAGTGGAACCTGGCGCAACACTGCAACATCATCTATTACTTCTTTCCCAACCTGATGTTTCTTTTCATCGGCGATCACGCCACGGTTTTGAGCGTGTGGCCGCGCGGCGTGGGCGCATCGACCATCGATGCGGTGACCCTGATCCCGGAAGCGCCGGCCACAGACAAGGCACGGCAGTACTGGGACAAGAACGTCAAGATCTTCTGGGACGCGCTGATGGAGGATTTCGGCCTGATGGATTCGATGCAGTCGACGTTCGCCTCGGGTGCCAATACCCATCTGACCTTCGGCCGTTCGGAGTTCTGCGCGGCCGGGTTCGAGGCGAGCGTGGAGCGCTATCTGGCGGCGCAGTCCGTGCCGCGTTAGGCCGTCACGCGATTGAGCACTTCGAGCAAGGCCGCGCCCGCATAGTGAGCAGGTAGCTGTGCAGCCCGTAGCAGCCTGTCGGACTTAGGGCGTTGCAAGCGAAAATCGGTCCCGGCATGGTCAGTTTTGCCGAATTCGAAGGCCCATAGCCCAGCTTTGGGACACGAAGGCGGTGAAGCTTGGACCGCTGCAGCCGCTTTTCTCACCGACAATTCCCAAGTCCGACCGGCTGTTAGAAAAACGCGTCCTGCCCCGGCGTGTAAGCCCCCTGTTGTTGCAGCGGGTTGCGGTTGACCAGCGGCCGTGCGAACAGGGGGTGGGTCAGGCTGCGCACCTCGTGCTCCAGGGTGAACAGGTGCGTGCCGCTGTCGGGATCGACGATCTTCTCGAAGCGGTATTGCCACTGGTCGCTTTCTTCGCTGATCAGCCCGCGTCGCTTGAGTTCTGCATGCGGGCCGGCGAAATCGGCAACGTAGAGGGCGATGTGATGGCCGTCGTAGGCGGCGATCTCGGCGTCGGTCTCGCGGTAAATGATTTCCTGGTGGGCACCGGCGCACACATGCGCGCTGGCGAGTCCTGCGGCGGTTTCCAGCCGCACCGGCGCGCGCATGATCTGCTCGTAAAACCTGGCGATGCCGGCGGCCGACCCGCGCGCAACCGGCAGTTCGACATACGGAATGCCGAGCCGCATCGGGCCGAAGCGCGGCTGCGGCGCATGACAACGCACATGATTGCCCCAGGGGCAGGTGGCGTCAATCACATAGCCCTGGTCATGCCAGGCGAAGCGCGTGCCTGCGAGTTTGCTGCCGATAGCGGCAAGGCCCGCACGCGCCACTGCGAGGTCGGGCATGAGCACGCCGATGGTGCCGCGCAGCACCTGCGGCGGGCGCGTCGGCGAATGGATTTGCTGGCGCCCGATGTTGACCCACATGTTGCCGTCCGACACATGCATGTAGGGATCGCGCGTGAAACCCAGGCCCTGCAGCCAGAAGACCGAGGTCACGCGCTGGTCGGTCTGGGTCACGTTGACATGTTCCAAAAGGACGATATTGCCGACGCTCTCGGGCGCGCGATCAAAGCTTGATGGGGTCATGTCAAGGGGCTCCAGGAGAGATCGGCGCAGCGCAATGCTGGTCGGAAAGATCGCTTCGCTGCGGCGCATATTGGATCGGCGCCAATGCAGGCTTGTGCTGCCGAATATTAACCAAATGGCGTGGACGCCGGCGCCGATCCCGGCATGCGGCATGCCGCGCCTGATCGATCGCCTGCGGTCGTGGATTTAGGGCAACACTGAGGAAGTCCGTAAGTCGAGAAAGTCGCTCTTGCAAGAAATTGAATCGAAAAAGTTCTTCGTTCGAGAATCCGCATTCCAGGGACTTGTTCAACGTTTTCTTAGCCAAATCGCTTCAACCCCTCCACGTCTTGCACCCGTACGCCACC
>CAYYFR010000419.1:0-2782 GCA_964470865.1 uncultured Burkholderiales bacterium | reverse complement strand
GCGGCATCGATAGCCAGGGGTTCGGACGCATCCTGAGCAAAGGCGATGCGGCGCTGTTCGGCGGTTTGACCACGCAGAACATGAAGGGTCGTCTCGCGGTACCGGAAGGTCGACCGCTCGCAGACTACCTGCGAACGATCACCATCAAGGCCAGGGACTTTGCCAACGCGATCACCAACACGCAGGTAAAGCAGCAGGATTTGCGCGGTGAACCGAGCATCACGCACGAGCACGTGAAGAACAACCGCGACGTGCGCCGGCTGCTCACCGACCGCAATATTGTTCCCGAACAACTGCCGCCGGCCGAGGATCTCAAGAAGCTGGAACGGCGCCTCAAGTCCGAACAGAAGAAACTGCCGTAGGTGACACCGAAGCTGGAGAAGAGCGGCAAATGACCGTCTTCGAGCACGGGACTCTTGCGGACGTTGCATCTTGACATCGAATCGAAGCCGGGAGTCACCTGTCCGAAACACTCGGCGCTAAACTTGTATTGTTGCCAACCAATTTTGTAGATTGCGCAGTCATGCGTCCTTCCGGGTTGCTCAAGCTTAAACGCGACGAAATTCTCGTTCTGGCCGCCAAGGCCGGGGCGATGAACGTGCGCGTGTTCGGTTCGGCGGCGCGTGGTGACGACCATGAGGAGTCCGATCTTGATCTGCTGGTGGACTGGAGTTCCACGGCCAGCCTTTTCGATGTCGGCGGCTTGGTGGCCGATCTTCAGGAATTGCTCGGCAAGCGTGTCGATGTGATCTCCGCCCAGCAATTGCACCCGCGATTCCGGTCCGGCGTGCTGGCGCAGGCTCGCCCGGTATGACGGCACGCGACCTGCCCTCTTCAGCATGTTCTGGACGCATGTTCGGATATTGGCGAGTTAGTGGCCGGCGGGCGCGACGAGTCAGCGAAGCGCAAGCTGGTATTGAACGGTGTGGTTCGGCAGCTCCTCGTTATCGGCGAGGCGGTCAAGCGCGTCAGCCCTGAAACCCGAGCGCTGGCACCGAACGTGCCTTGGAAGCAGATCGCCGGTATGCGCGATCGCCTGGTTCATGATTACTTCGACATCATTCCTGACCAGGTGTGGAACGCGGCCTTTAACGATGTTCCGAAGTTGCAGGAGGAGATTGCGACCCTTTTGCAGCGGATCGACCCATAAGCTTCAACGGCATCGCCGGTGAATGTGGGGGGCCGCTAAGCTTGCGTTCGGGAGTTCTCGCTGACGGACTGCGCAACTGCCCATATCCTCCAATCACCTGCATCCCCAGCGGCGGCGAAAGGGGCGAAACGGGCCAGGCTCACATTCTTCAGAACGAACTAAGCCGCCTTCGCCAGCGTCTTCACCTTCGGGCGCTTTTTTTGCCGAGCCTGCCAGAGGTCATATGCAGACTGCATGCCCGTCCACATCTCTGCGCTGGTGTTCAGCGCTTCTGCGAGGCGCAGTGCCATGTCGGCGCTTATTCCCGCCCGTCCGTTCAGTATGGCCGACATCGCTTGACGCGAAATGCCCAGGCGGATTGCCGCTTCGGAAATGGATATGCCGGAATCCTTGAGGTGCATTTCCCACAGCACTTCGCCGGGATGAGGAGGGTTGTGCATGCTGCCCATGATGTGTTCCTTCAGTGGTAATCGAGGTAATCGACAAGCTCGACATTGACGCTGATGAATTTGAAAGTGACGCGCCAGTTACCGTTCACCCAAACGGAGGTGAAGTCCTTTTCCTTGCCGGATAGGCGGTGGCGCGCAGTCCCGGCAAGGCTTTCACATCGTCTTCGCTGCCTGCCTGGTCGAGCACGCCCGGAATCAGGCGCAATCGCGCCGCATGCGAAGTTTGAACGCCTGCCTTGCTACCGGTGCGGAAAAATCTTTCCAGACCTGTGTGTCGAAAGCTGACGATCATGGCACGAATGTAAGGTGTGGCTTTACGGTTGTCAATGCGTAGACCAAAGCAAAACATTCCAGATTCAAATATCTCGTGGATAGTCGAGGAGTTCGCGGTAGGGCAGCGGATTCCGCGATTCCCGGCTTTCCTTACGCAGTCGCCGGCATGTTCGACGCGAAGGCTTTCTGCACCTCCTTGCGTGTAGCGCCGGCAGCGAAGAGCGCACGGACGATCAGGTCCAGCGAAACGCTGGAGTCGCCCGCTTCAATTTTCGCCACGCGCGATTGGCTTGACTTGATGCGTAGTGCGAGGTCGGACTGCGATAGCTTGTGTTTGATCCGCGCCTGCCGCACTGCGTCGGTCAAGCTGAGCTTGATCTCGACGAGCGCGGCTTCTGCGTCGCTTAAGTGCAGAAAATCCCGGGCCGAACCGGATTGCCAGCCGGCTGCGCGCAGTTGTTTCAATTTTTCCGCTTTCATTGTCTTACTCCTTGCTTCGCATGCTCGATTGATAGCCCGATGCACGTGATTCTCGTGCGCCTCGTAAAAGTGCGGGGCTTTTGGGCACTGCTCCTGCCCGCCTCAGTGATCGTCGCGCTGAGCGGAATCTTCGAAATCATCGAGGCGATCGTAGAGCGGCTCGTCAGCCCCGAGCTTAGCGCCGCTTACCTCGGCATCCAGGGCGACGTGTGGGACGGGCAAAAGGACATGGTGCTAGCGATCCTCGGCGCCACGCTCTTGGCCACACTGATGGCGCTGCGCAGCAAACGGCACGATACTGGGCCTGGAGGCATTCGTGTGCCGTGCCCGGTCAATCCGCCGTTTACCGTGGTGAAGTAGTTGCGACCCTGAGTTACTGAGGCGTCTTTGGCCAGTAGACCGGGCATCTTGTGCGACACCGCACAGAGGG
>CAYYFR010000418.1:0-2788 GCA_964470865.1 uncultured Burkholderiales bacterium | reverse complement strand
TCAAACCAACCCATGCGAAAACTCCCTGGTATCGCCCTTGCCTGCCTGGCCTGGTGCACACTGATCGCAACAGCGCCGGCGACGGCGGCCGACAGGCAATTGCGCATCGGCACCCTGGTGCCGAAGAACTCGCTGTATCACCGGCAGCTGATCGAACTGGGCGAGATCTGGCGTGCGGGACAGGGCGGCAATGCCAGGGTTCTGATCTATACCGACGGTAGCCAGGGCGGCGAGGCGGAACTGGCGCGGCGCATGCGCATCGGCCAGTTGCAGGGTGCTCTGGTCTCGGTGGTGGGCCTGCGTGAAATCGAGCCGACCGTAGGCGCCATGCAGAACCTGCCGCTCCTGTTCAAGAACTGGGAGGAGGTCGACTACGTGCGAGAAAAGATGCGCGCATCGATGGAAAGGAAATTTCTCGACAAGGGTTTCGTGGTGCTGGCCTGGGGCGACGCCGGCTGGGTGCGCTTCTTCTCGAAGGAGGCCGCCGTGCGCCCCGACGACTATAAGAAAATGAAATTCTTCGCCTGGGGCGGCGAGGCCGAGCAGCAAGCCATCATGAAAAGCCTCGGCTACACGCCGGTACCGCTGGAGACGGCCGACATCCTGCCGTCGATCCAGACCGGCATGATCAACGTGGTGCCGTCGACGCCTTATTTCGCGCTTGCCAGCCAGATCTACAACACCGCGCCCAACATGCTGGAGATCAACTGGGCGCCGATCGTCGGCGCCCTGGTTGTCACGCGCAAGGCCTGGGACGAGATGGCGCCGGCGCTGCAGGAGGCGATGCGCGCCGGCGGTGAGAAGGCCGGCGTGCAATTGCGTGCCCAGGCGCGTGCCGAGGTCGACCAAGCGGTGGAGGCGATGCAAAAGCGCGGGCTTAAGATCAACCGTCCGAACGCGGAGCAGATGCGCGAATGGGACGCGCTGGCCGAAAAGCTGTATCCGCGCATCCGCGGGACGATGGTGCCGGCCGAGACTTTCGATGAGGTCTTCGCCCATTTGAAGGCCTTTCGCGCCGGCCGCGGCAAATAGCCTTGTCGCCACGCCTGCGCGAACGTCTGTCCGGCCTGCGGCGCTTCGACGAAGTTCTGGCCGCGGCGGCGCTGGCACTGATGGCGTTGATCCCGTTAATCGAGATCGCGCTGCGCCCCCTCGTCGGGCGCGGGGTGGAAAACGGACCGGTCGTGGTGCAGCACCTGGGACTGGTCTTGGCGATGTTCGGCGCACTGGCGGCCGAACGCAACGGGCACCTGACCTCGTTGGCCGGCGGTTTCTCCGCCACCGCCGATGCCGGCCTGCGGTCCGCTTGGCGCTACTTCGCCTGCGCCAGCGCGGCGCTCATTTGCGGCGTGTTGACGCAGGCCAGTGCCCGCTTCGTTGCAAGCGAGATCACAGCGGCGCATGTTCTCGCCTACGGTATTCCGGTGTGGTGGGTGGAGGTATGCATGCCGGTCGGCTTCCTTTTGCTGGCGATGAAACTGGGTGCGCGTTGCGGCGGCGCGACATGGCTGCGCGCGATTTGTGCCGTAGCGCTGCCGCTGGCCGGGATCGGACTTGCCAGCCACTTCGAAGGCCATGCGCCGGCGCTCTGGCCGGCCCTGATATGGCTTGTGGCCGCGCTTCTGGCAGGCGCGCCCATCTTCGCGGTGCTGGGTGGATTGGCGCTTGCCCTTTTCTGGAATGCGGGTCAGCCGCTGGCTTCGATCCCGCTCTCGCACTACCAGATCACTGTCAACCCTTCCCTGCCGGCGCTGCCGCTGTTCACCCTGGCCGGGCTTGTCTTCGCGCGCACCGGCGCCGCACGACGACTGGGCACGCTGTTTGTCGCGCTGTTCGGCGGCGGCGTCACCGGCACGGTGATTGCGGCCGCCCTGCTGTGCTCGTTTTTCACTGCCTTCACCGGCGGCAGCGGTGTCACCATCCTTGCACTCGGCGGATTGTTGCTGCCTCTGCTGCGCGAGGCCGGCTATGCGGAGCGGCGCGGCATCGGCTTGGTCACCAGCGCCAGCGCGCTGGGCGTGCTGCTGGCGCCATCGGTTCCGCTGATCATGTATGCCGTGATCGCCCGCGTGCCGATCAAGGACATGTTTCTGGCCGGTGTGTTGCCGGCGCTGGTGATGGTGGCATGCCTGCTCATCTTCGGCGGCTTTCTCAGGCGCGACCCGCTCGCCGCAGACCCGGCACGGGCAGCGGCGGCCAGGCCGGACCTCTACGCGGCGGCCACCGCGGCCTGGGCCGCGAAATGGGAAATCCTTGCGCCCTTGGTCGCCATCGGCTCGCTGGTGGGCGGCCTGGCAACCCCGACCGAGAGCGCTGCGCTGACCGCCGCCTACGCCGTCCTGACCCAGGCCGTCGCCCATCGCGAACTCGATCTGCGCTTGCCGGGCAAATGCCTGTCCGACTGCGCGCAGGTGATCGGCGGGGTCATGCTGATCCTCGGCATGGCCCTGGGCCTGACCAACTACCTGGTCGATGCCGGCATCCCCGACGCGGCCATCGAGTGGGCACAACACTTCATTCCGAACAAGTTCGCTTTTCTCCTGGCGCTTTGCCTGTTCCTCTTCGCCGCCGGCGCACTGATGGAAATCTTCGCCGCCATCGTGGTGCTGGTGCCGCTGCTTTTGCCGGTGGCCCTGAGCTACGGCATCGACCCCGTGCACTTCGGCATCATCTTCTTGGCGGCGATGGAAATGGGCTTTCTATGCCCACCTGCAGGCATGAACATTTATTTCGCTTCGGCCATGTTCGGCAAGCCCTTGCGCGAGGTCGCCGTATCGGTGTTGCCGGC
>CAYYFR010000417.1:0-2801 GCA_964470865.1 uncultured Burkholderiales bacterium | reverse complement strand
GTTTGGGAGAGCGTTGCACACTTCCGCGCCGCGTTCACTCATCCAGACTTCGCGAAGGCGCTGCAGCACTATCCTTCCTCCGCGGTGGCGTCGCCGCATTTGTTCACCAAGGTCGCGGTGCCCAATCTGTGCGCGGCCTGATGTCCTCCCGCCTTTGAGCGTAAGGCTCCGGCAGAATCTCCTGTGCGAGACGTACACCAGCCGCGGGTTCAGCCGGGCCATGCTGCCACCCTTGAGTGGCGGAGTCTCAGCGTTAACTGAACACAACCACCTGCGCGGCAAGCTTGTAGACGACCGCCAGCCCGCGCGCGACGCTGTTGTCGATAGCGAGGCTTTTCTTGTTGCGCTTGAATGCGGAAAAGAATCCGGCGCCGGAGCCCGGCCGCCGTCGTGTCGAATCGCCCTTGAGCGGTTCAAGCTTGATCACCTCCGCCCCCATGTCGGCCAGGATCATGCCGCAGGCCGGACCCATCGCCGTGGGGTGAATTCGAGTACACACATGCCGGCCAGCGGCAACGCCATGTTGTCGCCGGCCGCCAGCGTTCAGCCGCGCTTGAGCATCTGATTGACTTCGTCAACGTTTTCCTGGATGCGGGCCTTGAGCACCTCGAACGCCTCGGCCTGGCTGCGCCCTGCCAGTTCTGCCAGTTCGCGAATGTTGCCGAGCGATCGCTGGAACGACGCCCGCGCCATCTCGTTCAACTTGCTGATGCTTTCGCGCGGCTCCGCCACCGACATGCTGCCGGCCAATGCCTGCCATTGGCTGATCGCTTCCTTGAGCATCGCGGTCTGGCGCTGCACTACGGCCTGGATGCCGGCATAGGACTTTTTGTTGGCCTCGACGATCGCCTGCAGGTCCTTGCGGCGGCCTTCGACGAGCTTGCCGGCCACACCGGCCAGATCAAGCTGTTTGAGCGTTTCGGCAGCGCCTGCCTTTTTCGGGGCGGCGCCGCGGGCGGCGGGTGTCGGGCGCGATTTTGGGGCGGCTTTCTTCGCTGCGGGGCGGCGCTTGGCCGCGGCCTTCTTGGTGATTGCCATGATCGTTTCCTCTGGTAGGTAAGCCATAGGGCCCTGCCGGGGCCGGGTTGCAACAGCGGTTTCTTATACCGGAATTCGACTGCTGTGTCGAAGGCCTGATGGGCGCTCGCGAGCGCGGCGGCACCTGCGTCACTTTCGTGCGGCCGCGCAGCTGCCGATTGACGCTGGCCTGCGAGGCGGCGATACTCGTTACGCACTCACAACAACGCCACGCGAGCGCCAAGGAGGCACGAGATGAAAAAGCTGACCCATTTGAGCGTTGTCGATGGCGCTTTCCTGCATCTCGAAAGCCCGGAGATGCCAATGCATGTGGGCAGCCTGGCGTTGTTCGAGCCGGCGGACTCCGACAAACCCTGGTTCGAGACAGTCAAGGCGCATGTGGTCAGCCGCATGCATCTGGCGCCGGTGTTCACGCGCAAGCTGGCGCTGATGCCATTCGACCTCGCCAACCCGGTTTGGATCGAGGACGACGATATCGATCTCGACTACCACATCCGCTACCTGGTGTTGCCCAAGCCTGGCACGCTGGCCCAGCTTGAAGCGCTGGCTGCGCGCCTGCATTCCAGCCTGCTCGATCGCAGCCGGCCCCTGTGGGAGTTCTACGTGATCGAGGGCTTGGCCGACGGCCGCATCGGCTTCTACTCCAAGATGCATCACGCCGCCGTTGACGGGCAGGCGGCGGTGGCCCTGGGCGAGACCGTGTTCGACATCACGCCCGCGCCGCGGCGCGTCAAGCCTGCGCGCCCGCGTCGCGGCAACCGTTATCAGTTGGGCGTGGCCGAACTGCTGGGCGCTGCGCTTGGCAACCAGATGCAACAGGTGGTGCAGTTGGCAAAACTGCTGCCGCCACTGGCAGGCGCTGCCGCGCAGGCGGCGCGCGCGGCGCTGGCCGCGCGCCGGGCCGGTACCGTGAAGGGGGCGCCGGGCACACGCTTGAAGCGTGCGCCGGCGACGCAGTTCAACACCGCAATCACCAATCAGCGCGCGTTTGCCGGCGTCTCCTTTTCATTGCAGGAGGTCAAGGCTTTCGGCAGGGCGCGCGGCGCCTCGATCAACGACATGCTGCTGTGGTTGTGCAGTACCGCCTTGCGTGAATACCTGCGCGATGCACGAGGGTTGCCCGACAAGACCCTGGTTGCAGGCGTGCCGATCTCGCTGCGCACCGAAGGCGACACCAGTGCCAACAACCAGGTCTCGGGCACGGTGATCGACCTGGCCACCCAGGTCAAGGACCCAATGGAGCGGCTCGCAAACATCATGGCCGGCACGCGCGCGATGAAGGCGCAGATCGGCACCTTTGGCAACCTCATGCCCAAGGATTTTCCGTCGCTGGGTTCACCCTGGCTCCTGAGCGGCCTGGCTTCCCTGTACGGGCGTTCCGGCCTCGCCAGTTCACTGCGGATAATGAACGTGGTCATCTCCAACGTGCCCGGGCCGCAAGTGCCGCTCTACCTGGCCGGCGCGAAAATGGCGGCGCTGTACCCGCTATCGATCGTGGCCCACGGCGCGGCGCTCAACATCACGGTGCAAAGCTACATGGGGCAGTTGTGCTTCGGCCTGATCGCCTGCCGTCGCGCGATGCCCGATGTGGCGGAACTGGCGCAGCAACTGGAGCGTGCGCTTGAGACCTTGCGGCGTTTGGCGGCGCCAGTGGAAGCCGGGGCGCCGGTTGCCGCGGCGCTAGCGCCGGCGGCGCCAGCCAAGCCGGCGCGTGGCAAGCCGCGCTTGACGGTGGTCAAGCCAAGCGCGCCTCCCAAGTCGCC
>CAYYFR010000416.1:0-2848 GCA_964470865.1 uncultured Burkholderiales bacterium | reverse complement strand
ATACCGTCGGCGGCGATCAGGAGATCGGCCTCGATCTCGGCTACCACCAAGCCGCTGCGACGATTCTCGAACACTGCGCGTGCCGTAGGCCCGCTGGCGTCGAAGCGCTTGATGGCGTGCCCGGTCAGAACCCGCTCGGCCCCCAGTCGCTGGACCGCCTTTTGCAGCAGCATGCAATGCAATTCACCACGATGAATTGAAATTTGCGGGTAGTCGTAGCCGCCGGCAATGCCGCGCGGCTCGCGCCAGATGGCCTGGCCATGTTTGTTGAAATACGCCAGTTCGGCGGTTTCGATGCCCAGCGCTTTCAGGTCTTCCAGCAAGCCCAGGCCGGCAAGAATCTTCACACTGTGCGGCAGCAAGTTGATGCCCACGCCCAAAGGCTCCAACTTTTCCACCGCCTCGAAGACCATGCAGTCGATGCCACACTGGCGCCACCCGCCTTGGTCCAGCGCATCATGGCGATTCGCTGGCCCTGCGCGAGCAGATGCCAAACCTCGGTGACCACCGGCCAGGCGCTCAGCAGTCGCGCCCGCGAATCACGAAGGTAATCGCGAACCAACCCATGATCGGCGTCGCGCTACGAAAACGGGGCGAAAAGCGAGGGCTGGTCTCCGTTTGAGCCGATTGCGCGCGAGCACTCGTCCTACCAACTGGCTGGAAGTGGAGATGCGTTCCTATCGCCACACGCCAAAAAAAACGGCCCCCGAAGCGGGGGCCGTTGCATGAGGCGAACTGCCGAGTTACTGCTTGCGGCGCCTGGCGAAACCCGCGCCGAGCAGGCCCAGGCCCAGGAGAGCCAGCGTGCCCGGTTCTGGAACCTGGACGGTGATCGACGTGCTGGCACGTGCGGTGCAGCCGGCGGTGCCGTTAAGGTCGCAATCAGCCACTGCCAACTGGATGTCATAAAGGCCCTCTCCAAACGGATTGAATCCCGGCTGGAACAAGGAATTCGGGAACATCGGGTTGACGGATTGCTGAACCCCAAATTCCCCAGCCAGCGCCGGGCCGGCGCCCACGCGTCGCTCATCGGTGGCACCTACCTCATCAACGCCATCCCAATAGGCATTGTCGCCCCAGTTGCTGGTGACATCGATCCATAAGCTCCAAGCCTGACCCGCGGTCGGGTCGGTGTCGACGCGGATTCTGGCGCCAATTGCGGTCAGATCGGGATTGTTGATGTTTCCACCAGCACGAGTGTTCACAGAGAACTCGTAGTTCCAGCCTGCGCGAGGGGGGGCACCACATGCGGCCGGATAAGGAGGCGCACCACAAATACCCGCCGGCACCTTATAGGTGCCAGTCGGCCCGTCGAACAAACTGAAGTCCGAGCGATTCTTTGCGCGCAGTGCGACTTCGAATCCCCCGGTGGTATCGATCGTCCAATTCCCGTTCTGGATGGAGCCGCTACCACCATTGTACACAGCGTCCTGATAATTGAGAAGGGAAGCGCCTGCAAAGCCGGTCGTATCGAGATTCCCATACGTGGCTGCCGCGTGTCCGACTCCCGAAACCGCGATTCCCAACAGCGACGCGGTTAGTACAGCCAAACCTTTCAATCGACTATTCATTGTCTCGCTCCCATATTAATTCCATCAATCTAGAATAATTTTGTTACCGCAGAACCGGTACCAAAACC
The DNA here is from genome assembly GCA_964470865.1 of uncultured Burkholderiales bacterium. Taxonomy (GTDB): domain Bacteria; phylum Pseudomonadota; class Gammaproteobacteria; order Burkholderiales; family JAEUOS01; genus JAEUOS01. The sequence continues at coordinate 1,209 of CAYYFR010000416.1, read as the reverse complement.
GCTTGACGGATACTATGCATATGTTGTGCCATCTTCAGTGCATTTCATGGAATTATTATATTTTTCAATGTCTTATCGTTAATTCTCGATCGCGCATGGGATACCTTAGACCGCGTGGTCAAGTAGAGTGTAAATTTTTCCGACAAAAAATCCTCCCCGGCGCGCCCAATGCAACGCTCCTGCCAGCCCGGTCTTGGAGCGTTGGGCGGGGAAGTGAATCGCCCCGATCGGGTGTAGGCTAATCGCGACGCCTACCTCACCTCAGGATGAATTCGCCGGATTCAAGCGGGCGCCAAGGCTGCGTTCGTGCGGGGCGCCAGGGTAGTAGACTGGCGCTGCAACGACCGCAGCCACCTCTGCCGACCAGCTTCTGCTGGTCGCCTCCCTTGAAATTGAACCTCCCGAGGTAGGCGCGGGCGCTCACCTTGAACTTGCCCACGGTGATGGTGTCGGAGCCCCCGGAGACGTCCTCGAAGACCGCCTTCTTGTCGCTGAGGTCATCGCGCATCTGCTCGACGAAGGGAAACTTGACCGCCGAGCCGATGACGACCTCGCCGCAATCGGGCATCTCCCGGCCGACAACCATCTTGAACTGCGTCGACTTGCCAGCACCGTTCGGGCCGATGATGCCGACAATCGCCCCCGGCGGCGCCTTGAACGACAGCTTGTCGATCAGCAGCCGGTCGCCGAAGGCCTTGCTCACTTCTTCGAATTCTGGCCACGCGTGTTTGCGGCCGACTCAACATCGCCATGCTTGTTGCCCCTTGCCGCGCCCGTTGTTACGTCCGTCGCATTTCTGTGCACCCGAATGCTGATCGTCCCGCGATCATCGGGAATGTTTCCGAAAGGTAGTCGGGCCGGTCGTGGGATGAACTGCAACTGAGGTAGGCTGGCGCACTTTTGTTAGCGTAGGAGGTGCTGAAACCAAATCCACACATCGGACGGCCCCGCCTAATCGAGGGATTGTACCGAGCGTCAGCACGCTTGCGCAGCATCATTGCTTGATGGCGCAGGGCGCGCACGAGTACCGCCTGCGCGCCTGTCCGCATTGCGGTCTGAGCAGGGAGTGATCACGCGCCAGTCCTTCATCCGGGTGCGATTGAGGGCGTGGGTTGCCAGACATCCGTCGCCATGGGCGCGCAGGATCGCGGCCAGGTCGCCGCATGGAGCGGGCCATGGCCCTGACTGGGGTACGGGTTTGACGGCGTG
>CAYYFR010000415.1:0-2854 GCA_964470865.1 uncultured Burkholderiales bacterium | reverse complement strand
TTTAAAGCCAACACGGTAACCATGTTATAGTTCCTACCACTTGTTCCTACATCTTGGTCCTACACCATGGAAAGCGTTTCCGTCCGCGAACTCAAGAACAACCCATCCACGGCGCTTAGGCAGGCGCGGGATGGTGAAATGGTGGTGGTCACCAATCGCGACACCCCTGAAGCAGTCCTGATCGGGCTGGCCCAACTGGGCATGCCCGACCTGGGCCGTCTGCGGCTGGCGATTGCGGCCTCGCTGTTTCGCGACGGCGTGATCAGTTCCGGTGCGGCCGCACGCATGGCAGGCAAGAGCCGCGGCGAGATGCTCGATTTGCTGGCGCGACTGGGCATCGCGCTCACGCCAGACGGTGGCGAGATCGCCGACGACGTGGCTGCGATCGACGCATGGCTGTCGCAAGCAAGCGCCGCCCGGTAGCCACACCAGTCGTCGCCGATGCCGGCCCGCTGATCGCGCTTGCGAAAGTCGGCAGGCTGGCATTGTTGAAGGCGCTGTTTGGTTGCGTTCAACTCACCCCGGAAGTGGTTGCGGAATTGGCCATCGACGGCAGCGGCGCCGACGCACGGACGTTGCAGGAAGCCCTGAGCGAAGGCTGGCTTGCGGCGTTGTCGGCGGACACGCCGGCCGCACCTCATCCTTTTCTGGATATCGGCGAAGCATCCTGTCTGGCCTACGCCGCCACCCACGCGCGCACGTTGCTGATCATCGATGAAAAACTCGGTCGTCGCGAAGCTCACCGACTGCGTATCGCGATCACCGGCACAGCAAGTGTTTTGTGCGCAGCCAAGACCCGAGGGCTCATCGATGCGGTGGTTCCGGTGCTTGAAGAAATGCGGGAGAAAGGCTACTTCCTGGGAGAAAAAGTCATCGACGCCGCGCGCGCCCAGGCAGGGGAATAGTCCGCAGCGGTGCAATCCTGCCCGGCCTTCGCGTCAGGCGCGGCGAAACTTCGGCGCTGGCAACGCTGGCGGCGATTGATGCGCGTGTACGAATTCCTGAAGCGCCAGTGCGTTGTTATGAAGTACTGCCTTCGGCCAATTGCTGCCAGTCACCAACGACTGCATACTGGATCACCGACACCCTCGGAATGCCTCACGCTGAGACACCAGCGAAGCGATGCCCGTTTGGTATCGGGCGCCGCTGACACTCGGAAAGAACGGAGATATCGAGATTGCTCGCCTCGCCGCCCACCCGCTGCTGCTGTTCGATACCAGCTTCGTAACCCGCCGTACCTTTGACGCTACCTGCAGTCTGGCCGGTGTGGAGCCCAATGTCGTCTTCGAGAGCCGGACACCGCATACGCTGCTGGCAATGGCTGAGAAGGAACACGGTGTGGCAATCGTTCCTTCTGCAGTGCGAATCGCTCGTTATCCGCTGCGTATCGTTCGCGTGACCTACAGGGGAAAATCCTTGCGCGAGCCTTTGGCTCTCTTCTGGGACAAGCGGCGCCCCCTGCCGTCGTTCGCCACTGCCTTCTGCGCAATGATGGCGCAGCGCTGCGCGAATTGTTCCCGATTTCGCGGCAGTCCGGACCTCGGCGCGGCGCCAGGGTGCGGCCCTGACCGAGTTCGCGAGCTTGCTCCTTGGACACGCCATTACGATTGACGCCCAACCCCGCGATGCAGCTGACTGCTTCACAGCGGGCTTTCGCCCGCTGCTTCTCGGCCGCTTATCGTAGGCGTTGAGCGGCGGCTATCGGCCGCTGAAATCGGCCGGCTGGACTTCCGCTTTGGGTCGAAAGCGGCCTCTCCAAATCCACCGTGTTCAGTAGCTATAGCTATCCTTCTCCAACCTGCTGTTCGCCAACGGCTTCTCCGGCCACGGCCTGCAGCAGTCGCCTGCGGTGGGCCGCGCGCTGTCCGAATTTTTGGTGTACGGCGCGTTTCGAACGCTCGACCTGTCGGCGTTCGGCTGGGAGCGCGTGATCGAAAAGCGGCCGCTCGTCGAGATCAATGTGGTGTAGCAAGCGCGCGCGTCGTACCGCCGCCAATTCGAAAAAAAGTGCGGTAAGATTAATGTCTTACATGAGAGGCATGCCATGACAACCACCCTGGTGTCCAGCAAAGGCCAGGTCGTCATCCCGAAGAAGCTGCGCGACGCTCGGCATTGGGCACCGGGAACGCAGCTTGAGGTGCGCGACACGCCCGAAGGCGTGCTGTTGACACGCCTTTCGACCGGCGCCAAGACGCCGCTCAAGCCGGGGCTGGCCGCGATCCGCGCGCGCGTCGGCTATCGCGGCGTGGCCAAAACGCTCGAGGAAATGGACGCTGCGGTCATGCGTGAAGCGGCGCGGCGCGCTCCGCGCCGATGACCTCTCTCGACACCAACGTCGTCGTCCGCCTGATTGTCGGGGACGACCTGCGTCAGGCCCGCGCCGCCGAAACCTTGGTTGCAGAACGTCGATGCCGGGTTGCCGCGTCGGTGCTGATGGAGTCCGAGTGGGTTCTGCGCGCGTGCTACGGCTTGAGCGTGCAGACCATCGCCCACTCGTTGCGTTCCCTGCTCGATCTCGAGAACATCGAGGCGGCCGATCCGCTGCTTGTGGGGCGAACCCTGGCGGCCTATGAGGCCGGCGTCGATTTCGCTGACGCCTGCCACGCACTCCAATGCGCCGCCAACGAAGAATTCGCGACTTTTGACAAGGCGCTGGCGCGGCGCGCCGGCAAGGCCGGCCTGCCCGGCGTGCTGTTGCTGAAGGCCTGAAGCCGGCCCGGCTTTCTGCCGATGCACCGGGCAATTCCCTGGAAGACAAGCCTGTTTTTTCAACCTGCAGCCTTGTATGAGCCTGAAGGAGGAAAGATTTCGGCTCAACTACCATTGGCTTGATCATCCGGGAATGGTGATCAAC
>CAYYFR010000414.1:0-2864 GCA_964470865.1 uncultured Burkholderiales bacterium | reverse complement strand
CGACGTACCAGTCGACGTACCAGTCGACGTACCAGTCGTATAGCTTGGAGAGGAACCCAATGGGTACGTTTTATATTGACTTTGACAGTACCCATTGGGTACTATAATGTATTGCGATGATAACGGTCGTTGAAACCCGGCAGTTCATAAGAAAAGTGGAATCCTTGCTCGATTCCGAAGAGCGTCAGGCCCTCATCGTGCATGTTGCTCAGAATCCCGAGGCTGGTGACATCATGCCCCGTACGGGCGGCGTCAGGAAGCTGCGTGTTGCGGGAAAGGGACGCGGCAAGAGCGGTGGGCATCGAGTTGTTTACTACTATTACAACGCCAGGAACCCCGTCCTGTTGTTCACGATCTACGGCAAGAATGAAAAAGCCAATCTGACCGACGCGGAAGAAAAGGCACTTTACAAATTGATTCAGGCGATCAAGAAGGAAATGAAGTTATGACCAGCGAGATTATCAAAGGAGCAGAAGAAGCACTCGGCTTTTTGCGTGGCGACAAGACCAAGGGGCGCGTGCTCAAGGTGCGCATGAAGGACATCAACGTCAAGGCGATCCGAAGCAAATTGCATATGACGCAGGAGGTCTTTTCGGAGACATTTGCGATTCCTGTTTCGACCTTGAAAAAATGGGAAACCAACAATCGAGTACCTGAAGGCCCGACAAAGGCCTATCTACTGGTGATCGCCAAAAACCCAAAGGCCGTGCAGAGCGCATTGAACGGAATGACTTAAACGAGTATTCGAATTTCAGGCCAAGCGCTGCAATCAGTTCAAGGCGCGACCCGCAGGGCTGACGATTGGCTTTCAACTCCCAATCGAGAAGCCAGGTGGGGACAGCCCGTTCGCCAAGCAACGGGGAAACTTGGGCTCCTTCAAGCAAGGCCGCCGGCCCCAAAAGATCACCCGGCTTTCGTGGATAGTCACGCCCTTGAAAGTCGAAGGCGCGGCCAATATGCCGATGGGTTCCTTGCCCCAAGAGCCACGAGTCATCGCCAATGCTGAATTCTCCGCAGGTCTGACGCTCCGCCATGACCTTCAGATCGGACTGGCCAAATTTGAGACGCACTCGCCCCGCCTGAAGGTTCGGGGTATCGATCGAGACCGTGCTTTCTGCCGCCGTGAACACGGGCGACCATGGCGCGATGCCAGAGAGCAATTTCGGAAAATTCTCAACCACGATTGGCGTTTGTCTTGGACATCTGATGTGGTCGTCAGTCTGGTTGCTGGCTATCTGGTTGCTGGCTAACAGGATGTTGAATTACGCCTCCGATGACCATGTTTAGCGCAATCGTGCAACGCATCTCTGTCCTGTCTTGCCCGCTTCGGACTTCGGGGGATTCAAAGGGGGTCTACTCCCTTTTTCAACAGCCGGCAAACTCTATAATTGTGTGCTTTGCTTCACCTCGGCTCCTCATATCGGGACGAAGGTACTGATTGATCCGCGCCAAGTGGGTCAGGAGCAAGTTTCAAAATGTGTACATAGCCGTGTACATATTCGAGGATTCGAGGCTATGGCGGACGACGTAATTACCAGAGAAGTAAAGAGAAGACGCACTTTTGCCATCATCTCCCACCCGGATGCCGGCAAGACCACGCTGACCGAGAAGCTGCTGTTGTTCGGCGGCGCGATTTTCATCGCCGGCAGCGTGAAAGCACGCAAGGCTTCGCGCCATGCCACCTCCGACTGGATGGAGATCGAAAAGCAGCGCGGCATCTCGGTGGCCTCTTCGGTGATGCAGATCGAATACCGCGATTGCGTGATCAACCTGCTTGATACGCCCGGCCACCAGGATTTTTCCGAAGACACCTATCGCGTGCTCACCGCGGTGGACGCCGCGCTGATGGTGATCGACGCCGCCAACGGTGTGGAAGCGCAGACCCTGCGTTTGATCGAGGTGTGCCGCGCGCGCAACACGCCGATCATCACCTTCATCAACAAGATGGATCGCGAGGTCAAGGAACCGCTTGATCTGATCGACGAGATCGAGAAAGTGCTGGGCATGCCGGCGGCGCCGTTCACCTGGCCGATCGGCATGGGCAAGCGTTTCGGCGGCGTGTTCGATCTGAAACGCGACCGCATGCGCGTGTTCACCGCCGGTGAGGACCGGGTGCGCGCCGAGGATGAGGTGATCGAAGGCCTCGACAATCCGCAGATCGCGGCGCGCTATGGTGATGCCTTCACCCAGGCGAGAAACGAGATCGAGCTGGTCAGCGGCGCGTCACCCGAATTCGAGCGTGAAGCCTTCGTCGCCGGCCGCCAGACGCCGGTGTTCTTCGGCTCGGCGATCAACAATTTCGGCGTGCGCGAAGTGCTCGACGCGCTGGTCGACCTGGCACCGGCACCGATCGCGCGAGTGGCGATCCAGCGCAGGGTAGAGCCGAGCGAAGCCAAATTCACCGGCGTGGTGTTCAAGATCCAGGCCAACATGGACCCGGCGCACCGCGACCGCATCGCCTTCGTGCGCATGTGCTCCGGGCGCTTCGAGCGCGGCATGAAGTTGAAGATCTGCCGCACCGGCAAGGAGATTCGCACCAACACCGTGGTGTCGTTCCTGTCGCAGCGGCGCGAGCTGGTCGAGGATGCGTACGCCGGCGACATCATCGGCATTCCCAATCACGGGCTGCTGCAACTGGGCGATACGCTGACCGAAGGCGAGACCCTGCAGTTCACCGGGCTGCCGTTTTTCGCGCCCGAGCTGTTCCAGAACGTCGAAATGGCGGACCCGATGAAAAGCAAGCAGCTGCGCCAGGGTCTGGAGCAGTTGGGCGAAGAGGGCGCGATCCAGGTGTTTCGCCCCTTGGGCGGCGGCACGCTGCTGCTGGGCGCGGTGGGCACTTTGCAGTTTGAAGTGGTGGCGCA
>CAYYFR010000413.1:0-2868 GCA_964470865.1 uncultured Burkholderiales bacterium | reverse complement strand
ACTGCGTGACGTCCTCCCCGAGGGAGGATGAGCGCTCCCTTCGGACGGCCGGGCGAGAGCGCTCATGCGGCAAACTGCGTATCCACGGGCTCAGGCAGCCAGTGGCAGGCGTGCGGCGAGTAGCGCGAGTTCGGCTGCGCTGCCGGCGGTGCCGACGATGTAATGATCGGGCCTGAGCAGCACGGCGTGCGTGCCATGCTGCTCCAGCCAGGCGGCGATCTCCGGGTGCGCGTCATCGATCAGCATCGCGTCGGCCTGTTGCCAGCGCGCGCGCGTGCTGGCGTCAGTTGCCGCCAGCAGCTCACGCGTGGCGATCACCACGAAGCGCTGGCCGGTCGCATCGTCGAGCAGGCGGCCATCGGCCAGGCGCGGCTGCGGAAATGGCTGGCCGGCGGGTATGCCGCTGTCCATACGCACGCCTGGCCCCAGGCCCGGGTTCGGGAACTGAAAGATCTCGGGGGAGCCGGCCTGGAACTTGCGATCGCGTTCCGCCGCCAGTGCCGGATCGGTGGTCTGGATAACGTCGCCCAATTTGACCGCAAGCGCGATGAAGGCGCGCACGTGCGGTTCGCGTTCCGACTCGTAGGTATCGAGCAGCGATTCATGCGCCCTGCCGCGCAGCACCATGGCGAGCTTCCATGCAAGGTTGGCGGCATCACGAATGCCGGCGCACATGCCCTGGCCCAGAAACGGCGGAGTCTGGTGCGCGCTGTCGCCGGCGATCATCAGTCGCCCGCGGCGCCAGCCACGGGCGATCACCGAATGGAAGGTGTAGACCACCGCCCGCTCGAGTTCCGCATCGTCCGGCGTGATCCAGCGCTGAAGCATTTTCCATACACTATCCGGCCGCGCGATGGCCTGCGCATCGTCACCCGGCATCAGCATGATTTCCCAGCGGCGCCGCTGGCCGATCCCGTTGCAATAGGTCATCGGACGCGCCGGGTCGCAATGCTGCACGGTGTGGTCGGGCAGGTCGACAGCGCGTTTGAGGATGGCGTCGAACACCAGCCAGGGTTGGTGCAGACCGAGGTCCTCCATGGTGCTGCCCATCAGGCGGCGCACCAGCGAGCGCGCGCCATCGCAGCCGATGACATAGCGGGCGCGGAACTTGCCGAGCTTGCCGTTGTTCATGTTTTCCACCGACAGCAACGCGCCTTCGGCGTCCTCGGCAATCGCGAATACCTCGTGACGCAGCAGCACCCGCACTTGCGCGAAGCGCGCCAGGCCGTCGCGCAGCACCGCTTCGAGTTGCGGCTGATGAAAATAGTGATTGTTGGCGCAGCCATGCGGGCCTACCGCCGTGCTGCCGCCGCGCACCAGCAGCACCTGGTTTTGCGCATTGACGAAATGCATGTTCTTGAAACCAGGGCGGGTGGCTGCTTCGATCTCGCTTTTCAAGCCCATGCCCTGAAATATGCGCATCACCTCGCCATCGAAATGGATGGCGCGTGGCAGCGGGTAGATTGCCGCCTCGCGTTCGAACACCACCACCGCAAGCCCGGCCTGACCCAGCAGGTTGGCCAGCGCGGCGCCTGCCGGGCCCAGGCCGACGATGGCAACGTCGAACGCTTCAGGCATGAATGCCGGCTTCCATGCGCCGCCTCATCTCGGCCACCCATTGCTCGCGTGGCTGGAATTTTCTTGCCGCGCGCGCGATGCTCTCCGATTGCGCCATGATTTCAGCCTCGCTTGCCTCCATGTCGACGGCAATGCGCAAAGGCTGCTCGCAATACCAGGGTGTATCGAAAAAACATTCGATGCGGATGCCTTCGGGATCGCGGAAATAAATCGATATTGCATTGCCGTGGGTAGCCGGCAGGATTTCGCTCAGCGCCGGCTCGGCCTTGAGCTTTGGATACAGCGCGCGCAAATAGGCAAGCCCCGGGACGCGGAACGAAACCTGGTTGACGATGACGTAATCGATATCGTCGGGTCGCCCGCTGGCCAGCACGATCTGGTGGTGTTCCTCCGGGTCGCGCGAGAGGAATACCAGGTCGACCGGCCCGCGCGGCGTGACGAGATTGCCGCGGTCGGTGACGATGAAGCCCATTACGCGCTTGTAGAAATCTTCCATTTTGGCAATGTCGCGCACGTAGAAGCCGACATGGCTGAAGGATGGTCCGGATTGCGTGTAATTGCTCATGGTGAATCCCTCGGAGACAGGTGCATTGTCAGGAATGGCCGGCAGCCGCAGGGCCGGTCCTGGACATATTGGTGCTTGCGGTGGAGGCGACGCGACCGGCCTTGAACTGCTGCCAGTGCGCGAGCGTGGCATGGGCGTCGCGCCGGAAGGCGGCGAAGTCGTCCGGGGAACGCGCGACATTGGTGGTGAGTTCCAGCTTGAGGCCATTGGGGTCGACGAAATACAGCGAGCGGCAATAGCCGTGATCAATCTCGCGCAAGGCCACGCCGTGTGCGGCCAAACGCTGCTTGAACACCTCGATCTTCTCGTAACCCTGCACTTCAAGAGCGATGTGGTGGACCAGGCTGTCACGCGGTTCGAGCTGGTTTGCATCCAGGCTGGCGAAGTATTCCGGATAGTCGAAGAAGGCCAGGCAGGTGCCGTCGGCCATCTCGAAAAACAGATGCAGGTAGGCCGACTGCGCGCCGCTGCGCGGATGTGTAGACTCCTGGATCGCGGCCACCATCGGCATGCCCAGCATGTCTTCATAGAAGTGGCGCGTCTCCTCGGCGTCGCGGCAGGCGAAGGCGTGGTGGTGCAGGTTGCAAACGGGGTTGTTGTCGGCGTCGATTTTTTCACGCCGAAAAGACAGGTCGTATGGCATTCGTACTCCTCGCTTCAGGATGGCGCGCTTGCGCCGCGCTCGGCGGCGATCTTGTCGTCAAGCATGCGGCGCGCGCGCGCCG
>CAYYFR010000412.1:0-2879 GCA_964470865.1 uncultured Burkholderiales bacterium | reverse complement strand
ACATGAAAAAGTCGATTCCGACCGGCATTGCAGGTATCGGCGGCTCTGCGGGGGCCCTGAATGCCTACAAAGCGATATTGGATCATTTGCCCGCCGACACAGGCATGGCATTCGTGATCGTTTCGCATATCAATCCAGCCGCTTACAGCCAGCTGGCTCAGATTCTGGCACGCCATACGAAGATGCCGGCGCTGGTCGCATCGGCTGCCATGCCTATCAGCGCCAACCATGTTTATGTGATTCCGGCAAACGCCGATCTTGAGGTTGAGAAATACAAGTTCAAGGTCATTTCGCCCCGCAGCCGACGCAACGCGCAAATTGATGTGTTCTTTGCTTCGATCGCGGAATCCTTCGGTGACAGGGCGATCGGGATCATCGTCTCCGGTTATGACGGCGATGGCACCGCAGGATGCAAGCACATCAAGGAAAAAGGCGGCATCACTTTTGCACAGGACGAATCCGCAGAGGTCGATTCCATGCCTGTCAGTGCGCAGGCGTCAAGCTGTGTGGATTTCGTTCTGCCGCCGGACAAGATTGCTGCAGCGCTTGTCGAGATTGGAGCGCGCTTCGCTGGCAGCGTTTGAGCCGGCAAGTTCGCAGTTGTCATTCGATCTTCGAGAGCGGGCCGGGTAGTCCGACAGCTGTCCAAATGGGGTGTATCAGCGGCAACCGCGCTCCAGGGCGGCTGGCGCATTCAGTTCAATCCCCCGAGCGGTGGTCGCGCCTCGTTCATGTGGCGGCGTCCCTGCGGCTCAACCAGCGGGCCACCATCAGCCAAATCATGGCCCAGGCGCTGCCGAAGGCCCATCCGCCCAGCACATCGGTGGCCCAGTGGACGCCCAGGGCGATGCGGCTCATGCCCACCAGCACGGTCAGCACCGCCGCGGCGAAAAGGATGTAGATGCGCTCGGCCCAACGGTGTCGTGTGCTTGCCAAGAGGGCACCCATGGTCAGAAAGATCGCGGCGGACATCGTCGCGTGCCCACTGGGAAAACTCAGGCCTGGCACCATGATCTCCGAGAAAGCGCCGTCCGGACGCAGGCGGCTGAATACCGCTTTGAGTGCGCTTACAAGCACCGTTGCCGAGCCTGCGGACACGGCAACGAGAATCGCCGTGGTCGGTGCCGCCACCAGGATCAGGTATCCGACACCAAGGGTCACGAAGACGGTCAGTACCACGGTGCTGCCCAGGCCGCTGAGATCGCGTATTGCCGAGACGAAACCGGGATGGCCAGCCCGGAGCGACTGCGCCTGCCGCAACACGACACCGTCAAAGCCGGCGGTGTCACCCTCCAGGACCTCGCCCGCGATGGACACGAAGGCCACCGCCAGCAATGCCGCGACCAGACCGGCAAGCAAATACCGGTGCAGGGACTTGATGCGCTCGTGCAGCCCGGGGCCGGGTGCGGCGGGTTTCAAGTTGTTCACAGTTCGCGTTTCGGCGCCATTTTGCGCAATCAAGTACTTCGCACCGACGGCATCCATCCTGCACACACAATGACCTTCTCGCCATCGTGCCGACTGCACGAAGTAGTGTATGGCGCCCAGTGTGGCTTGCATCGCGGCCGATCGACTGTTCGCCACCGCACCCATTGGGCCCGCCGATGCGCGGTCCGGGCGGCCGAGCCTGGCCGAGGAACGCACTGCGTGCCTCATCGTTTCCGCTCTTCCCAGTCCACCCAAGGGATGTCGTGCGCTTCGAGATAGGCGCTTACAGCTTCGCCCAAGGTCGCAAAGAATCGCTCTTCGCCCAGTCTGGTGAACAAGCCGAAACGCTTGAGCTTGTCCTTGACGGGGTCCTTCAGTTCGGCGAAGCGCAGATCGATCCCGGCCGCATGCAAAGTTTCCTGCAGCTCCACCAGTGCGTCGGCTGCGGTCACGTCGACGCTGGTGATCGGCTCGGCGCCCACCACCACCCACCGCACAGGTGTCGGCGCGGTCGACACCGCATCGAGTACGCGGTCCCGAAACAGCTCCGCGTTGGCGAAGAACAGCGGCGCGTCCCAGCGAAACAGCACGAGGCCCGGCACGATGCGCGCCGCCGGATAGCGCGTGATGTCGTGGTAGCCCTTCACGCCATCCACGCGCCCCAGCACCGCTGAATGCGGGCGCCAGCCGTTCCACAGGAACTCGATCACCGCCGCCACGATAGCCAGGCCGATGCCCGGGATCGCTCCGAACAGCGCCACGCCGGCCAGGCATCCGATCGACAGCCAGAACTCCCAGCGCTGAATGCGATAGATGCGGCGCAGGTCAGCGACCTCGAAGAGCGAGATGGCGGAGGCGATCACCACCGCCGCTAGTGCGGAAGTCGGCAGGTTTCGCAGCAAATCAGGCGCAAACACCAGCAGCACGGCCACCGCGAGTGCGCCCACCACACCGGTGAGTTGCGTTTTCCCGCCTGCCGCCTCGGCCACCGGCGTGCGCGAGCTGCTGGCGCTGATGGGGAAACCCTGGAACAGGCCGGCAGCCAGGTTGGCGGCACCCAGCCCCACCATTTCCTGATTCGCGTCTACCCGCGAGCCCGAACGTCCGGCGTATGCACGAGACAGCACACTGGTGTCCGCAAAGGACACCAGTGCCACGGCCATGCCGCCAATCAAGACCGCGGTGATGTCGCCCGCGGTGATCCAGGGCAAGGCAAACGCCGGCAAGCCCTGCGGCAGCGAACCCAGCACGTCCACACCGAAGCGCGTTGCAAGGTCCTGCGTGGCAACGACGATGGTCGCGCCGGCCACGGCGATCAGCACACCCGGCAGGCGCTGGCTGCGTTTGCAGAGCCAGATCACGAAGAGGGTGCCTGCCCCGAGAGCAAGCGACGCCACATTGATCCTGCCTGCAACGATAGCGTCGGCAAAGCCCCGAGCGCTCGCCCAAAT
>CAYYFR010000411.1:0-2882 GCA_964470865.1 uncultured Burkholderiales bacterium | reverse complement strand
GGCAAAAGACGACAAGACTGGCTCGTCGGGGGCGAGTCGTGTCTGTGGCCAACCGAGCGGCAAACTTCCGCCGCCCAGGTGGCCACAGGCACACACAACGGGCATGCCGGGGCGGGGTTTCAGCGGCTTGTCCGGCGTCTTCGGCGCCGTATCAACGATTGACGCTGACGGATATGGCCGGATTACTGCAACAATGGCGTTGAAATTCCTGTCCTTAGGCGCTTTGATGCCGACGGGCAGCCCAACCCGGAATTCATCCTCAATCAGCCGCCCTACGACCACGCGCGGATCCTGCTGGCCGACCGCAATTTCGGCTGCGGCTCGTCGCGCGAGCGGGCGCCCAAGGCACTGCGCGAGTTCGGCATTCGCGCGGTGGTCGCGCCCTCGTTCGGCGGGATCTTTTTCAACAACTGCTACCGCAACGGCATCGTTCCCGTCGAGCTGCCGATCGAAGACCTGCTGCACATCGTCGCGGAGGTCGATGCGTCCAACGGGGCAGGACACGTCAGCGTGGATCTGGAGGCGCAGGTCCTGACGTCCCCGAACGGTCGGCGTTTCCCCTTTTCGGCACCGGAGACCTTGCGCCAGATGCTGTTGCAGGGCGTCGACGAGATCGCCTATACGCTTTCGCATGGCGACGCGATCGAACGCTTCCGCAGCGCGGACCGGGAGCGCCGGCCTTGGGCCTACTTGTAGCCGCGCGAGTGGCTGGTCCATTCGGGCACTGTACGCCGCTACTCAATCGACATCGCGTTTCGACGCCACAAAGCGGCATGTCGGCAACCACCGCTGTCGGCCAGGAGCCGACCGTCGCCCAAACGAATCGTCAGTCCGTTGATGGCAGTTTGCGGACCCACAGTTTTGTGGAGAACCTTTGGGCTGAATGTCCATAGCGGACTTAGCTCGGTATACAAAGCAGTCGTTGAAAGTGATCTTGCACAGGGTTACGGTGGATGGGTGTAAGTCACCCCCCCTTTGGTTGAGTGACCCACAAAGCCTCACAAAATTGCCGACGAGGTCGATCAGCCAGAGTCCATGGGCTAGGTTTTGTGCACGGGCAGCACTTTACGCACAATCGGAAAATGCTCAGGCAAGCGGGCACCAGCGCTGCACTGCCTCGGCCGTGTCAAACGGCCCCGTGTTGAAACAGATGCGTGCCTGTGGGGCGTGCTCATGTACCACGTTGAGCACTTTCTCGAAAAGGAGAAAGTTTTTACCAATGGTACGCACGCCTGCGCCGATCACCACGCAGTCGTAGCGGTGTTCCTGCAGCGTGGTGCGAATCACGGCCTCTGCCGTTTCACCAAAATCGGTGAGGCACAACTTTGCGTCGTAACCCAAGGCGTTCAATGTGGCGATGTCCTTGTCCAGTCCGCCTTGCACTTTTTCCGCCGTCATACCAGGGAAGGCCGCGTAGGCCGGATCCGCGAAATTGATGAGTTGTGGCTGCAGGCCGACGGATAAGACAGAGTTTTTGGAGTTCACGGTGTTTCCTTAGGTTGTAAATGAAGGTTGTTGACGAACTTAACTGACGCGAAGAATCATTTTTCCACGGGCCTTGCCACTTTCACCCAGACGGTGCGCTTGTACGGCTTGAGCTAAAGCGAACTCTTGACCCACCAGCACGCGCAACTTCCCGGTATCCATCAAGGCCGCCAGTTGGGCCAACACGTCGCCACGGGGGAGCGAGAATACAAACGCGCTGCGCACACCGGCGGCGGCTGCGCGTTCTGGCGAAGGCGGCTGCGTCGTTGCTGCCAGCAGGCCGCCCGCGCGCAGCGTGGCCCAGGATGCCTCTTGCGTGGGGCCACCCAAGGTGTCAATGACGACATCCATGTTGTGGGCGATTTGCTCGAATTTCTGTGTGCGATAGTCAATGACTTCATCGGCACCGAGGCTTTGTACCAAGGCTACATCGGCGGTACCCGCCGTGGCAATGACGTGCGCGCCTTGCGCTTTGGCCAGTTGCACGGCCACGCTGCCCAGCGCACCGGCGCCACCGTGGATCAAGACACGCATGCCGCGCGCTACATGCGCCGTATCAATCACAGCCGTCCAGGCTGCCAGCCCCGGCGTGGGTAGTGCGGCTGCCGTGGAGAACGACACGGTACGGGGTTTGCGCGCCACCTGCGTGGCATCGACCGCAACGTAGTCGGCATAGGTGCCGCCACGGGCGAATTCGGCGTAGAAAAACACGTCGTCTCCCGGAGAAAATGTCGTCACCGCGCCACCGACTGCGGTCACTACGCCGGCCGCGTCCGAACCCAAGGTAAAAGGGAATGATTTGGGGATCATCTGTGCCACGGCGCCGCTGCGTATTTTCCAGTCAATCGGATTGATGCCCGCCGCGACCACGCGCACCAGTACATCGTTAGGTCCGCAGGCGGGTACGGGCACTTCTTCCAGTCGCATTTGACTGGTATCGCCGTAGGCGTGGATTCGAATAGCTTTCATTTTTTGCATCCTTCTAACGGATTGCTGGACGGACCGGATAGTAGTCTTCTTCAAAAATATATGAAATAGAACTTATTGGATAATATTTATCCATTAGTGGAATAGTTGATCCATGGAAAATCTCTTCGCTCTGCTAAATCCGTGTCACGGCATCGGCGGCCCGGCCGGCGCCTGACTGTCCCGCCGCGACCCCACCGGTCTCCGCCTGACGGGCGCTGGTCAGCAGTTCGTGCACGCTGGCGATTTCCACACGGCGGTGCCCCCCGGGCGTACGCCAGCCACGCAGATGGCCCCCGTCCATCCAGCGTCGCACCGTCTGCTGCGGCGCACGCCCCGTCTCCTCGATCGTCTCGCGGCACTGATTCCGCCACCGCGCAAACATCGGCATCGCACCTACGGGGTGCTGGCGCCCAACGCGCCTGCGCTAT
>CAYYFR010000410.1:0-2888 GCA_964470865.1 uncultured Burkholderiales bacterium | reverse complement strand
ACGCCCGCCGCGACCAGCCTCTGCAGTGAAAATCTGTTGCATGATCCCGACCGAATCGGAGAAAGCCATATGTCGCCAACCAGCCCAGCCAAACACACCGGCTTCAACGCACGGCGCCGCGCCTTGCGCCAATTGGTCGCCAGTGGCACCACCACCGCCGCACTTGGCGCGACCGATGCCCTGAGCGCGAAGCTGATCGAGGCGGCAGGATTTCCCTGTGTCTACATCGGCAGCTATGCCACTGCCGCGAGCCGCCTGGGCCTGCCGGACACCGGCCTGTTGTCGCTGCACGACATGGTGGACCAGGCGAAGAGGATCGTCGATGCGGTCGCCATCCCGGTGATCGCGGACGCCGAAGGGGGCTTCAATGACGCCGCCAACCTGTGGCGCACGGTGCGCGAATTCGAGCGCGCCGGCGTGGCGGCGATTCACATCGAGGACCACGCCTACGGCAAGCATGCCGAGGTGCCGCAGCGCCTGCACCCGGTCGAGAGCGTGGTCAACCGCATCCGCGCGGCGGTCGACGCGCGCGAGGACCCGGATTTCATGATCGTCGCGCGCAGCGACGCCTATTGGGTGAATCAGGATCTGGAGGCGACCATCACTCGCCTGAACGCCTATGCGCAAGCTGGTGCCGACATGCTGTTTCCCACCATGCTGCCGCCGCCCTTGCTCAAACAGGTACGGGCACGCCTGACGCGGCCGGTGATGGTGGTCGACACAGCCGGTTACACGCTGGCCGACGAGACTGCGGCCGGAGCTTCGCTGGTGCTGTATTTCGGCTTTGCCCTCCTGACCCAGTATCAGGCGCTGCGCCAAGCGTTGGAAGAGTTCAGAAACAGCGGCGATGGCGGGGCGGTAGCGGGCTTGCGCGACAATGTCGCCGGCTTCGAGCGTTTCATCGGTTATTCGGAGTTCACCGAGCGCACGCGAAAGTACGGGGCGGGGTGAGGTTTCAGCCACGCATGCCGAGCGCGGTGTAGACCTCACGGCAGCGCCAGAAAACGCGCTGCGAGACCGGCGCTGCCGACGCTCCATGCAAAAAGTCTTTCCGTTCAACACACGGCCCAGGCGATTGTCATGACCGATGCAACTGCCGGGGCATTACCCGAGTTCCCGGAGATACCCACCACCGAGGAACTCGGCATCGACATGAAGAATTTCCAGACGCGCAGCTGGTTCGGCCTGTTCGGCCCGAAGAACCTGCCGCGCGAGGTGAGCCAGCGCCTGGATGGCGCGCTCGAGAGAATCGCCCGCGAACCCGAACTCGCAGCCAAACTGCAGGGCCTGGGCCTGGCCCCTTCATTCGCGCCCTCGTCCCGGTTCAGCGCCCAACTGATCGACGATCTGGCGTTTTTCACCGTGATGCTCAAGGAGGTTGGCATCAAGCTTGACAGCTGACGCCCCCGCAGGAATGGCTTCGCGGCCGAGTCGTGGCGCAACGCCATGACAGGCAGCTTCGCGCGATGTGTGCCTTGGGCGAGCGGCGAATCAGGGTGCCAGGTCAAACAGGAGGACCTCGGCATCATGGCCGTTGGAGAAGGTCACCAGGGCTTCGTTCTCCAGCATCAGAGCGTCGCCCGTATTCAGGCGCTGACCGTTGACATCCAGGGCGCCGCGTATCAGATGCACATAAGCCTTGCGGGCCGGATCAAGCACGTGTTCGGCTCGTTCCGCACCGTCAAACAGGGCCGCATAGAGAGCCGCGTCGGCGTGGATCGAGACTGAACCCCGGTCCCCGCCAGGCGACGCGACCAGTCGCAGCGCACCGCGCTTTTCGATCGCGGGAACCGACTTCTGCTCATAGCCTGGTGCAATGCCGGTCACGCTGGGTTCGATCCAGATCTGCAGAAAATGCGTGGTCTTGTCCTTGGCATGGTTGAACTCGCTGTGCGTCACACCGGTTCCTGCGCTCATGCGCTGGATGTCGCCTGGCGGAATGCCCTTGACGTTGCCCATGCTGTCCTGGTGCGCCAGTTCTCCCGACAGCACATAGCTCAAGATTTCCATGTCGCGATGCCCATGCTTGCCAAAGCCGGTGCCCTGCTCGATGCGGTCTTCATTGATCACCCGCAGGTTTCCCCAGCCCATGTGTGCGGGATCGTGGTAGCCGGCGAACGAGAACGAATGAAAGCTCTTCAGCCAGCCGTGGTCGGCGTAGCCGCGCTCCTGTGATTTGCGAAGGGTTTGCATGGATCGATCTCCGTGTTTGACAAAAACCATTATGCGGGCAAAGGTCGCCTGGAAGGGACCGCCCAATTGATGTCATCATTCGAATTTTTTGAATCATGGGTTGCCCAATGCCCTGTCCGAGAGATGTCTTGACTCCCGCTGCATTTGCCATGCTGCAGGTGATTGCCGATAGCGGAAGCTTTGCTGCGGCCGCACGCGCAAGCCACATGGTGCCCAGTGCGCTGACCTATCGGGTACGCCAGATGGAAGAGGCGCTCGATGTGCTGCTGTTCGACCGCAGTTCGCGCCAGGCCCGCCTGACCGCGGCTGGCGCCGAACTGATGCGCGAAGGGAGCGTGTTGCTGGCCAACGTCGATGCCGTGGCCAACCGCATCAAACGCGTGGCCACCGGCTGGGAGCCGCAATTCACCATCGCCGTCGACAGCGTCATCAAGCCCGCCACGGTGATGGACCTGTGCGCGGCATTTTTTGCCTTGAACCCGCCCACCCGGGTCAAGCTGCTTACCGAAACGCTTTCGGGCACGCTGGACGCCCTGATTGCGGGCCGTGCCGATCTGGCACTTGGCGCGGTAGTCGAGCCCAGCGCCAAGGCTGGGCTGCAGCACGCGCCGCTGGGCAAAGTGAGCTTTGTGTTCGTCGTGGCCCCGCATCATCCGCTGTCAAGCGCCGCCGAACCGGTGCCCGACGAGGTGATT
>CAYYFR010000409.1:0-2944 GCA_964470865.1 uncultured Burkholderiales bacterium | reverse complement strand
TTTAACCGGCGCCCGCGCCGGTCATCGAGTTGACATTCGTCAGCGCATTGCATACGTTCGATCCCGCAGCAATGGCGGCCACTCGGCTGGATGCAGGGCAACGGGGAAACCGCGTTCAGTCTTGCCTGCCCCACGACTTCAATGCCCGCAGCAGCGGGCGCTTCTTGCTCTGGTGCGCCTGCATGCGACGCAGAATGTCGTCGAGCGTGCGCATCGCTTCGGTGATGTAGGGGCCCTTGTTGAGCATGACGCATTCCGCTCGTTCCCCCATCGCGGCGTCGGTGATCTCGGCACGCGAAGGCAGGCCTGTGCGGGCCAATGTGTCGAGCACCTGGGTGGCCCAGATCACCGGCATGTGCGCCGCTTCGGTGGCCCAGAGAATCTCCTCCTGGACTTCCGCCAAACGCTCGTATCCGCACTCCACGGCCAGGTCGCCGCGGGCGATCATGACGCCTGCGGCCTTGCCGGCCATCGCCGAGAACAGCAGTTCGGGCAGGTTTTCAAAGGCGCGCCGCGTCTCGATCTTGAGGACGATGCCCAAGTCAGGTACATCGAGTCGAAGCAGGTGGCCACGCAGCTCCTCCAGATCGGTGGCACGCTGGACGAACGAAAGCCCCACCAGATCCGTCAGCGTGGCAACAGTCGTTAGGTCTTCCACGTCTTTTTCAGTCAAGGCGGGCAGCGTGAGCCGGCTGTCCGGCAAATTGATGCCCTTGTCGCCGGCCAGCTTTTCGCCTTCGCTGCGCGCGTGGGTGATTTCCACCTCCATCGAGTTGGCCTTGGCGCTGCGAATCACGCCGCCGATCCGACCGTCATCGAACCAGATGCGCTCTCCCGCACGAACCTGCCCGAATACCTCGGGGAGCGTGCAGCCCAACAACGACGGCCTGCGTGACCGCTTGGCGTCGCGCGATTCGCGCTCCAACCGACCATCCGCTGGCCTGACCAGGCGCAGGCGATCCCCGAGCGCAAGATGCAGGGTCCCCGGCCGCGATGGCAAATTCGAGAGCGCGCTCGTCCGGCCGGCGCCGTCACCCCGACGGCGCTCCATTCGCGTTTCGGGCACGAGATAAGTCGTCTGTGCGCACTCCGCCAGCACGCTGTCATGATCGCAGCGCACGACTTTCAGGCTGCGTTTGGCGTCACGCGCATCGGTCAGGTCGAGATGATCGCCAACCTTCAGGCCCGCCAGCCACGCCGCGTCGACTTCGACGACATCGGATGCGCCCACCACTGGCGACGTCGTACCCGCGGGTCTGAGGCCGACCTTTGCCGCCGTTACCAGTCGACCGAGTTCATCGCGTTCGGGCCGCAGCTTCAAGACGCTCGCCGCAGGGGCGATGCTGCCGGTACGCAATTTCGGCCCGGCGAGATCCATGAGAATCCGCACCGGGCGAGCTGCCTCCTTGGCAGCGCGCCGCACATGGGCAGCCATGGCCTTCCATTGTTCCGGCCCGTCGTGCGCGCAATTGATCCGGGCGATGTCCATGCCCGAGACCGCCATTTGACGCACCAGATCGAAATCGCCGGCCGCTTCCGAGGGCAAGGTCACCATGATGCGCACGATCCGACCTTTTGGCGGCGCGCCCAAAAGATCTTTGGTGTGCCGTTCCAGCAAGCGTTGGCTGCTCTCGATGCCGATCGGCTCCTCGGACGAACGCGCTTGCCAGGGGCGGCCGGAAAGACGATGCAGGATCCCCAGCACCTTGTCCAGATTGGCCAGGACATTCGATTCGGCGCGCCCCAGTGAAGACAGGCCCATTTGCGCCAGCTTTTTCTGCAATGGTCGGTGGTCGTTCCGGCGCAGCGCCAAATAGTGGGCCAGGTTGCGCGCGCTCGCGCGATAGCCTGGAGCGGCCGCTTGCAACGCGGGCGCCAGGCCAAGCTCGCGCTCCAGCATGCGCTCGCGCAATTTCCAAAGCTGGTCAATGAGCGATTTGCACGCATCTTCGTTCCACACTTCGGCGCGCAACGCGCGCTTGCCTCGTACCATGTTCACTCCCGATGTCAGCCAACTGGCGCTCCAGTTGTGATGTCAGCCTGCCCCTCCCTCATGACAGCTTCGCGACAATTTTCCCAAAGGACCAGATTCTTGAGCCTTACTCGATGTGAGTCATACCGACCCTGGCTCGCCACAACCACGCGGGACCCTTGCGTAGCCGCACATCGGGGCGGCGTTGCGTTGCCTTGCGCACAGACGTCCGGCCGTCTGCTGCCACAAGCTGCAGGCAAGGAAATTGCGGCCACGCCCACCTTCTTTCTGAACGGGACACCGGTGCATGCCCGGTTCGGCTTGGAGAAGCTGGAAGAGGCCATTCACGTCGCCCTTCATGCCGCCCCCGCATTTCGTCCTCGCATTTCGCCATTGGACACCCGTGAACATCCCTGAACGAAACCACTGAAAGGAATCGTCATGCCTCAGAAAGCCTGGAGCGCCAAGCGCGAGCGCCAGTACGTGCACATCAAGGATAGCCTGATCGACCGCGGCAAGCCTCTGCCGTTGGCCGAAGAGATCGCGGCACGAGTGGTCAACAAGGAGCGGGCGCAGCACGGCGAGTCCGTGGAAGCGAGCCCCTCGTCGATCAACGACATGTCTGCAAGTCGGCGCGGAGGCTTGCGCTCGCATCGGGGCGCAGGCGGCCGAACCTTGCTCCAGCTTCGCAACGAAGCCCGTCAGCATGGCGTGAAGGGACGGTCATCGATGAACAAGGCGCAGCTCCTGCAGGCGTTGACGCGATGAATGTGCATACGCCGGACCCGGCGGTTGCAGAGAGCCCGCTCGTCGCCGCAGCAGAGGCAGGCGCTGTCGCGCCTGCGCGGGTCAGCGCCCTCGAGGCAGTGGCCCGTTCGCGGCTTTTGACAGTGGGCACGGATGCCCTGCTGGTCGAAGTGGCGGCGCTGTTGTCGAACGCGCAGATCAGCGTGGTGGTGGTGTGTGATGCCG
>CAYYFR010000408.1:0-2949 GCA_964470865.1 uncultured Burkholderiales bacterium | reverse complement strand
CTGCTTCTGGCGAGCGCAACTGCGGGCGTTGCCGTACTCGCCGCGGCCTGCCTGCCGCTGCCGCTTGCCATCGCGATTGCCGCGCTGACGAGCATGATCGCAACCGCGGTCGGGATTGGCAGCCACCTGATCGCCATCGACCATGGCTGAACACCACGAAAGGTTCGACATGAATGAAGATCAACGCCTGCGGCTGGCACGCCGCCGCGCCGGTGCAAAGATCGGCTTCCTGATCCACCTGACGGTATTTACCGCCGTCAATGCCGGTTTGATGCTGATCAATCTCGGCGTCACTGCGCAATATCGCTGGTTTCCGTATCCCGTGGCCGGCTGGGCGCTGGGACTGGCGATCCACGGGCTACTGGTATTCTGGCCCGGGTTTGGTCTGCGTGAAAAACTGATCAACAGCGAACTCGAGCGGCTCGAGCGGCAGCACCCGCGCAATCCTTGAGTTTCGCCTCTTTCCCGACTACCGTCGCACCCGATGGGTAACCCTTCCCGCGTCTCGATCCGGCATATGCTGGCCGGCACACTTGTGCTCAACACCGTGATCGCGGTGGCGATCACGGTGTTTGGCAGCAACAACCAAGGTCACAGCCACGGCTTCGCCGTCAATTTCGTCTTCAGCCAGTGCATCGGGCTGATCACTTACGCACTGATCGACCTGCCGCGTCGGCGCCTGTGGCCTGCGCGGCCATCGCCTTTCTTGCCGATGATCGCAATCGTCGTTGTGGCCGCCGGCATCGGCTGGTATGGCGGCAGCATGCTGGGCGGCCTGATTCTGGGCATTCCCGGCCAGCCGACTTCGATTGGCGCCAGCGCTGCGGTCGGTTTCCTCGCCTTGACCATCGCGGCCGGCTTTGGCGGGACCGTCTATTTCTCGACCCGCGAACGCCTGGCCGCGAGCGAACGACTGGCCGCCGAAGCACGCCTGAAGCTTCTCAGTGCGCAGATCGAACCGCATTTCCTGTTCAACACCCTGGCCAATCTGCAGGCATTGATCGCCACCGACCCGGCGCGCGCGCAGAGCATGCTGGCACATCTGGATCGATACCTGCGAGCCAGCTTGTCGGCGACGCGCAGCGAAAGCGCGACGCTGGGCGAGGAGTTTGCCCTGCTCACCGACTACCTCGAGATCATTGCGATTCGCATGGGCCCGCGCCTGGCCTGCACCCTTGATCTGCCGGCCATGCTTTTGCAGCCATTGGTGGAAAACGCGATCCGCCACGGGCTGGAACCGAAGATCGCCAAAAACCGGGCTGATTGCGGTTCCATTCCGGCCATCGAGCAACATGCGAAACTGGTCGTCAGAGAAGGCTCCGGCGAACACGCGCTTCGTGAACGCTTCCACAATCCTAATTCTCCGATTGCTTCCAGCCCGGTGCCACGGTGACTTCGTCCAGCGCCGCAGCGTTCTTGATTATTTTCGTTGCGCGTCCATCGCCAACATCCACTCGTAGGCTATCTGCGCTCCGGCGACCGAGTTTCCCACTCGCGCCATGGCGTCGCGATCAAGCAGCAGGAGCCGCCGCGTCGCGCGCGGGTGCCTGAGCGCCGCCGCATCCAGGGCGCGTAATTCGCGCGCCAAAGTCTTGGGATCGGAGACATCTGCGCAGACCTGGATCAACTCCTGTGCCCCCGACAAGTAGCGCGCGAGGAAATCCACTTCAAAGCCCTCGGTTGTCTTCACGTAGCCAATGTCGGCGCCGCTCCGCTCAAGGGTATTGAATACCGCAGTCTCGAGGGCATGGCCGAGATTGGCGCGTCCGCTCGAGTCGAACGCCCGGATCAATCCGGGGTCGGCGGGATACACCTTGCGCGGGTTCGAATTGCGCTGGCGCTCGGATTCGGTTGCAAGTGGCACGGCGCCGAGCAGGAAAGCATCCAGCAGGTGCCCGAACAGGGCGTGCACCGCGTCTTTGGCGACACCGTGTCCTTGCGCCTTGAGGTCCAGGGTCAAACGGTGCACGCTGAAACTCCCGGCCGGATTGCGCAGGCATTGACGCACCAGCCAGCGCAATGCCGCTACCTGCGATACGGAATGGCGCTCGACCACGTCGCGAAACAGCACGGTGTCGACGTAACCCTGCAGCAACTCGATGCGCGGCGCGTCGGGGAGTGCGTGGGCCTCGGGGAAGCCGCCTTCGATCAGGAACTCGCGAAAACGGTTCTCCGCAAGCGAGCGTCCGGCGGCGGTCCAGCGCGGCGCGTCCGGGCCCGGCTCCTCACCGCGGTGACGCAGATATTCGCCGAAGCTGAACGGCCGGATGACCGTTGCCATCCCGCGCCCGCGCAGCGATGTATGCACCTCGCGCGAGAGCATCCTCGCTGAAGAGCCCGAAACGACAATTTCGACCTTCTCTGTATCCAGCGCCCGCCGCACAAAGCGCTCCCAGCCCGGCACCAGCTGAATCTCGTCGAGCAGCCAAAGCACCGTCTCGCGGCCGCGCAGTGCCGGAAGGCGGCGGTAATACTCCTCCAGCAAGTAATTCAGCTGGGCCGACTCCAGCTCGGCCAAGCGGTCGTCGTCGAAACTGAGGTAGATAGCCCGTTCGGGCGGATTCGTTGCGCGCCGCTCGGACAACAACTGGCGCAGGTAGGTCGTCTTGCCTGCCCTGCGCATACCGATCACCGCGTGCACCTTGCCGGGTACCGGCGGCAGACGCGCATCGCGCCGTGTGAAGGACGGCGCGTCATCAGCCGCAAGTGCGGCGCTGAGCTTTTCGGCAAGCACTGGGTGCAGACTCATGCCGACAGCATTATGCAAAGGTGTCCTTTTGTCAAGGACACATAATCACATTTCCGTCTCTCTTGAAAGGCCACCATTGCGGGTTACGAAGCGCTCCTCGGCGCCACGGTGGCGCGCGATGAACTGGGACGCGTGGCAAAGCTCGTCGGCCTGCAGTTTCACGCAGTTGCGGCGCGCGATGGGAATGGCAATCGATGGTG
>CAYYFR010000407.1:0-2960 GCA_964470865.1 uncultured Burkholderiales bacterium | reverse complement strand
CCAGCCAAGGCAAGCAGGTAGTTGTCATAGGGGTCTGGTGATACCTCCACCAAAGATACCTCCACCAAAGGAAGATCGGCAAGCAACGTGGCACGATGGCGTAGCTGGTTTACCAGGCGACCTGCCACGGCCGGCCGAAGCCGTTCCCTGACTTTCGGGTAACGCGTGACGCGTGCAATCTCGTCAAGCTGCTCCATTGCGGTGACGACATCGAAGCGACCGGCGGTCCACAGCCTGACCAGCTGCGCTGGCGTCGAACGCGGAAGAAGCAGTGCGCTGACAAAGATGTTGGTATCGATGACCAGGCGCACGACGCATCAACGAGGTTCGAATGTGGGTGCGGGTCGCTCGCGTCGTACCGCCGCGACGGCTTCGTCGACCAGGGCTTGCGCCGCGTCGGGCTCCATGTCCTCGAATCCCTTGCGCGCCTCGCCAACAGTCTGGATGAACAAGCGCCAACGCACCGCTTCTTCGATGTACTTCGAGAGGTCGCCTTTACGCATACCGTTCTCGGCAAGGTAGACGCGCAAGTCCTTATCGAGACCACGGGGGACAACGACGGTCCAGCGAGCTTGTTCGTCAGCGTTCATGGCAGTCATTCATCACCTATGTCTATAGCAACACAGCAGTATGTACGCTTATACGCAAGAGAAATTGACAAGCGTGGCTGCTTGGGCTGATTCCGCTCGACCGATGCGCCCCATCCCATTGATGCCAACTTTCACGCGTGTCCCCTTCGATGATTGGAGCGTGCCCTGACGCTGCTGCCGAGACGTTCGCTCCGGCGCCGCACCATCACAGTCGGCGTCGGCCAGACATCTTCGGCTATGCCGCCCTGGGCTTCCAGGCGTTGACCATCGCCACCAGCGACAGCATCACCGGCACTTCCACCAGCACACCGACCACGGTGGCCAAGGCAGCGCCGGACTTGAGGCCGAACAGTGAAATCGCCACCGCCACCGCCAGCTCGAAGAAATTCGAGGTGCCGATCAGGCAAGCCGGGCCGGCCACCGCGTGCGGCAACTTGAGCCATTTCGCGGCCCACCAGCCGATGAAGAAAATACCGTAGGTCTGCAGTACCAGCGGAATTGCGATCAAGACGATCACGCCTGGTTGCGCGACGATGGTTTCGGCCTGGAATCCGAACAGCAGCGCCACTGTGGAAATCAGGCCGACGATCGACCACGGCTTTAGCCGGGCCACAAACCCGTGGACCGCAGCAGGTCCGGCGCGCCCCAGGCCGGCGCGCGTGGCCATGCCTGCCAACAGCGGCAGCAGCACATACAGGACGGTCGACAGCAGCAGTGTTTCCCAGGGCACCGACACGTTGGTTACGCCCAGCAGAAACGCCGCGATCGGCGCGAAGGCCACCACCATGACGAGGTCATTGACCGAGACCTGAACCAGGGTGTAGTTGGGATCACCCTTGACCAACTGGCTCCAGACGAACACCATCGCGGTACAGGGCGCCACGCCCAGGAGGATCATGCCCGCGATGTACTCGCTGGCCGATTGCGGATCGACCCAGGGCGCGAACAGGTGCTGGAAGAACAACACCCCAAGTGCGGCCATGGTGAAGGGCTTGACCAGCCAGTTGATCCCCAGTGTGAGCAACAAGCCTTGCGGCTTCCTCCCTACATCCTTGATTGCGCTCCAGTCGATCTGGATCATCATGGGGTAGATCATCACCCAGATCAAGGCCGCCACCACCAGGTTGACTTGCGCATATTCCAGCGCGGCGATGACCTGGAACAGGCGTGGAAACAACAGGCCCAGCGCCACGCCCCCGGCGATGGCGAGTGCTACCCAGACGGTGAGAAAGCGTTCAAACAGTCCCATCAGTCAACCTTGAGCGTGGCTTTTCCGGGCGGCCATTGGTCGCCTGGATTGCCTTGCCATGGCCTTTGCGCAGGCGGCTCAGCAACAGGATTTCGCGGCCTTGACCGCGCTGTCGACCGGCTTGCCGCGCGATGCGGGTGTCGTTGCCGCCGGCGTCGCCCCGGGTGCCGCTGCCGCCGCATTGACGCCGGTATCGCCGCGCGGCGCGCAACACGCGGGCCCGGCAGCGACTGCAGCGGGCACTTCTTGGTGAAACACCGGAATGTTGCCCAGCGTATGAAACTGCTCCCAGGCGATGCCCTGCGGGTCGGTGATCCAGTATTTCTCGCTGCGTGCATAGCAGCAGGTGGTTTCACCGTCGTCCAGTAGCGCCATGTCGGCGCCATCGACACGCGCCTTGAGAACCTCGAGTTCCTGCACGTTGTCGGTCTGGAAACCGAGGTGATCGATGCCGGGCGTGTTGCCGCGGGTGGAAATCGCGAAATTGATGCGCGGGTCCTCGATCATCCATTTGGCGTAGTCGGACTCGACCCGGGTCGGTTCGGCGGCGAAGAGTTTGGAGTAGAAGCCGATGCTCTTGGCGAGATCATCGACATGCAGGTGGACGTGAAAGCGGTTCATGGTGATTCTCCGTAAAGGGGGGTGGTACAAGCGCTGGTGTCGCAGGCAAGCGCGGGGGTTTCAAGGCAGGCTTCGCCCTGGCAGCAGTTATGGGTCAGATAGGCCAGCACTTCGGTCATGCGGCCGAATGCGGCGCGATAGATCAGGTTGCGGCCGTCGCGCTCCTGCGTGGTGAGGCCGGCATGCACCAACTCCTTAAGGTGGAATGACAAGGTGGTGGCAGCCACGCCCAGCGCGTAAGCCAAGGCGCCGGGGGTAAGGCCGGTGGGGCCGGCGACGACCAGAGCGCGAAAAACCTGCAGGCGCACCGGTTGGGCCAGCGCGGCCAGGCATTTGACGATATCTGAGGCTTCCATAATTCAATAATCATCGAATAATTGAAATATGTCAAGACGCTTTGGAAAATCTTGCGATTCGATCGCAATCAAGGGTCGGCGCAAGGGCGTTGGCCGAGGGCACAGCCACCGCCTTGGCGCCACCGAATAAACCCGGAAATTTGA
>CAYYFR010000406.1:0-3033 GCA_964470865.1 uncultured Burkholderiales bacterium | reverse complement strand
TCGATTGTCGGCGGTGCCGAGGGCGTTCTGGCGTTGAGCGAAGAGCAGTTTTAGTGAGCAGGCTGAGCGGCCTGGCGCCGCTCGTCGGGCCCGACAGCCGCATTTTGATTCTGGGCAGTTTCCCCAGCGCCGCGTCGCTCAAGGCACGGCAGTATTACGCGCATCCGCAAAACCGCTTCTGGCCGATCATCGAACAGGTGACAGGCCTGCACTTGTGCGGCGAGCCGTATGAAAAACGGGTGGCGCCAGTGGTGGCCGCCGGTATCGCGATCTGGGACGCGTATGGCGCCTGCGAGCGCGAAGGCAGCCTGGACAGCGCGATCCGCAATGCGGAGTTCAACGATTTCGCCAGCCTGCTCGCCGCCGCGCCGCGCATCCGGCGCGCCTGTTTCAATGGCGCCGCCGCTGCGCGCGCGGTGCGGCATTTGCGCGACCTCGGTCTGCAGACCTGCGTGCTGCCATCGACCAGCCCCGCCAACGCCTCGCAGAGCATGGCGCTCAAGCTCGCGCGCTGGCGCGCCGCGCTTACATAGCGTCGCGGTGTGGCGGCGCCGCGTTCGCGCTCAGTCGATTTTCATGCCCGACGTCTTGACCACCCCGGCCCAGCGCTGATTCTCGTCGCGCACAAAGGCGGCGAATTGCTCCGGTGAACCGGCCATCGGGTCCGCGCCCAGAGTGGCCAGCCGTTCCCTGGTGTCGGGTTGCTGCAGCACGGCAGCCAAGTCGGCATTCAGGCGCGCCACCACCGCCGCTGGCGTGGCAGCAGGGGCGAACAGGCCGAACCACGCGCTGACCTCGAATCCGGCGACGCCGGCTTCGATCATGGTCGGCACATTGGGCAGGCCGGCCAGCCGCGTGCGCGAGGTCACCGCCAGGGCCTTGAGCGTGCCGGCGCGGATCAGGGGAGTGGAGGTGGTGACCAGGTCGAACATCAGCGGCACCTGGCCCGAGAGCACATCGGCCAAGGCCGGCGCCGAGCCCTTGTAGGGGATGTGAATGATGTCGATCGCGGCCATGGTCTTGAACAACTCGAGCGCCAGGTGATTCGAGGTGCCATTGCCGGCCGAGCCGGCGGCCAGCACTCCGGGCTTCGATTTCGCCAGAGCGATCAGTTCCCGCACATTGGCGGCCGCGATCGAAGGATGGGTTACCAGCGCAAACGGGGTTGCCGCAACCGGACCTACCGCGGCGAAATCGCGCATCGGGTTGTAGCCGATTTTCGGATTGAGAATCGGGTTGATCGCGTGCGAACTCACCGTGCCCAGCAGGATGGTGTAGCCATCCGGTGCCGCATCGGCCACCGCCTTGGTGCCGATCGCCGCGCCTGCGCCGCCACGATTCTCGATCACCACCGCCTGACCCAGCGCGTCCGCCAGCTTGCTGCCCAGGGTGCGTGCGAGGACGTCGGCCGGGCCGCCCGCAGGGAACGGCACCACCATGCGCAGCGGCCGGTTCGGATAAGCGCCCTGGGACCAGGCCATGCCGCTGGCAAAGAAGGCGGCCGCCAGCCAAGCGGCTCGCATCAGGAAGAGTGATCGCATATGCATGTCCTTTTAGCGCAGGGTGGCGAAGAAATCCAGCATCTCCCGACCCAGGGTTTCCTCGTCGGTATTGAAGTGCGCCATGATCGAGACGTGATTGTGGCGCGTCAGGCGCAGGTAGCGCGGTGCGCGGCGGCGCGCAAGCGCGATGCGATACGCAAGCTCCAGCCCGTAGATGTCGAGCAGCGGGTTCTCGAACTCGGCGTTGACGATCATCACCGGCAGGTCGGAAAAGGCCGCATGATTGACTGGCGAACGCTGTTCGTAACGTGCGGGGTCGTCACCGAAATAGACTTTGGTCGGCCCGGCATTCGGATTTTCCGGCAGCAGGTCGGCGCGCACCCGCGCCGAAACCAGCACCAGCCCCGCCAGATGGCGCCCGAACGCCCCGACCGCGGGATCATAGGCATACGACGCGGCATGGGTGCCGCCGGCGGAGTGGCCGATCAGGAACAGGCGCTGCGGGTTGCCGCCATGCTGCGCGCAATGCGCGGCGGCCCAGGCGACGGCGGCGCCGACATCTTCGGCGCCAGCGGGATACGCCGCTTCCGGTGCCAGGCGGTATTCGACGTTGAGGCCCTGCACCCCCTGGCGTGCGAACCAGGTCAGCACGTTGGCGTACATGGTGTCGTTGATGGTCTTGTCGCCGCGCACGAAGGCGCCGCCGTGCACGAACAGCACCACATCACCATTCGGCGTGCGCGGCCGGTACAGGTCCAGCACCTGGCGCGGATGCGCGCCATAGGGCAGGTCGAGTGTCACCGCGACGCCGTCGCTCGGGGCGGCGCGATGCAGCGGCGCATAGGCTTCCTTGACCAGATCGCCATGGCCGGGAATGTCGCTGCCCCACAGCGGGCCGATGGCGGCCATGCGCGCTTGCGCAGCAGCCGGCAGGTTGCTCATGGGAGCCACGAATTGCGCCATGTTGCCTCTAGAGTTTCAAGATCGGTTCGGCGCCGCCGGTCGGCGTACGCATCGCCTGCAGAATGGCGCGCATGTGTTCGATGGTGGCCTGGCGCGGGTTCATGCGTACCTGGCCGCTTTTCATCGCGGCTTGCGCGATGCGTTCGCGCGCGGCATCGTCCGGCACATAGTCGTCCAGGCTGCAATCGAGATCGAGCCGGTGGCGCAGCTGCGACATCGCCGCAGCCGCGCTTCCGGCCTCGAAGATGCGCGCGATCTCGCGACCCTTGGCGCCCAGCACCGGCTCGTTGCAGGCGGTGACCGCCGGCAGCGCCAGCGCGTTGCCCAGGCCGTGACCCACATGCAGTTGTGCCCCGAGCGGTGCGGAGATCGCGTGCGCCAGCCCGAGATTGGCGCTGTTGAATGCGATGGCCGCCTGCGCCGAGGCGATCAGGCACCAGGTGCGCGCGGCCTGGTTTTCCGGTTCGCGATAGGCCACCGGCAGCCAGCGCGCCAGGAGTTGCATCGCCGCATGCGCCAGCGGGTCGGTCATCACGGAGGCGGCATTTGAAACGTAGGCCTCGACCGC
>CAYYFR010000405.1:0-3049 GCA_964470865.1 uncultured Burkholderiales bacterium | reverse complement strand
GCCGTTGCGATCGTCAACTCGGTACCCTGCACGGACTTGACCTTGCCGGGCTTGATATCCTTCGACAGAACCCTGCCCGCAACGACGTGATAGGTCAGAACCGCAGCCAGCTTTGCCTTGTCTTTCAGCAGCGCGTCCAGATCGGCTTTCGGGACTTTGGCAAAGGCTTCATCGGTCGGCGCGAAGACCGTGAACGGACCCTTGCCTTTCAACGTGTCGATGAGACCTGCAGCCTGCAGTGCGGTGGCCAGGGTTTTAAAATTGCCGGCGCCGACAGCCGTCTCGACGATGTCTTTGGCTTGGGCCGACATGCCTGCCAGCGCAATGGCGCCAGCGACGATGAACTTCTTCATGGTGAGCGTCTTCATAGTGCGTAATTTCATGAGGTGGGCTTTCACGGTGTGGGCTTTCGAAAACGTCCGGCGGCAAGTGCCGCCGGGGCTTGGGTCAGAAATCAGATCTGGTGCAGCGCCCGCCGATTCAGGCCGGCAGCAGCACCGTGTCGATCACGTGGATGACGCCGTTGGTGCAACCGATGTCGGTCGTCACGACGGTCGCAGTGCTATTTAGCTTGACGCCATCCTTGGTGCTGATTGCCACCATGGCACCGTTGACAGTCTTGGCCGATTGCCCGTCCATCGTCATCACGTCGGCGGCCATTACCTTGCCGGCGACCACGTGGTAGGTCAGGATCGCGGCGAGCTTCGGGATGTCCTTGAGCAGGCTTTCAACGGTGCCGGCCGGCAGCTTGCCGAATGCCTCGTCGGTTGGCGCAAAGACCGTGAAGGGACCTGCGCCTTTGAGCGTGTCGATGAGGTTTGCTGCGGTCAACGCTGCGGCCAGGGTTTTGAAACTTCCGGCGGCGACGGCGGTGTCGATGATATCGTGCATGGCGTTCTTTCTGCTTGAAGGTGAGTGCGTTCAGCGGTTGCTGAACGGGATGCGGCGCAGGGCTTTTGAACCTGCGCCGGCGAACGAGTTGGCCTCACCTTGAAACGGTGCGACCAACCGACGACACGCTCGGTGGATACGGCGCGCAGGCGCAATAACCAGTGGGTGGGCGCGAGAAGGCAGTGCGATTACTCCACTCCACGCACCGCCGGCCGTACCCGGAATTTGAAGTCCGTGCGGTGTGGCGAAGCCGCAATGCACTGCTGACCGCCAACGACCCGCAGCGGCACAATTTCGGCAGTTCGGCACGGTCGCGCCCAACCTGCTCGGAAAGGCGCCTTCGAAGGGAGCAGTCAAAGGCGCGCTGCGCTGCTTCGCCGTACACGGGATTTTTGGAAACGCGATCTGTTGCATGGACTGCATAGTACATAAACGAAACGTCTTTGTAATAGGAAAAATGGATATTTGGACGATATTTACGTTTCAATATCGTTTCATATATAAAGTGACCTTAGAATGAACACACAATCTAGCCACCCTAGAAACCCGCCTGGAAACCGATCCATGACCCCGCCAATCCCCAGCGACGAACCCAGCGCCAAGACCTTGGTGCGCAGTGGCACAGCGGCACGCCTTGCGGGCCTCTCTCCTTCGACACTGCGCATCTGGGAGCACCGCTATCGCGTCGTGGCGCCACCCAAGTCAGCCTCAGGGCAACGCACCTACTCAATGAAGGATATCGAGCGCCTGCGGCTCATCACGCGGCTTACGCTCGCGGGGCATGCAATCGGCACCGTGGCGCACCTCGGTGTCGATGCGCTCGTCGCGCTGTCATCGGGAAATCGGGTGGCGTCAACCGGGGTGCAGCGGGTTCTGATCGCCGGCCAAATCGCCGCACGCAAGCTTGAGGGCCGGCTGCGACCCGCGCCGGCGTTGGTCTTCGACGACTTGAGCCATGCCGAGCGCGAAGTCGCCCGCGCCGGCGCTGCCGATGTGCTCGTCATTCATGTGCCTACATTGCACGCGTCGATGATCGAGCAGGTGGTGGCGCTGCGCAACAATCTGCCGGCGCCGAATGTCATCGTGGTCTATTCGTTCGGACCGGAAGCGGTGGCTGAAGCCCTTCGCGCGACCGGCCTGACGGTTTGCCGTGAGCCGGTTTCCGGCAAGGAATTGGCACACTTGATCGTCGCTTCACGGCCGGTTGTGGAAGCGCTGGCGGCTGGCGCGGCGACGAGTCCCAGACTTTTCAGCGCTGCCCAATTGGTCGAACTGAGCGAAATATCGTCGCAGGTTGCCTGCGAATGCCCGCGTCACCTGGCCGAGATCGTCACGCTGCTGGTCAACTTTGAGCAGTACAGCTCGGAATGCGCATCGGGAAATAGCAAAGATGCAGCCTTGCATCGCCACCTCCACGAGGTCACGAGCGCTGCCAGAACGATGTTCGAACAGGCGCTGGCGCGGCTTATGATCGAAGAAGGGATGGTGCTTTAGACGCGATGGTGCTACTGGCACCGGCCAAGGAGGGTATTCGACTGTCGAATCACTTGCTTCTGCGCTGTTTGGTCACCCAGTGGATCGGCGCTGGCATTGAGGAGCCGGGTGCGCGGCCTTGAGTCCGACCGGCGCGCCTTCGTCCTCGCCCAGCGGCTGCCATTGCAGGCGGTAGCGCACCCCGATCGAGGTCGAGCGCTTGTGCAACTCCTTGTTGATGGCCTGCACCCGCTATCGATTCCACTCTCGAAGGCCGCCGTAGCGCCACCGGCTGAAGCGACCGACGAGCCGGCGCATCGCCAGGCAGCCCGCCAAGTCTGGGCGCAGCTGCTGGCGCGCATCTGCGAGGTGCTGCCCCTGCTGTGTCCCAGGTACGGTGGCGCGATGCGGATCATCGCCTGCATCACCGGAGCGGCGGTGATCCAGGCGTTGCTCGGTCACCTGGGCGAGCCTAAGTCACCGCCGCGTCTGCGCCCGGCGCGGGGGCCGCCGCTGTGGGAGACGCAGGACCGTGGATCGGACGCGATCAATCCGCAAGCGCAACCCATGCCGGACCATGAGTTCGACCGGCGCGTCGCGTGGTCGGGCACAAGACCATAAGGCTCGCTCGCTGCGGGCGCCGCGTGCCTCTGGCCGCCTGCGCGGCAAACGTCCTCCGCCCAGG
>CAYYFR010000404.1:0-3080 GCA_964470865.1 uncultured Burkholderiales bacterium | reverse complement strand
CGCCGAAGGTCACCACCTTCTCCAGGCGCCCCTCGTAAATCCATAGCTTGGCGCCATTGAAGGTGGTCCAGGCGCCGGGCGCCGGCGCGCAGCCGCGAATCAGGTTGTAGACGATCGAAGAGTGGTTGGCCCAGTTGATCTTCGATTCTGCGTCGCGGCACCAGCCTTCGTAGGTCGCCTGCGATTCGTCCTGCACGGTTTCGCTGTGCTTGCCGGCGACCACCAGGTCGGCGGCCTCGAGCATCGCCGCCACACCCATGGGAAAAAGGCGCTCGAAATACACCGATCCCAGGGTATCGTCGGGCCCGATCGGGGCACGTTTCTGGAGGATGATCGCGCCTTCGTCCAGGCCGTCACTGGGGCGGAAGATCGTCAGTCCGGTTTCGCGCTCACCACAGATGATGGGCCACGATATCGAGGAGGGGCCGCGATACTTGGGCAGCAACGACGGGTGATACTGGATCGTGCCGTGCTTCGGGATGTTGACGAATTCCTGCGGTGCAAACTGCAGTACATAGGCCATGATGCCGATCTCCGCGTCGGCTGCTTTCATCGCCTCTACCGCCTCCGGCGCCTTGAGCGATTTGAATTGATGCACGGTGAGGCCTCTTTCCTGCGCAGCCACGCGCAAGGCGTCGGGCCGCGCCCCCTCCTTCTCGGGGGCGCAGAACACGGCGGCAACCGCGTCACCGCGCGCCAGCAATGCTTCCAGAACGGCCTTGCCGAAATCCTGCTGACCGACGATGGCTACTTTCATTTTTGTCTCCCTATATCGAAAAATGGGCACACGTCGGTGCCCATTGACAGCTTTGCTCAAGGCAAGCCGTTTGCGGACAAGCCGCGCTCAGGCGGTTTTCTTCGGTGGCGAACTGAAGGCGCCCGCAGTCTTGAGCGAAGCGACCTTGGCCGCGTCGTATCCCAGTACGCTCATCAGTACTTCATCGGTGTGCTCGCCCAACAGTGGCGAACGCTCGATTTTCGCCGGCGACCCCGAGAGCTTGATCGGCATGCCGACGTTCCACCATTTGCCGCGCTGCGGATGGTCGAGTTCGACATACATTTCGCGCCCGCGAACATGTTCATCCGTGGCCAGGTCCTGGGTCGACATGATCGGGCCGCATGGCACATCGAGGGTATTCAAGATCGCCATGAACTCGCGCTTGGTATAATTTTCGGCGAATTTGTTGATCAGGGTCCACATCAGTTGCTGATTCTTGCGGCGCTCGCCAATGGTCGCGAACTGCGGGTCGGTCGCCAGGTCGGGAATGCCGACATCCGCGCCGATGCGCTTGGCCAGCGCCAGCCAAACCGCCTCCTGCACCACCACATAGATCCAGTCGTTGGCGCCATGCGGCTTGCAGTGAATCGCATTGCCAAGCTGGCCGCCGCCGGAATCGTTGCCGGCGCGCGGCACATCATGCATCGCCTGATACGTCGGGACCGAGTATTCCGGCAGCGCGCCGTGGCTCAAGCGCTGGTGGTCGCGAAACTTCACGCGGCACAAATTCATCACACCATCCATCATCGCGACTTCGACATACTGGCCAAGACCGGTGCGATTGGCCTGATGCAAGGCACCCAGAAGCCCGATTGCCAGGTGCAAGCCGGTGCCGGAATCGCCGATCTGCGCACCTGTGACAAAAGGCGGGCCATCCGGCACGCCGGTGGTGCTCATCGCGCCGCCCATCGCCTGCGCCACATTCTCGTAGGCCTTGAATAGAGCGTAGGGACCGCTCGAACCGAAACCCTTGATCGAACCCATCACGATCTTCGGGTTGATCTCGTGGATCTTCTCCCACGTGAACCCAAGGCGGTCGAGCACGCCGGGGCCGAAATTCTCCATGATGATGTCGCACTGCCTGACCAGGTCGACAAACACCGATTTGCCTTCGGCCGACTTCATGTTCACGGTGATCGAACGCTTGTTGCAGTTGAGCATGGTGAAATACAGGCTGTCGGCGCCGGGCACATCGCGCAGTTGCCCGCGCGTGGCATCACCCTGCGGCGGCTCGAACTTGATGACGTCCGCTCCCATCCAGGCCAGCAATTGCGAGCAGGTGGGCCCTGCCTGCACGTGGGTCATGTCAAGAATGCGTACACCTTTGAGTGCTTCCATGAATCATTCCAATGCTTGTGTGGCGATACGGAATTCTAGAACGCAACCACGTTTGCCGTATCGCGAGTGGGAAATGGGTCAGGCGCGAACTTTAGGAATCCGGCTTAAGCGGCGCATTGATTGAAGTCAAAAAGGGCAAATCTAGCCGATCGACAGCCTGGCCGGACATGCGCTCCTCCGGCGTCGCCTTGGGTGTCGCATATAATTCCCTTCTCCATCCGCATATATCGAGCTTTTCGGTCTGACCCACGGGCCGCTGCCATGACCAGTATCGCGTCCCACCCCCAGCGCAACAGCATCCGCGTCCAGTTGCGCCAGAATCTGACTCTGTGCAAGCTGGGGGCAGGATATTGGGAGGAGCTAGAGCCCAAAATTGAAATCGTCGAGTACACCAAGGGGGCCATGCTGGTCACCCAGGGCGCGACCGAGATGGAGCAGTTCTTCATACTCGAAGGCATTCTCAAACGGGTGGTCGGCAACTCCGAAGGCAAGGAGATGATCCTGCGCCTGGCCGCCGAAACCGAGATGGATACCAGTTATGCGGCCTGGCGCCTGAACACCCCGACGCCATACAGCATTGTTGCGCTGACCAATTGCCGGGTGGCGCGGCTGCCGATGGAAACCTGGGTCGAGTTTCTCGAACATCACGACGAGGTCAAGGAATCATTCGAGTACGAGGTGATGCGCCTGATGTCGGAAGTCATGGCACACACCATCACGCTGCACCTGCTCGATGCGCCCGGCCGGCTTGCCCGCTTTGCGCGCAAACACCCTGCTTTGGCGGACAGGATTCCGAAAAAGGAACTGGCTGCCTACCTCAACATCACCCCGGAGACCTTGAGCCGGGTAAAGCTCAGGAAGACACCGACCTGAAGGCAATGATCGCGTTGGGGCGTCAAGACCTCAAGCGGCGCGCATGCGCGCCATCAGCGTGGCGACCATTGGCCAGGCCAGCAAGGCCAGT
>CAYYFR010000403.1:0-3103 GCA_964470865.1 uncultured Burkholderiales bacterium | reverse complement strand
TGGACCGCTGCGGTCGATTTGCAGCAGACGATTCCCAAGTCCGACAGGCTGCTAGACGCGAAGTCGAGCTACAACGTTGTCTAGCGATGCCACTGCTTGCGATTCCTCCCAATATATAGAGAGCCGTGAAATGCAATAGTTGAACCGACCCAAGTTCATATTTACCTTTCTTCGAATTGTCGGTCAACCACGCTGGGCCCTCGTATCTACGTTCCGGGGATAGTGTGCCCGACCATTCGTAAAGCCCTACCTGCCACGATTTGTTCGCCCGACAGCATAGCTACTGCAATTGGCCGTCGCAAAGCTTTATCGTCGTTCGCGATTATGAACGGTGAATCCCGATCAACTCAATCCGAACCCGGGCCCGTTTCGAGCGATCGGGTTGCCAGTCAATTACGTAATCCTCCAGTGCCTTCGCGAACGACTCTTTCAAAGTTTCGCCTCTCGAGGTAGTCCCAAGCTGCCGCGACTCACCTTCGGTTGCCAGCCAGGCAACACTTGGAATTGCCTCAATCCGTCCGTTTACTGTCGAACGGAAAGTCAGCACTCGCGTGCGTGCCTCGCCGGCCTCGTCCTCGTAGCGCACCAGATAGCGGGCGAACACCTGAGCGCCCGTAGTCAATTGCGAAATCGATCCGGCGAACTCCGCGTCACGCGCTTCGGACAAAAGCGCATCCACCAGCGGATGTCCGATACCACCCAGTTCTGAATCACGCGCGCGCAACGCAAGATCGCGGTCAAAGCACATACGCTCATAGCGTGGCGCAAGGTGATACTTGCGCTGGAGGGCCTCCGGCACGTGGATGTTCCAGAAGTTGCCGTCAGGGATGGTTGCGCCACCGAGGTGGAGCACCATCGCGCGCATCCACGCGCCGAGCTCATCCATCGTATGGTGCCCTTCGATGCGGCGGTATGCCTCAAGGTTGAAGCCGGTCAGGTCCTGCGACAGCACGCTTAGAGCTTCCCGAGCCCGGTTCGCCTCGGCGATCATCCGGCTGATTTCAGACTCAGTGCGCTGGTAGTCGCGGTCCATCAGCGCGCGCTTGAAAAGCTCCTGATAGTCGGGCCTGCTACCAAGCAAGCCGAGAATATCGCTTTCGAAGTCCTCCAGTGGCTTGCCGCGATCGTCAACTTTTCCGATCGAGTTGGCAATATCAACAAGCTTTCCCTGTAGCAGCCCGTAAATGCGCTCCTCGACGGTATCCTCGGCGAGCAGGTTGTAGACCTGAACCGTGTCCTGTTGCCCGTAGCGGTGAATGCGACCGATGCGTTGCTCGACTGCCATCGGATTCCACGGCAGGTCATAGTTGAACAGCACTCGCCCGATCTGGAGATTGACGCCCTCGCCTCCCGCCGAAGTTGAAATCAGAAAGAGGGCGCCGTTTTCGCGCCAAAATGCTTCCATTGCCGCGATCTTGTCGTCAAGCGGACCACCCTTTAGCGTGGCGATCTTGTCGGCACCGAACATCCTTCCCAGCTCTTCGGCGAGAAATTCCATCGTGTCGCGGTACTGCGTGAAGATCACGAAGCGCTCATTGGGTTCGCCGCGACGCAGACTGCTCACCGCACGGGCAAGAGTCTCGAAGCGACGGTCGGGGCCGTTTGGGACGAGCTTGACCAACTCGCGCACGCGCTCGATCTCTGCCGGAATTCCGGCCTCGGCAAAAATGCCTTCATCGGCTTCCTCATCGCCGTCCATCGACCACGATGTTGTCTCTACCTCCTCCTCACGCCGTTGCAAGCGACGCCGCACGCGGCCGATGTAGCTCTCGGCTTCCGACTCCGGCACATGGCCGCCGAGTATGTCGTTCGCCACAGTCAGCATTTCATCCTTGACTTTGAGGATTTCCTCTGCGCCCCGCGACGCCTGCGACGCCGAAACCGTGCGTCGGCGGTTCTCCAGGTCCAGTTGCTTGCGCGCCAGCAGCACGAGAAGACGTCGGCGCAGCGCCTGTCGGATCGCGCGCGGACTCGACGACATGATCTTCTGGAAGGTCACCATCACAAAGCCGATGGCCCTTTGCGCACTGCTCGTCGTACGCTGGTCGATGCCTGCCGCCGTATACCCTTCGCGAAGATATTCGGAAAGCTGGTCGTAGAAGAAGCGCTCGCGCGGTGCGAGAGAAAAGGTGTCGGTCTGCACCTGACGGCGACGAAAGATCGGCTCACCGACTGCATCGGTAACCTCCCGCTTGGTGCGACGAATCATCACGCGGCTAAGCAGCCCGCGATGGTTGTTGATCGCATCCGGGTCAGGAAACAATTGATCGTTCAATAGCTGCAGCAGCGACCAGAATTGGTAGGCGTTGCCTTGATGCGGTGTTGCGGAAAGGAATACCAGGTCGCGCGTGTGGTTGCGCAGTGCTTCGGCCAGCTTGTAGTTCAGTGTGGTGACGGTTTTCTTGCCGGTTCGGGCACGCGAAAGATGATGCGCTTCGTCGAAGATCACCATATCCCAGCCGGGCGCGGCGAGCAGGCGCTGCAGACGTCGCGATTGCTTCAAGGTGTCGATCGACGCGATGACGTGCGCATGGCGCTCCCAGGCGGCCGAGCCGTGGTCCTGAAAGTCGCGTCCGAGCACGTCGAAATGCATGCGGAATCCGCTTTCCAACTCGCGGCGCCAGTTTTCTATCAGGCCGGCGGGTGTAACGATCAGGATGCGCTCAGCATCGCCTCGAGCGATCAGTTCCCGGATCAACATGCCAGTCTCGATGGTCTTGCCCAAGCCCACTTCGTCGGCAATCAGCATCCGTCGCGGCGCGATAGCGATCAAGTCATGCACCAGGAGAATCTGGTGAGGCAGTAGATCGACCCGGCTCGCGGTCAACTCGCCGCCCGTATTGGCGTGGACCATATCGAACGCCATTTGCTTCAGGCGATAGACCTTCGGGTCATCGAAATCGCTCGAGGCGAAACGCTCCCAAAGGTCGGAGGCTTTTTCAAGCCATTCGATCGGTACGGTCTCGACGCGCTCGCCGTCAGACGTCTTGAACAGCACCCTTGCTTGATAGACACCAAGATTCTGCGCTACCTTCAGCACTTCACCCGTGCCCCATTCGGGGCGGTTGCGCACCCGCACCCAGTCTTCGGCGTAGATCACGGT
>CAYYFR010000402.1:0-3150 GCA_964470865.1 uncultured Burkholderiales bacterium | reverse complement strand
ACTGCACCGGCGGCGACACCAGCGCTGCCGGCGGATGCCAACATGGAAAAAGGCATCAAGGGCCTGAAATAAGCCGGGCGGCACGCAGAACGAAAAAAGCGCCACAAGAGAAGAGGAAAACCGATGATCGAGCGATTGAAGAACCTGGTGGTGCTGGCGTTGGCG
This sequence comes from uncultured Burkholderiales bacterium, assembly GCA_964470865.1. Lineage (GTDB taxonomy): Bacteria > Pseudomonadota > Gammaproteobacteria > Burkholderiales > JAEUOS01 > JAEUOS01. The sequence goes on along the minus strand of CAYYFR010000402.1, from coordinate 2,985 downwards.
CTGTTTTGCGCCGGCGCCGCGGCGCAGGCCAGCCAGGATTACACCCTGGGCGCCGGCGACGCGATTCGTGTGCAGGTGTTCCAGAACCCCGACTTGACCATCGAGGCGCGGGTGTCGGAAACCGGCACCATCAACTACCCGCTGATCGGCGCGGTGCAACTGGGCGGGCTGACCATTGCGGCGGCGGAAAAGAAAATCGCCGATGCCCTGCGCACCGGCGGCTTTGTGCAGCGCCCGCAGGTGAACCTGGTTCTGGTGGCGGTGCGCGGCAACCAGGTAAGCGTGCTGGGGCAGGTCAATCGGCCCGGCAGGTTCCCGCTGGAAACCTTCAACACCCGGGTATCGGACATGCTGGCCGCCGCCGGCGGGCAAACCCAGCTGGGAGATGATGTGGTGATAGTGACCGGCATCCGCAGCGGCGCGCCTTTCAGGAAAGAAATCGACATCGCTTCCCTGTACCTCGGCACCAGCCAGGCGGACGATATCGTGGTTTCCGGCGGCGACACCATTTACGTGCACCGCATGCCGATGTTTTATATCTACGGCGAGGCACAGCGGCCGGGCTCGTTCCGCGTGGAGCGCGGCATGAGCATCCGCCAGGCGCTGGCGCAGGGCGGCGGGCCGACCATCCGCGGCAGCCAGCACCGCCTGCGCCTGTACCGCAAGGATGAGGGCGGAAAAACGCAGGAGATCGACAAGCCCAATCTGGATGGGCCCATTCGGGCCAACGACGTGCTGTGGGTGAACGAAAGCATTTTCTGATTGCCAGAAACCAGGGTGGACCCGGGCCGCAGTTGCAGTTGATGCACGGCCCGGCAACAACAAAAGGCTGCCCGGCAGCCCACGAGGTACGACATGACGTTTCAGCAGTTTTTGCTCATTCTCAAGGCCCGTTTCTGGACCATTCTGGTCACCCTTGTGGTGGTGGTGGCGGCAACGGTAGGAATAAGCCTGGTGATCCCCAAGGAATACACCGCGAGTACCGCCGTGGTGGTGGACGTGAAGTCGCCCGACCCGGTGGCCGGCATGGTGCTGCCGGGGCTCATCAGCCCCAGCTACATGGCCACGCAAGTAGACATCATCAACAGCGACCGGGTTTCACAGCGGGTGGTGCGCATGCTGCGCCTGGACGAAAACACGACCATCAAGGCGCAATGGCAGGAGGCCACCGAAGGCAAGGGCAGCGTGAATACCTGGTTGGCTGAGTTACTGCAGAGAAAACTGGATGTGAGGCCATCGCGCGAGAGCAACGTGATCAACATCGGCTTCAAGGGAGCGGACCCGAAGTTCGCCGCTGCGGTGGCCAATGCCTTTGCGCAAGCCTACATAGACGTGAATCTGGAACTGAAGGTGGAGCCTGCCAAGCAATACGCCACCTGGTTCGAAGGCCAGGCAAAACAGGCGCGTGCGCAGCTCGAGAAGGGGCAGCAGGCGTTGACGGAGTACAGCCAGCGCACCGGCATTGTGGCCAGCGACGAGCGGCTGGATCATGAGAACAACAAGCTCAATGAACTCTCGGCCCAGCTTTCCATGGTGCAAACACTAACTGCGGACAGCGCCAGCAAGCAGAAATCCACCGCGAAAAGCGACACCCTGGCCGAGGTGATGCAAAGCCCGCTGATCAACCAGTTGAAGGGAGATATCGCACGGCTGGATGCCAGGCTTCAGGAGAGCAACGTCAATCTTGGCAAGAACCATCCGCAGACGCAACGGGCGGAGGAGGAACTTGCATCGCTGCGTAAGAAACTCGATGCCGAAACGAAACAGATTTCCACTTCCATCGGTACCACGCTAAGCGTTTCCAGACAGAAGGAAAGGGAGTTGCGCGACGCCATCGCCACGCAAAAGGTGAAGGTGTTGGAACTCAACAAGCAGCGCGACGAGATCAATGTCTTGAAACGCGATTACGAGACCGCGCAGCGCAATTTCGACCAGGTGAGCCTGCGCTCTTCGCAAACCAAGCTGGAGAGCACTTCGGTGCAAACCAACATCGCCATATTGAACGCGGCTACCGAACCGCTTGAGCCGTCGCGTCCGCGCATGTTGCTCAATGTGCTGGTGGCGGTGTTCCTCGGCACGCTGCTGGGCGTGGCACTGGCGTTGCTGCGCGAACTCGCCAACCGGCGCGTGCGCTCTGCGGAAGATCTGGCCGAATTGATCGGCCTGCCGCTCCTGGCCACCATACCCAAGGCGGATTTGCCCGGCGGGCTTTTTTCCGGCCGCAAGACGCGCACCGCCTGAATACGATAGTGAGGAAGCCATGAGCGCTGTGCCCACCCCCGAACTGCAAGCCAAGCCCGCCATCAGTCGCGGCCGATCCATCGGTGCCATATTGATCGACGCAGGGCGCTTGTCTGCTGAGGACGCCGAAAAGATACTGCGCCTGCAGAAAGAGCATGGCATGCGCTTCGGCGACGCCGCGCAGCAACTGAAACTGCTCACCGAAGACGACATCCGCTATGCGCTGGCCCGGCAGTTCGACTACCCCTACCTGCCGGCCGGCGACCAGAGCCTTTCGCAGGAACTGGTGGCGGCCTACCGCCCTTTTACCGAGCCGGTGGAGCGCCTGCGCGCCCTGCGCAGCCAACTGATGCTGCGCTGGTTCGACGGCGAATCCGAACGCAAGGCGCTGGCGGTGGTAAGCCCCGGCAACGGCGACGGGCGCAGCTTTCTGGCCGCCAACCTGGCGATCGTGTTTTCGCAACTGGGCGAGCGCACCGTGCTGGTGGATGCGGATTTGCGCAAGCCGCGCCAGCACGAGCTTTTTCAGCTTGCCAACAAGGGCGGGTTGTCGGACGTGCTGGCCGGGCGCGCGGGGCCGGAATCGGTGGTGCGCATTCCCAACCTGCTGGGTTTGTCCGTACTGCCGGCCGGTGCCACGCCACCCAACCCGCAGGAACTGCTGGGACGAGGTGCGTTTGTGGAACTGCTGGAAGGGCTGGGCAAGAATTTCGACACCATCATCATCGATACGCCCGCCACCGT
>CAYYFR010000401.1:0-3157 GCA_964470865.1 uncultured Burkholderiales bacterium | reverse complement strand
GCGGCACGCTGCTGCTGGGCGCGGTGGGCACTTTGCAGTTTGAAGTGGTGGCGCACCGGTTGCAGCATGAATACGGCGCGCCGGCCCGCATGACCGGTTCGCGCTACCACCTGGCGCGCTGGGTCACCAGTGACGAGCCGGCCGAACTCAAGCGCTTTCTCGATGCCAACGCGCATCGCGTGGCGCTCGATGCGGTCGATGCGCCGACCTTTCTGGCGCAGCACCACACCGAATTGCGCGCGGTCGAAGGCATGTGGCCGAAGGTGCGCTTTCATGCGCTGCGCGAACATGCAGGGCTGGTGTTCCACGAGCGGCTGACTGGCTGATTTGCCGTAGCTTGCGGGCGGACCGTCGTTGCCGTTCAAATGCGAGTCGTGGCGATTGGGTGGCGCGCCAGAACATGGACCATCCTTGTAGCGACAAGCGCCTGGAGCGCGGGCCGGGATCGGTCGAGGTGGTGGCAGCCCGGTCGGCCCCGCGCGCCGGGCGTGTCTGGCTCAGACCTGCATCGATTGCATCCCCGGGGCGAGGCCTGGCGCGGACGATTCGGCGCGGACCGGATGCGCAATCGGCGGTGGCGCGAGTGGGTCGGCCGGCGCGGCCTGACCCGTTGTTCGCCACTTGCCCAGCGCACCGCCAGCGCCGTGGGAACCTTGCTTTCATGCCTGACCTGAAGCGTCAATACCGCGTACATCAAGGTCGGATCACAGGTACGGGAGAACACCTGCGCCACCTATTTCACCAACTCAATCAACTTACCGTAACTGTCGACCACGTCGTACTTGACCTCGTCGGACATGATCTTGGTGAAAAACTTGCGGGCACACGCGATCTTCGACTTTCCAATTTCCCGAAGATCCATGCTCGACATCGACCTTTTGTCTCTGCCACGAAATAGACGTGCTTGACCTTGCCTGCCTGGAAAGCGATCGCCCAGTCCGGGTTGTAGTTTCCGACCGGCGCAGGAATGAAAAAACCTCGCGGCAACTTGGCGTAAACCACCTCCGAACTGGTATCGAGTTCGGTGACGAATGGATGGGTGACGAACGTATTCATCATGCCGTCTGCCGTGCGGATATCGATCTCGTGTTCGATCATGGGAATTCCTCGCGCATTACAGCCTACGGTACAGCCTTCGGCACCGCTACGGCGATCGGCTTTCGTCGGACGATACCACTGCGACACCGGTATCGTCCGCGTGCATGGCGAACCTGGCGCGAATCTAGCGACCGGCGCGCGAACCCTTCAGGAGCTGCCCGCCGTGCCGGCCGGTTGCCTTGCCATTTTCGAATGCGATCTCGCCGTTGACGATCGTCGCCGCGATGCCTTCGGCCTTCTGCACCAGCCGCCGCGCGCCGCCCGGCAGGTCGTGCTCCACCGTGGGCAAGCTCGGCTTGATCTTGTGTTCGTCGAACAGCACCAGGTCGGCTGCGAAACCCTGGCGTACGAGGCCCCGGTTCGGCAGTTCCCAGGCCGAGGCGTTGTCGAAGGTGAGTTTCCTCACGGCTTCCTCAAGCGTGAAGGCGCGTTTCTTCCTCACCCAGTAGGAGAGCAAGTGGGTCTGTAGCGAGGATCCCATCTCCTGGCAGACGTGCGCGCCGGAATCGGAAAAGGTGGCAAGCGTGCGCGGGTGTTTCAGCATGCCGAGCACATCGGCGTGATTTTCGTTGACCAGCGGCTGCACGAACATCAGATTGTCGTTCGCCAGCATCAGGTCGATCATCACCTCGACCGGATGCAGATTGCGCTCGCGCGCGAGATCGGCGACCGAGGGGTCGTCCCAGTCGACGCCGAACAGCGGAAACAGATTTCCGTAATCGGGCCGCCGCGGGTCGGTGGTCGCGAGGCCGCCGCCCTGGAACACCTTGTCGCGCGGCTTCATGCCGGCCTCGTCGGCCACCAGCTGCCGGCGTACCGCCGGATCCGCCAGTCGTCGCTTCTGCTCGTCGAGCGGCAGCGCCCGGATTCCCCGCCAGTGCGGCAGCGCGTCGAACGGCAGATAAGAGCGCAGCGAGAACAGCGCGTTGATCGAGCGCGTCGTCGCCTGGCCGAACGCGCGCCCGCCGGCGGCGGCGAGGTCGTCGAGGTATTGCGTCTGGTATTCCCAGGGGTTGGGGCTTTCGCCTTGCCGGGTCGCGAGCACGCCGAACATCAGCGGCCGGCCGCTGTCGAGCGCGACCTTGCGCAACTGGTTCAGGCATTCGCGATGCGCCGCGCCGCTGAAGATGTCGGGGCCGGCCTGGAAGATTCCGGCGTTCTCTTCCGCCAGCACGCCGACAAGGCTGCCGATCTCGTTCCAGTCCGCGATCCGGCTGGCCACCGGCGATCCATCGGGCGTCATGTGGGTGTTGGCGCGTGAAGTCGACAGGCCGAGCGCACCCGCGCGCATCGCATCCCGAACCAAGTCGCGCATGTGTTTCACGTCGTCATCGGTTGCCAGATCCGTCAGGGCACGTTTGCCCATGACATACATGCGTAACGCCGAGTGTCCGATATAGGAGCCATAGTTGATCGCCTTCGGCAGCCGTTCGACGTTGGCCAGATATTCCGGGAAGGTTTCCCAGTTCCAGTCGATCCCGGCCAGCATCGATTCGGTCGGTATATCCTCGACCGCGGTCAGGCAGCGCGCGTACCACTCGCGCTCCTCCGGCTTGCAGGGCGCCAGCGCAAAGCCGCAATTGCCCATCACCACCGAGGTCACGCCGTGCCAGCAGGAGCAGCTGCCCTGCGGGTCCCAGGCCACCTGCGCATCCATGTGGGTGTGGCCGTCGATGAAACCGGGTGCGACGATCAGGCCGTCGGCGTCGATCGTCTCTTTCGCAGTCCCGCGGATGCGGCCGATCTCGGCGATCTGACCCTCCACGACGGCGACATCGGCGCGATAGCGCGGCCTGCCGGAACCGTCCACCACCGTGCCGTTGCGAATCACAAGATCGAAAGTCATGGCAAATCTCCGTTGCGGCGAACGCCAGGGCGCAGCCGTTTTATGGGGTCGGTCAATCCGCCGATACCCTAACAGATAGCCAAATCAAAAGGATAGGAATTTCAACGCCATTGTTGGAGTAATCCGGCCATATCGGTCTGGGTCAATCGTTGATTTGGCGCCGCAGACGCCTGACAAGCCGCTGAAGCCCCGCCCCGGCATGCCCATTGTGTG
>CAYYFR010000400.1:0-3163 GCA_964470865.1 uncultured Burkholderiales bacterium | reverse complement strand
GCCGCCGCAGTTCCAGGGTGGCGCGCTCGCCGCTGGCGACAAGTTCCAGTGCCAAAATGCGTGTGTGGCCGGCTGCGCAATCGCGCGCGTAGCTGGCTACGCAGTGGCGCATGTCCATTCCTTCGCGCGCCAGCATCAGGGAATCAGTCAAGGGCACCGCGCGCAGGCCGTTTCGCTCGTGCGCCGCCAGCGCACTTTTCCACTGCAGCAGGAACTCCGGATGCCGCAGGATGATCAACTGGTGCCAGCGCTGCTGGCGCCGGATCAGCGACGCGAAGGTCGCGTTGCCTGGAATCGACGCCGGGTCGGCGTGTGCTTCATCGACCCACCAGTCGATCAGGTAGGCGATGTCGTCGCGCAGGAAACGCAGACTCTGGCCTGCGGCCGCACGGCGTCGTGCTTCGAGGAGCGCCAGCCGCAGCAGGCGTACCAGGTCGGCCAGGCGCGCATTCGCCGCTTCCCCTGCGAGGCCGGCAAGCGCGCGCTCGAGCGCCTTGCCGGTGTCTGCCAACCCGACGATCAGGGCGTCCGGTCGCGCGATCCCGGTAGCTGCAAACAGGCGGATCGCGGGCAGGTTGGCATGCGCGGAGTGGTCGTGCCGGCCGGCGCGTTGCAGGCGGCGCACTATCGCGTTGGGCTGGCGCGCGAGCCATTTCCAGTCGCGTTGCGCAATCGCAGACGGTGCCGGCCTGGTCATCAACTGCCTGCGCACTGCGCCAATGACTCCGAAATTCATGCCGCGCGCGCCCTTGCGCGCATGCCTGCGCACTTCGGCGCCGAGCAAGGGGGCGAGGTTTGGTGTCTCGCGGGTGATCTGCTGCAGGCAATCGGCTCCAGCCAGAACCGCGTCGTTGAAGTCGGCAATGCTGGTGGCGCGGCCGAACACCAGGCATGCGGCTCGCAGCATATCGCGGTCGGCGACGTCATGGCACAGGGCGTTGCGCACCGCGCGGGCGATGCCGGCTTCCTGCGCCGCGGGGTAGAGGTCTGCGCGCAGGCGCTGGTCGGCATAGCGGCGATCCGCGCCGCTCAATACCACGCCGGTTTCGGCGATCGCCAGACTGATCTCTATCGCTTGCGCCAGTGCGAATTCGATCAAATTGGCGGGATCCAGCAAGGGAGCGTCGTCGCAATCGACACTGCGCCGCCAGCAAGCGTGCACATCGCGCACTTGTACGGTGAGGCGGCGATCGGCCAGCGATCCGATACGCACACAATCGCCCAGGATCATGGCGCCTTGCCCCGTGCCGGCGCGTGCCTCGATTTGCAGAAATGGCGCACGCGTTGCCGCCATGGCGAACAATACCGCCGCGCCGGCGGCCGCGGACGGGCGCTGCGATTTGCGGGCGCAGTCGGTGCCGCTGGAGTATGTACTTCGCATGGCAGGAATGTAGCCGATGCCGCGCGTTTGTCGCCGCACACGAGCTCGGGTAAATTGCGGCAGATGCGCAGCCCGCTCGATCGACCAAGCAACTCCCTGCAGAGGATGCAGCGTACATGCCTGCCGCGGCTGGCATAGTGGCAGGTCCGCGCATCTTTTATGGCTGGGTGGTGGTGTGGGCCGCGCACGTGGTGCTGTTCACCATCTTCGGCGCGATCTATTCGTTTTCCTCATTCTTTGGCGCCCTGCAGCTCGAGTTCGCGGCCAACCGCGCCGACGTCTCGTTTGCCTTTGCCCTCGCGGTATTCCTCTACTTCTTGATTGGGGCCGGTGCCGGAGTGATCGCCGACCGCACCCACGTGCGCTGGGTGGTCGGGTTTGGCATCCTCTGCCTGGCCGGCGGCCTGTTTCTCGCCAGTCGCGCCCTCACACTGCCGGGGTTTTATGTTGCCTTCGGCCTGGCCATCGGCTTCGGTGTCGGCTGCGCCTATGTGCCCACCATCGCTGCGGTGCAGCCGTGGTTTCTGCGTCGTCGTGCCCTGGCGGCCGGCATCGCATCCTCGGGCATCGGCTTGGGTACCCTTATCGTGCCACTCCTGGCGGTGCGCCTGATCGATGCCATCGGCTGGCGTGCCACCTTGCAATGGATGGCGCTCGCAGCGCTTGCGATCGGCATTGCCGGCACCTTTCTCCTGGAGAAATCACCGCAGAAAAAGGGCTTGTTCCCGGATAACGACGTCAGCGGCCCGGCGGCCGGTCACGGTACCGGCATGGGCTGGGGCGAGGCGGTGCGCTCGCGATCGTTCAGACTATTTTTTCTCACCATTTTGCTCACCGGGCTGGTGCAGTTCATGCCGTTCGTGCATCTGGCACGCCATGCGCAGGACCGCGGCCTGTCAGCGGCCAGTGGCGCATTGCTCCTGGGCATCATCGGTGTGGGCAGCTTCGCCGGGCGCTTTGTCCTGACCGGCCTGGCAGACCGTTTCGGACGGCGCGATTCCTATGCCGCCATGTTTGCGCTGATGGGCGTCGCGTTCGCCTGGTGGTTGTTGAGCCTGGCCCTGCCCGCCTCGTTCGTCGCGCTGGCCGGCTTTGCCATGTTGTTCGGCCTGGGCTACGGCGGGTTTGTCGGTCTGGCGCCGCCCTTGGTAATGGGCTATTTCGGCGCACGCAACCTGAGTGGCCTGATTGGATCTTTGTACGTCGCCGCCGGCATCGGCACCCTGATTGCGCCAACATTCGCCGGCTGGGTCTATGACCATACCGCCAGTTACGCCTGGCCGATCGCCTCGGGTATTGTGCTCAACCTGTGTGCGGCCTGGGTCGCGTTGCGACTGCCGAAGACGGTGAACTGATCGGCGGCTTAAAGGTGATTCGGCGCGTATCGCGGGCGCCGCACGGATGCCTTATATACTGCGGGCTTTTTTTCAAGGAAAACAGCCATGAGCTCGCAACTGATCATTGAAGACATCACGGTAGGCAGCGGCGCGGAAGCGGTCGCCGGCGCCCACATTTCGGTGCATTACACCGGCTGGCTATACAACGATGGCGTGCGTGGCGCCAAGTTCGATTCCAGCAAGGACCGTGGCCAGCCCTTCGATTTTCCGCTGGGCGCAGGACATGTGATCAAGGGTTGGGACGAAGGCTTCGCGGGCATGAAAATCGGCGGTGTGCGGATGCTCACGATTCCACCTGAAATGGGCTACGGCGCACGTGGTGCGGGTGGCGTGATACCGCCCAATGCGACCCTGCAGTTCGAGGTGGAGTTGCTGGGAGTCTAGC
>CAYYFR010000399.1:0-3197 GCA_964470865.1 uncultured Burkholderiales bacterium | reverse complement strand
CGGCGATGTTGCCCTTGGTCGGCTGGCTGTCTGACAGGTCGCTGGTCTTGTGGCGGTTGATCAGGTCCTGGTAGCGATTGAACATGAACATGAACTGCTCGCGCACACGCTCGTTGGCACAGCGCGCCGCCACGATCGATTCGCCGCCGGTGATTTCAGAGGTCTCACCGAAGCACAGGTAGTTGCCCAGCGGGTGCAGCTTGTCGAAGGCCGCGCCGACGGTGGGGTTGGCGCCACAGCCGGAAGTGGTGTCGGATTCGCCGCACTTGGTGGACACCCACAGTTCGGAAATCGGGCAGGTTTCACGCTGCTTTTCGCTCGCCCATTGCACATATTCCTTGGCGATTTTCGATGCCCGCTTGATGGTTTCGTGATCGCCATAACCCTCGATGCCGAAGCCGGTGACCGGTTTGCCGGTGGCGGCGATCGCGTCGACGATTTTCTTGGTCCAGCCGTCTTCGATGCCGATCACCACCACCGCGGCCACGTTCGGGTTGGAACCGGTGCCGATCAGGGTGCGGAAGTGCAGTTCCAGGTCGGCGCCGAACTGCAAGCGGCCGTAGGGGTGCGGAATCGCGATCGCCCCCTTGATGTTGTGCGCCACCGCCTCGCAGGCGGCGTTGGAAAGATCATCCACCGGCAGGATGATCACGTGGTTGCGCACACCGACGCGGCCATTCTCGCGGCGGTAGCCCAGGAAAGTCGTGTTTTCGGAAATCATCTGATCACCACCGTTTGGTTTTGATGTTGTGTACATGGGCATGCTCGCCGGCTTTCATGTCCTTCACCACCTTGCCGATGTCGACGCCGTACTTGATCACGGTATCGCCGGCTTTCATGTCCGTAAGTGCGATCTTGTGGCCGAGCGGAATGTCCTGCGCTGCGGTCATCTGGATGTGGCGGTTGTCGTCCATGATCCAGCCGCGCAACTGCATGCCGGCCTGGATGCCTTCGACAACCACGACCGCGACGGTGTCGGCGGCGTCGTGCAAAACGAAGTGGTTCACTTGGGGGATTCCTTGCAGGTTGGGGGAAACGGTCGCAAGAGTACTCCCGGCCGGACATGCAAGTCAACTAGATGACTTGATTGAATGTTGGCCAAGCGCCTGTTAGACTCGGGGCGCAATCATCCAACCGAGCCCTGCCGTCTTGGCTACCCGTTCCAGCGAAACCGCTTTGCCGCGCCAGCCACCCTCGGGTTTGTTGGCCGGCGCATCGTTTGCCGGCCCGGCCTATCGCGAGATCGCGCGGGCGATGACGCGCCGACTGGAGCAGGGCGCGTGGATGCCGGGCGAGGCCATCCCTTCGGAGGTGCGTCTGAAGCAGGAGTTCGGCGTCGCCATCGGCACCATCCGCAAGGCGGTGGACGAACTGGTGGCGCAGAACATGCTGGTGCGCCAGCAAGGGCGCGGCACCTTCGTTGCGACGCACAATCGGGACCGCCTGCTGTTTCATTTTTTTCATGTCGAGCGGCAGGACGGCTACAAGGAGTATCCCGATGTTCGCCTCCATGATTTCGAGCGCACGCGCCTGAATCGCGAGGTGGCTGCGAAGCTTGGCATGCACGAAGGCGATCGCGCACTGCGTTTTCGCAATACGCTGGCACTCGAAGGCAAGCCCTTGATGCAGGACGACATCACATTGCCCGAAGCGCTGTTTCCGCGTTTGACTGAAAAGAAGCTGCGCGAGCGCCCCGGCACACTCTACAACCTGTATCAGGATGACTACCGCATCAACGTGGTGCGCACCGCCCAGCGCCTGTCCGCCGCCAGCGTGCCCAGGGATGTGGCCCGCGCACTCGATCTGCCCGCCGGCCTGCCGGTGCTGGTGATTCGCCGCGTCGCTTTTGCTTACCACGACCGTCCGGTCGAATTCCGCATCTCCTATGTCGATACCCGGCGCCACGATTATGTCGGCGATACGCATCGATGAGCGCCTGGATGCCCTGGAAGGCCTGGCGCCATCGGGTCAATCGCGCGAGTCTCAGGCAGGATGCGTTAGCCGGGCTGACCGGCGCGCTGATCGTGCTGCCGCAGGGCATCGCCTATGCCGCGATCGCCGGCCTGCCGCCGGAATATGGCTTGTATTGCGCGATCGGCCCGGCGCTGGTGGCGGCGCTGTTCGGCTCCAGCTGGCACCTCGTTTCCGGCCCGACGGCGGCGATTTCGATTGTGGTGTTTTCCGCGCTGGCGCCGCTGGCCGCGCCGGGCAGTCCGCAGTACATTCTGTTGGCGCTGACCTTGGGCTTTCTGGTGGGGGCGGTTCAGTTGGCCGTCGGCCTGGCCCGTCTGGGCCGTCTCGCACACCATATCTCGCACAGCGTGGTGGTCGGCTTTACCAGCGGCGCTGCGTTCCTGATCGCGGCCAGCCAGCTCAAGCATTTTTTCGGGCTCAAGGGCGTCACCGCCAGTGGATTTTTCGGCCAGTTATCGCAGACGATGACGTTGTTGCCGCAGGCGCAAATTCAGATTGCCGCGGTCGGCACACTTGCACTGGTTGCGGCGATCGCATCGCGCTTGATTCATCGCGGCATACCGCACATGATTGTCGGCATGGTGGCGGCCGGCTTTCTCGCCGCCTGGCTGGGTGGCGTACCGACAGTGGGTGAGCTGCCGGCCGCCCTGCCGCGCCTGTCAGTCCCCAGTTTCGACCTGGCGATCTGGTCACAGCTTGGAATAAGCGCCGCGATCATCGCCGTGCTCGCATTGACCGAGGCGATCGCGATCGCGCGCTCGGTGGCCCTGCGCTCGGGCCAGAAAATCGACAGCAACCAGGAGGTGGTGGGCCAGGGCTTGTCGAACCTGGTTGGCAGCTTCCTTTCGGGTTACCCGTCATCCGGCTCGTTCACCCGCAGCGGCCTGAATTTCGATGCCGGCGCGAAAACCCCGCTGGCAGCGGTGTTTGCCTCGCTGTTCCTGATGATCATCCTGGCCTTGATCGCGCGCTGGATCACCTACCTGCCGATGGCGGCGATGGCCGGCATTCTGTTCCTGGTGGCCTGGGGCTTGATCGACCGCAAGGAAATTGTCGCCATTTTTCGCGGGCCGCGGCATGAGCGGGTGGTGTTGATGGTGACCTTCGTTGCCACGCTGGTGGTGCAACTGGAGTACGCGGTGTTCATCGGCATCGCGGTGTCGCTGCTGCTGCGGCGATTCGGCTTTTCGGCCGAGGATGAACATGGGCATGGAACGGATTGA
>CAYYFR010000398.1:0-3200 GCA_964470865.1 uncultured Burkholderiales bacterium | reverse complement strand
GGCGCTGTAGGCGAGTCAGGAAGTGCTCGGAGTGTGTTTCGACGATCAATTGCATGTCTCTACTTATGCTTTTCTCACTGGCCTGAACGGCGCTGATGAAAACATCGGCCAGGTTGGACTGTGCCATCGGATGAAGATGAATCTCGGGTTGCTCCATCCACACAGTCGAGCCGGCGGGTGCGTAGAAAGCCTGAACCAGCGCCGGTAGCACTTGGGAGACTCCGAAGCCGACGTCGGTCAGCTTGACTTCATGAGACTTCGGGTGCGTTTTGACCAGTACCTCATACTCCTTCCGCCCTGTAGCCACGCGTCGAACCGTAAAGCTGTCGATTACGCCAAGTTCAGCCAGCCATTCCGCGATGAACGCGACGAACTGCTGCTTATGCCGTTTGTATCCACGGTTCAATTTGCGGCCCTGCGCCTCTGCGGCAAGCAACGCTGCGATCGCGAATTCGCCTTCCGCGCCCACATCGGGTGGCGTGTCTCCAGACCACTGGTAGACGCGACGCGCTGGCCGTCGCAGCGGGCCGAGAAAATAAACTTGCTCCAGCATACGTTCGGTTTGCAACGTAAAGTCGGCCAGGAAGTCGGCGTTCTGATACCGCAGCAGCGTGCGATCGGCGAAGCGATAAAACTTCTCCGGCGGCTCCACCGGCCATTTACGACCGACCGCGTGAACCAGTCTGAGCGGTGAACAGTTCACGCTGGCTCGAGTGTGATTGACCTGCAGAACGCTATTTCCCTTTTCGATCAACTCGTACTGCAACAACTCTGTCTGCGGTTGCTCGGCTTTATCGGCTCGCAGGGTACTGGAGAGGCGCAACTCGTCGCCGTGATAGGACTGCTCCGAAACCAGTGCGTTCCCGACTGTCAAGATTGTGGGCAGCCTCCAACGCAGCGAGAACTCCAGTGGCAATTTCAGATCGTGGCCGAACAAGCAGTCTGCGAACGTGCCAAGGTCGATAAGCGAATTTTCGTCGCCCATGTGCAAGGCACGCTTGCGGTCTGAGAGTCGAACTGTTTGCTTCAGCGCCAGCAATAGGTGACCGAGACTTGATTTGCCCGAGCTGTTCGTTCCGAAGATGACTGTCAACGGTGCGAGCCGAACTGTTCCCGTATCTCGCCATGCCTTGAAATTCTTGATTTGTATTTCCGTCAACATGATGTGTCCTTAGTTCGCCGCTTCATTCTGCCGCATTTCATTCGTCACAAAGTTTTGCTCCAAGCGTTGTATAGCCTTGGAATGGTTCGCCCGCTGACGCACCTGTGGCGGCCACGACCTGGGCTACAGGTACTGCGCCGGATGCGAACTACATCGAAGCAAAAAGGCAACGCCAAAGCCAAAAATGAGGAATGTCGGAAGGTCGATGGCAAGGCTGGAGACAAGAAGAATAGACATAGATTGCCCCTAACCAAAGCCGCAGACCTCTACTTTAAGGAGGTCTTCGAGTTGCCGCTTTATGCGCACGATTTTGAGAAGGAGTCCATCGATATTTTGAGGAGGCTCCGCAATAACTTCGTGCACCATCAAAGCAAGATCGCGAAAATGGACGCCGAACTGCAAGCTCGCGTAGCCGCGCCAAAGTTTCAACGTGAACGTGGCGCGCTTCGCGACAGCGGAAGGACTTGGCATCCGAGCATGGGGTGCATTCGCGAGCAAGCCGGCGCGCTGAAGTCGTGGGCGAGGATGTTGGAAGATCGCCGCTTCATGCGCTTCCCGTTCAAGGAAACCGAGCTGTAAGGGCAGTTGCCGGAGCTTTAGAAAGTTTTTGTGCGATCCGGAGCCACTGACCCATTACATGGGAACCCGCACCACCCACGCGCGTGCGCGGGGTGTGTACCGGGGGCGCACCGCCTCGGTCGATTACTCCTGATGGGCATCGAGCACCTCCAAAGAGGGCTTTCACCATTCCGCACGCATCCTTGCCTGATAGTCCAGGCCGTCGACCTCGCGATCTTTCCAAAGGCCAAATGCGTCGTCGGCCTGTTCCGATGGCCTGAGCTTTTCAAGGTACTGCGCAACCGCTTGACGAATCAACTCGGAGCGTGAAACGTGTCGAATTTCGGACAAGGCATCCAGTTCTTTCAGCGTACTCTCTGAAATGCCAACAAGTGCGCGGCGCATGGCAACTCCTTTGATGTTAGGCAACGATATCATATATCACGAAGGTGCTCAATTTGAAGCGGGGCCCACAATGAACAGCCGCTGCAATGGCGGGCGCGGCGCAGTTGACCGCGGCGCGCGCATTTCCCTTGCCGGCGCGCAAGACAAGGCGAGCATCGCCATTTTCGATGATGGCGTACCCCGGCTGCCGCGCGGCACCGCGCCGGCAACCCACATTCTCAAGCCCGACATCAAGCGCTTGTCCAAGGTATGGCATTCGGCCGCCAACGAAGCCATCATCATGCTGACTGCCGCGCAATGCGGCCTGCCGACCGACGAGGTGTTCTATGAGCGACATGTGCGGGCCTGCGTGGTGCGCCGGTTCGACCGCTTTGCACGCCCGGACGGCACACTTGGGCGCCTGATCCAATATGACCTGTGCCAACTGGCCGGCACCGTGTCGGACAAAAAGTACGAGAAGGAAGGCGGGCCCGGCATCGCGGCTTGTGCGGAGATCATCCGTGCCTACAGCACCCAGCCGGCTGCAGATCTGCGCGCCTTCGTGTCGTGGATCCGCTTCAACCTCTGCGCGGGCAACAACGACAGCCATGCAAAGAACCTGGCCATGGTTGAGGTGCCCGGCGGTGGCGTAGCCCTGGCGCCGTTTTACGACTTGATGTGCACGCGGCTCTATCCGGGACTGTCGCAGGAATTTGCCTTTGCCGTGGGCAACGCGACGCGGCCCGGCTTGATTTCGCGCCGCCACCTCGATGCCATGGCGACGGAACTTCGCATGCGCCCGCAATTCATCGCGCGTGTTGCGCTGCAACTTGCGCAGGCCATGCCGCCGGCGCTGGAGGCTGCCGTGCAAATAGTGTCGCCGACGCTCCCGCACAGCGCAAAGGTGTTGGCCACGCGGCTGAAGAATTTCGTGCTATCCACGACAGCGAAGCTTGCGGCGCGCGTAGGGCAGTAGGCGGGCAGAGGCTTCTGCCTGACCGGCGTCAGCCAGGCCACCTGTTATCGCCTTCGCGTTGCGGCTCGAAGCTGCCAGCCATGCCGGTTCCGCCCGCCACTGGTTTTTCAGTGTTCACCA
>CAYYFR010000397.1:0-3213 GCA_964470865.1 uncultured Burkholderiales bacterium | reverse complement strand
GGTGTTGAACAAACCCAGACTGTTGGGCCCCAGCACGCGCATGCCGGCCGCCGCCGCGCGTGCGCGCAGCTCGGCCTGTTCGCGCTGGCCGGCTGCGCCGCCTTCGCCAAAACCGGCGGAGAAAATCTGCAGGGCGCGGATGCCCTTGGCGGCGCACTCCTCGACCGCCCCCATCACGGCACGCCCGGGCAGTGCAATGATGGCCTGCTCGACCGGCGCGTCGATGGATGCGAGCGACGGATAGGCCGCGATCTCCTGCACCGTCGCCGCGCCCGGATTGACCGGATAGATGGCGCCGCCGTAGCCGCCGCGCTTGAGGAAGGCAAGCGGACGGCCACCGATCTTGTTGGGGTCGGAGGATGCGCCGATCAGCGCGATCGAGCGTGGTCGGAACAGGGGGTCGAGCGGATGCGGCATCGCGGTGGAGGTCCGGCTCAAGCTGTTGGTGGCTAGCGGCCGGTGAATACCGGCTTGCGCTTGTCGATGAAGGCGTCGATCGCCTCGACGTGGTCGAGCGACAGGTGCGACTGGGTCTCCAACGAAACGCCGTACTCGAAGGTCGACAGCGACAGGTTGCGCAGCGTGTGGTTGATCGCCTTCTTGGTGCCTGCCAGCGCCATCGGCGCGCCCTTGAGCAGGCGCTCGGCCAGACCGTAGACGCGTGCATCGAGTTCGGCATCCGGCACGCAGTAGGTGATAAGGCCCAGACGCGCGGCCTCCGCAGCATCGATGTTGTCGCCGAGAAACAGCAGTTCCTTGGCCTTCTGGAAACCGATCAGCATCGGCCACATCAGCGCGCCGCCGTCGCCGGCCACCAGGCCCACCTTCACATGCGGGTCGCCGATCACCGCCGATTCGGCGGCAATGGCGATGTCGGCGTACACCGCCAGGGTCGCCCCCAGACCGGTGGCCGCGCCGTTGACACGCGCGATCAGCGGCTTCTCTAGATCCAGCATGGCGTAGAAAAGACTGCGCGCCTCGTCGACCGTGTCGTTCCACAGGGTGTGGTCGGCGACCTTTTCCTTCATGGCGCGGATGTCGCCGCCGGATGAGAAGGCGTCGCCCGCGCCGGTGAGCACGATGACGCCGGCGTCCGGGTCGGCGGCTACGTCGCGGAACACCCGCGAGAGTTCGTTGTGCATGCGCACGTTGGCGGCGTTCTTGACCTCGGGACGGTTCATCACCACGGTGAGGATACGACCGCGGCGCTCGAACCTGAGGTGCTGGTAACTTTCGTACATAATCACTCGTTTCGTATGCGGGGCGAACCCCTCGATCGCCGCGCCATCCGCGGCCGTGTTGCTGCCGGTTGTTCCCTACCGTCCGCCCGCCACCGGCAGCGTCGCACCGGTGACGTAAGAGGCTTCTTCCGAGAGCAGCCAGAGGATCGCGTTGGCGACTTCTTCCGGCTTGCCGGCGCGCGCCATCGGCATGCGCGTCGCATAGCGCTGCAGGCGCGAGGCGTCGCCGGCCTCGGCATGGATGTCGGTTTCGATCAGGCCGCAGGACACGCAATTGACGCGAATGCCCTCGGTGGCCATTTCCGTGGCGAACCCGTAGTTGAAAGTTTCCAGCGCCGCCTTGGCGGCCGCGTAGTGCACCAGTTCGTTGGGCGAGCCGGTCTTGGCCGCCATCGACGAGACGTTGACCACCATGCCGCCGGCGCCGCCGTGTTTGGTGGACACGCGTCGGGCGAACTCCGCCGCGCACAGGAAGGCGGCGAACACGTTGACCTCGAAGGTACGCTTCAGCACCGCTGGATCGAGGTTTTCCACCCGGCCGATCCTGCCGGGCACGCCGGCATTGTTGACCAGCGCGGTGAGCGGCCCGAAAGCCGCCTGTGCCGCATCGAACACCCGCTTCACATCGCCTTCATCGCTGACATCGCCGCGCACCGCGACGGCGCGGCCGCCCTGCGAGGCGATCCAGTCGACAACCGCATTGGCGGCGGCGTCGTTGGCCACGTAGTTGACCGAGACGGCATAGCCGCGCAGCGCCGCCAGCTTCGCGGTGGCCGCGCCGATGCCGCGCCCGGCACCGGTGATGAGAACATGCTTGCTCAAGATCGCCTCCCTGAAAGTCGAGTCAGGACGGTATGCTAGTGTTCGACCCCCGGCGCGAGAAGCCGCGTGTGCCGATAGGGCTTATCGGGAAGGGCGATTGTGGCAACGCAAAAAAATCTCGACCTGCAATTGCTCGACTGCTTCGAAGCACTCATGCGCGAACGCAGCGTGTCGCGCGCCGCCGAGCGCATGGGTCTGTCGCAACCGGCGATGAGCGAAGCCCTGGCGCGTCTGCGCGACCGCTTCGACGACCCGCTCCTGGTGCGTGGCCGCGAGGGCATGCAGCCGACCCCGCGCGCGCTCGAACTAAGCCCCCAAGTCCACGAGATCGTTGAGCGCATGCGCCTCTTGACCGCCGGCGCCGAGGCCTTTGATGCGGCCGCCTGCAGCACCCGCTTTCGCCTCGCCACTTCGGACTACTCGCAATTTCTGCTGATGCCGCGCCTGACCGAGATGCTGGCAAATCAGGCGCCCGGCGTTTCGGTCGACGTGCTGCCGGTGAACATCCGCCGCGTCGAAGAGGCACTCGATCTTGGCGAGATCGATCTCGCGGTGGCCTACTTTGTCGAGCCGCCGCCGGCCCTGAAACGGCGGCCGCTGTTCGACGAGCACTATCTGGGTGTGGCGCGCAAAGGCCACCCCGGCATCACGCCGACCCTCGGTGCCGCGCAGTACGCGGCGCTGCGCCACGTGTCGGTGGCGCCTTCCGGCCTCACCTATTTCAGCGGCGCGCTGGAGTCGATTCTGGCCGCCGCCGGATTGACGCGACGCGTCGCGGTAACCAGCCCGCATTTTCTGCTCGCCGCCTACCTGGTCGCCAATTCCGACCTGGTGCTGGCGATACCCTCGCGCGCAGCGCAGCGGCTCGCGGCGCTGCTGCCTCTAATGCTGTTCGACATTCCACTCGAATTGCCGGAAATCCAGATCGCGATGTACTGGCACGAGCGCACCCACAAAAGCGCGGCGCACCAGTGGTTCCGCGAACGGGTGCGCGAATCGTTGCCGCATGGCGCCGTGCACTCCGCCGTGCCCTCCGTCGTGCAACCCGCCGTGCAACCCTCACCACGCCTGAAAGCCGCCGCAGGCCATTGATCGGCTGAAGCCGGGATTCAAGTATCGGTACCGGCGGACGATATTGATGGATGACCTC
>CAYYFR010000396.1:0-3216 GCA_964470865.1 uncultured Burkholderiales bacterium | reverse complement strand
TCGAAGCGATGGCAACGCGTGGCCTGCGGGTATTGGGAGTGGCGCGTGGTCGATGGGCCGGTACAACTTCCGGCACCGCTGCCAACCCGGTATGGCCGAAGAGCCAGCATGACTTTGAATTCGAATTTCTGGGCCTGGTCGGAATGGCAGACCCGCCGCGTCCGGAAGTGCCGGCCGCATTGGCGCAATGCCGGCGCGCCGGTGTGCGCGTGATCATGATGACCGGCGATCACCCTGCAACGGCGCTCGCGATCGCGCGCCAGGTTGGTTTGTCCGAGCGCCCGGCGGTGATCACCGGCGCCGAGATTGCGCAGCTTGGCGATGCCGAACTGCGCGAGCGCTTGCGCCATGTCGACTTGTGCGCCCGGCTGCAACCGGCGCACAAGCTGCGGCTGGTCCAGGTGCTGCGTGCTGCCGGCGAAGTGGTGGCAATGACAGGCGATGGCGTCAACGATGCGCCCGCGCTCAAGGCGGCGGACGTCGGCATTGCCATGGGTGAACGCGGTACCGACGTGGCGCGCGAGGCTGCGGCGCTGGTATTGCTCGACGACAGTTTTTCGCGCATCGTGGCCGCCATTCGCCACGGCCGGCAGATTGACGACAACATCCGCAAGGCCACGCGCTTTGTATTTGCCGTGCACATGCCGGTGATTGCGCTGGCGCTGGTGCCGGGGCTGCTGCACTGGCCGGCGCTGTTGTTGCCGGTACACATCGTATTGCTGGAACTGTTGATCGATCCGGCATGCTCGATTGTGTTCGAGGCCGAGCCGGAAAGTGAAGGTTTGATGGATCGCCCGCCGCGTCCGCTGGCGGATTCGCCGTTTGCCTTTGCACAGTTGGGCTTCGGCATGCTGCAAGGGGTGGGCATGGCCGCAGTCCTGCTGGCTGGTTATGCCTGGCTGGTCGCGCACGGTGAAGCGCCGGCACAGGGCCGTGCAGTGGTGTTCGCCAGCCTGGTTCTGGGCGTGGTGCTGCTGATTCTGGCCAACCGCGATATGGCGCGCCCGGCGCTGCTGGATATTACCGGTCCCAACCCCTGGCTCAAACGCATGGTCGTTGTTGTGGCGCTGCTGCTGGCCGTAGTGCTCGGGCTGCCCTGGCTGCGGCAGTTGATGGGCCTCGCCCTGCCCGATGCGAGCGGCCTGATTGTGGGGGCAGGCATGTTGGCAATCTGCGTCCTCTGGCTTAAGACAGTGCGCCGCGCCGCGTGGCTTCTGCGCCCTGGAACCGATGCCCCGACAAAAGCTGCAGCCAATGAGTTCTGACCACCCCCACAGCGACGACGACCACGACCCCCACCACAGCCACGTCCAGGCCAATTTCAACCCAGCCTTTGGTATCGGCATTGTCCTCAATATCGTGTTTGTGGCTATAGAGCCGTTTTACGGATGGCAGATCAATTCGCTCGCGCTGCTGGCAAATGCCGGGCATAACCTGAGCGATGAGCCTGGCGATGGCGCTCATCATCGTGCTCGCCACCGCGCGAGCGCGCCAGCGGTCACCTGACGGGAATTGCGCCGCCACCTCGACTACGGCATCCCCGCCCATGGCTTCGCCCGCGCCCGCTGCGCAGGGTGCGGGCACGATTTCCTCATGGCCTGCTCCTGCAAGTGTCGCCGCGTCTGCACGCCCTGCACCACCGGCCGCATGATGGAGACCGCCGCGCATCTGGCCGACCATGTCATCCCGCGCCTGCCGGTGCGCCGGTGGGTGCTCGCGGTGCACCGCAGCCATCACCACACCGAGATCGCAATCCCGCCTGCAGTTCATTTGATTTTCATCAACGTTTCTTCGCATTTCAGGCGCATGCTGTGTTCGATGAGTTGATTGGCGAAGAACGATTGCGCGCAAATCCACTCGGGCGCATGTCAAGTGCGGCAACACAGGGCAATTGTCGAAGGTCTTTATGGAAGGGTTTGCATCATGACGAGGTTGGGATTGACTATTTTTGTCGTTGGCGCTTCTTTGGCGATCGCACCTGGCGCGGGCACTGCCCAGTTCCTCGGGAATTTCGACGCAATCAACAGCACCGGCAAGGTCGCGCGCGGTTTCGAGATCGAACTCGAAGGCCTTGGCCCCGCCGACATCAGCGATACCTTCGGCGGCGCCAATCGCGGCTTTCCCACAAGCGTGGAGCGCTATGGCGCTCCTGTCATTGCGCCGTCGGCTCTTGGCGTAACCGTGACTTATCAGGCGACCTACGACAGCCTTTCCGGAAACTGGCTGGCACCTGGCGGCACCCCCTTTGCTGGCGTGCTCAGCGTGGGCACGCCGTCGGCATTGACGTTTCAGACGCCGGGAGACAATTGCTGGAGCGGGGGAGGGATCAACTACGGGGCTGGCACGCCGTGTGATCATTTTGGTGTTGGTGTGCGCAAGAACCCCACCAAGACGACCTATAGCTGGCTGACCGAGACACCTGGTTCGCCTGGCACAACGACGAAAGTATTGCTCAATCTCCCCGCGCCGAGTTGGGCGGTGATCCAGCAACCGCCACCGGCCCCCAACTTGCCGCCCGCACCGCCCATAGTCAGGGCGGTGATCGAAGCTCCGCCGTTACCTGAAGTGGCCGACCCGCCGTTCGGGACTGCGGTTTGGGTAAAAGTCTTCACCACCGAACTGGAGAACCCCGAGGGTCTGGAAGGCCTCATGCACGGGAATTTGAACGCAAAAGGCATCGTGCTCGAAAAGCGGGCAAATGGAACCGAAATGGAATGGCAACTGCTGCAGAAAGATCCCGGAAATCCCAATGCCGGCATTCTTGACCTTGGCGGGCAGGTCCTCGATCCCTTGGCAAAAGCGGTGGTGCGTCGCTTCGAATTCTATGAATACACCGGCTTTTATAAACCGGCGGATCACGAAGCGAAACCGCTGCTGGGCGACTCGATGGCGGATCCGAGCGAAATCGGTGCATTCATCGGCGCTCAAAATGCGCAAGCGCTGCTGGCACCGGTGCCGGAACCGGAGAGTTACGCCATGCTTCTTGCCGGGCTCGCCATGATCGGCGGTATTGCCGGGCGACGCTCGAAGCGCGGCCTGATAGATGCCTGACGCCCGATACCGCGATACCCGTTCCTGACCAGGCGCAGTTGGCGGCATACCACCATCAGGGCTGGATCGCCATGAAGCTGATGGGTTTCGAGCGCGGCGTCACAGTACAGGGCGGCCTGCCGATCCCGATCACGACGCCGGCGCACGGCACCGCCTACGACATTT
>CAYYFR010000395.1:0-3226 GCA_964470865.1 uncultured Burkholderiales bacterium | reverse complement strand
TCGAAGCTGCCAGCCATGCCGGTTCCGCCCGCCACTGGTTTTTCAGTGTTCACCAAGCAGCGCTGCGCGCGTGACCGGCTTTTGCAACTGCCCGAGCCACCATCGCAACGCCCGCCCCTGTGAGTCAGCGGCACCCTTGCCCCAGGCATAGCTGACCTGCACCTGGTATTCAGGTCGTTGCACCCGTTTGACCACCAGCCGACCGGTATCGATATACGGCTGCGCCAGGCAGGTCGGCAGGAAACCGACACCCATTGCACGGGTCTGCGCGTCCAGTTTGGCCGGCATGCTTGCCACGGTGAATACGTCCTGGCCCGCCAACAGGCCGATCGACATGCCCGCGCCACGCTGCACGGAATCGGCGACCGTCACCGCGCGATACTGGCGAATCACCTCGTCGGGCACCGGTTCGGCGGCGCTTGACAGCGGATGATGCGGGGCCTCGCCTTCATCCTTCCCGACGACTGGACTCCGGAACAGGCCCTCGCTGTGGTCGAGGTGCTCGACGATCTGCGTGAACGAATCCGGACGCACTACGAGATCGGGCTGCACGAAGTCCTGCGCGAACAGCGTACCGCCTTTCCAACTACCGATCCTGTGAACGCCAATTCCACCGATCCGCCGTTCTGATCGCCAGCTCTCAGCTTTGCAAAACACTCGGGGCCTTTACAGGCCCCTTGCCGTTATGCAACACCCAATCTCGATTCGTCGCCATCTACTAGCGGATTTGCACCGCCGGTAACACTGCACGCTGAAGGACGTGAAGACCGTGCTCACCGACCTGCCACATCTATCACGCCCTGAAGCTGTTGCAGGGGGGGCGCCGACGTGGAGCGTGCCGGGAAGCATCTGGTCGATAGCACTGATTTCTGGAACCTGCGCACCACCCGGCTGACGGCCATCCTGGCCTATTTGCAGGAAATGACGGCACAATTGCCATATTGGGCCGTCTATCAGAGCCGATTGGTCAACTGGCCATTGGCGTTGAGCACCATCGCGTAATGAGGAGAACGAAATGTCGATGACGATGATGACGATTGAACTGCCAATGGCCGGCCTGCCGTCGGGCGCCTATTTGCAGGACAATTTTTCTGACGAGGCGCGCTTTCTGCTGGCACTGAAACTGTTCGAGCAGGGGCGCATTTCGTCGGGCAAGGCGGGGCGGCTCTGCGACATGGGGCGCGTCGAGTTTCTGCTGGCCGCCAGCCGTTCGGGCGTGGCGGTGGCCGATCTGTCCGAGGCTGAGTTGGCCGACGAGTTTGCCCCATGATCGAGCGCGCGGTCATCAATTCCGGCCCGCTGGTGGCGCTGTCGCTGGTCGGTCGGCTTGATCTGCTGTTTTTGCTGTTTCAGGAATTTTGGATTCCGGAAGCGGTGTATCAGGAGGTGGCCGTCGCCGGTCTCGGCCGGCCCGGTGCCGATGCGCTGGCAGATGCGCGCTATGCGGCGCAGGTGCGGCCCGCGCCCGAGCCTGATCCCTTGCTGATCGCCGAACTGGACGCAGGGGAGGCGGCGGTCATCGCCTTGGCGCGCTCGTGCGCGCCCTGCCTGGCCATCCTCGACGAAAAGCGGGGACGACGCATCGCCCAGCACGTCTACGGTTTGCCGGTGAAGGGCACCGCCGGCCTGCTGGTGGAAGCCCATCGACGTAGCTTGCTGCCGGAGTTGCGCGCGACCTTGCTGGATTTGCGCCGGGCGGGCTATTTCTTGTCCGAGGCGGTGATTGAAGGGGCCTGCCTGGCCGCGCAGCGCGCCTGATTCTCGCCATGCTGCGCCGCTTCAGTTCCCGCCGTGCCAGTCTTTACGATGAATTCCTGAAACCGCGCCTCGCCGGGGCGCAGCGCTATGACCGCATTGCCGGCTACTTTCAGAGCAGCTTGCTGGAGTTGGCCAGCGAGTCGCTCGCCGACATTGCGCGCATTCGCATTGTCTGCAATACCGAAGTCAGCGCCGAGGACGTGAAGACGGTGCGCATGGCCAGCGGCGCAAGGAACTGGAAGAAGGCTTGCTGCGCCTGGCCTGGAATGCCGGGCATTTTCCGCATCTGGTGGAGGTGCATGGCGCACCGGCGCAGCAACGCCTGCATGTGCTGCATGACCTGCTGATGGCGTCCGGCAAGGATGGGCGCTTGTTCGAGATTCGGTTGGTGCCGGATGCCGAGTTTGGTTTCGTGCATGGCAAGGGCGGCATCATCGATGGCCCCGGCGTACCTGGGGGCAAGACCTCGTTCATCGGTAGCGCCAACGACAGCGCCGGCGCCTGGACCAAGAATTACGAACTGGTGTGGGAAGACGACACGCCCGAGAGCGTGACCTGGGTGCAGTACGAATTCGATGCCTTGTGGGCCAAGGGATTTCCGCTTTCCGAATTCATCGTCAACCAGATTGGCCGCTTGTCGCAACGCACAGTCATCGACCACGTCGGGCCGTGGCGAGAAAAGCACACCCCTGCGCCGCTGCTGGCCGCGGTGCCGACCGCCACCGAGCTTTTCGGGTTCTGGGACCACCAGAAATACTTCATCAATCTGGCGTTCCAGGTACACCTGAAATACCGCAATGATCCGCTGCGCGGCGCGCGCTTTCTGCTGTGCGATGGCGTTGGGCTGGGCAAGTCGCTGCAACTCGGAGCGCTGGCCAAGCTGATCGGCACGCTGGATAGCCTGCCCATCCTAATCTTGGCACCCAAGCCTCTGCTGGCGCAGTGGCAGGAGGAATTGCTGATGAAGCTGGCGATTCCATCCGCGCGCTGGGAGGGTGGTATGAACGGCGGTCGCGTACCGGCGGTGGCATATTGCGCTCGGCTTCGGCGTCCGGCAGCGCGCGCGCCTTCGGGTTCAAGTTCGTCAGGTGGTCGACCAGCAGCTTGTAATGCTCCTTGTATGGTTCCTTCTCCTACAGGCGATGGTGCGGTCATGTCTTTCACGCCGCCGAACGGCACGATGCGGAACAGCAGCGAGGAACCGGCATGACGCAGCCGATGGATCGGGTCTGGGCGCTCAATGAATTCCCCGCTCCCTGTCAAGGCTTGCCTGAGCGCCGAAAAGGCATCCCAGCTTTCCAAAATCACGGCGAAATCGATGTCCTCGGTCTTGCGCCCGGTCTGGATGCCGTAGGCGTGGATCCCCAGACGCACCATCCCTGAGCGGGCGAGCCGGTCCCAGTGGGCCCGGACACATACCGCTTGAAAATCTTATTCCCAGCCGCAGTAACTCACACCGCATAAGGAT
>CAYYFR010000394.1:0-3230 GCA_964470865.1 uncultured Burkholderiales bacterium | reverse complement strand
CACAGGAATTCACGATCTTCGAGGAGAAGTTTTGCACCCAGACCGCTGCACATTCGAAACGAAGATTGCCGTACAAAGCTAACTTTGGGCCATCAGTCCACCGAAAATCACCCCAAAACCCCCGTTTGCGAAAATCTTCGTCTTACACAATGAGCCTTCCTCCAATGGGGAACGGAGGTTCTCGGTCAGGCACTAAATAGGGAGGGCGCCAAGCGTCGGCGGCATGGCGCCGAAACGGTGCCGCGAAGCGCAGCACTTGTTCCGGCCGGCGCCAAATAGAATCGCTGTTCAGCGGGACCTTCTAAATCACCTTGAGGCCTTAAATGAAAAACCCTTGGCTTGATTTGCCGAAGTCGGCGCCGTTCGTCCTTACCGGCGATTCGGCCTTGGTCGCCCAACACAATGCGCATCCCAAATGCGAGCGCAAGCAGACGGGCCGAATCAACTTGAAATTGCGACCGGTGCCCTATATTGGAGATCCGAAGGCACCGGTGGTGCTGTTGACGCTGAACCCTGGCGACAAGCCGGGGGATGAACTAGGTGAGGCCAACGATATCTATCGAAGAATGAGCAAGGCGAATCTCAACCATGAGGCCGGCTACTACATTCTCCACCCCGAATTGCCGGCATGCCCGGGCAAGTCGTACGCGCGCTGGCAGGTCAAGGCGTTGCTGCAGCGTTTCGACACCGACGTCCTTTGCGAAAAGCTGTTCCTCGCGCAATACATGCCGTATCACTCGAATGAGTACGTTGATACAAAGACGCTTTTTCCCTCTCAGCGGTACACGTTTTCACTCATCGAAAACGCGGTGGCCCGCGGGGCACTGATCGTGGTCTTGAGGTCGAAGGCTTTGTGGTTGAGGGCAGTTCCAGCCCTCAGGACCTATCGGAATCTTGTGGAATGCTCCAACCCAAGAAGCCCGACCGTTTCGCCGGGGTCGCTGAGTCTCGATTTTGAGCGCGTTGTTCACGCAATAGCTGAAGCGTAAACCATGAATCCGCGGTATCGGCTGGCGCCGACCGGCCTTGCCGCTGCATCTCGGAACCAATGGCAGCCGAACGACGGCACCAACCCGGCGCTGCCGCTGCTCGATGGCGGAGAGACCGGGGCCAGTGTCGGCACGATCACATTGGCGGACGTTCTTGTCGCCATGATCACCGGCACTGGCGGCGTGGGTGCAACCGTCACGGCGAAAGTCGGCTTGCTGACGGCGGCAATCAGCGGGAATCTGACTTCGAGCGGATCTGTTGCTGCATCGCTGCCGCTCCTGACCTCGAACATCCTCGGGTCGGTCAATGCGGCGATGTCGCTGACCCTGCTGACGGCTAGCATCAGCGGATCCTCCGGCTCGATTGGCGCTGTGGCGGCAAAGCTGTCGACGCCGAAGGCGGCCAGCTTTGTGGTCACGCAGGTCACCAACGGCGCCGTTGCGGTTCCCCTCACCTTGCCGCGATCGGCAATTGACAAATTGCCGGCACCCTGACTTCGCAGGGGAAGGTGTCGGGATCGTTGCGCCGTTTGACGGGCGGCGGCACCGGCCTCCTGGGCGTGACCGGCAGCGCCGCGGACACGCTGAAGCTGCTCAACGTCTCGATTTCCGACTACATCCCGGTCACCGGCAGCGCGGCGCCGATCCTTACGCTGTTGCAGGCTGCCATCGCCGGCGACCTGTCGATCAATACCATCGCGTCCGTGTTGGCGATGAATCTTGCCAATGGCGCGGTCACCGAATACCAGCAGTTCCCGTTCAACTCATTCGCCGTGTTCGCGGTCTCGGTGGGTGCGCAGGGCGATCTCGTGCGCACTGATTTCGCGATGCCGTCTGGCTACTCGACATTGACCTTCAGCGGATTTTTCGCGGTGGTGGAGTACGGGCTCATCGCCGCCTACGGCACCGATGGGCGCACCAAGTTGGCGCTTGGTTCGGCCGGCATCACCGTGACCAAGGACGCCTACAAGAAGCAGCTCGACCCGGTGGTAAAGAACGGGGAAACCTACACGCTGCGGGGCTGGTTTTCTCAGGGAATGCGCATCATTGCGCATGAGAGCGAGGGTCCAGAAAAAATTGACCTAGAACAGAAATGCCCTATGAAAAAAGTGATGATCCGATCCGCATTTCCTGATGACTCAAGCGGGCAGGGCAGCCACCTTCGTTATAACCTCGGTAACCGCAGTTCGGGATTGCTTGATCAGGCGCTTGGCCGTCTTGACTTGAAGATCGTTCAAACGCACGGATGCCTGGGCTTCCAACATCAACGGTTCAAGCATGTTTTTTCCTGTCTGCAGGAATTCGTTGGCGAGGTCATCAAGCTGCCGATCAAGACACACCTGCGCGCCTTCGAGTTGCTCGCGCAACGCTTTTTCAAAAGCCTCACGCTTGTGACGAATCTCCTTGTCCTTACGGCCGGCTGAGTCACTAAGCCACTTGATGACCCCGGCTACCACCATGGCGCCACCAACGAAAGGCGCTATAGGGGCAATGAGCGGAAGTACTACGGCCGTTCCCAACGCATAGGCAGCTGCACCCGTGCCTGCCAGTGACAGAATGCCAACACCAATCGTGACGTCTGCTGCGTCTTCAACGGTGTTCGCTATTCGAGTGCGAATTCGTAGTGGAGGCATCAGCTTCGTGAAGTGGGTGTGATGACGCTGCTGCAGTATCGATACACTGCTTAGCCGCATGTCCTCCTGGAATAGCCGGAGATCCTCTTTGAGGAGCCGAAGGGTTTTCTCTCGTCGGGAAACGATCCGGTCGATTCGTCGCTCCAGTTCCTTGCCAAAGCTCGTACGTCCAATGCTCTCCCAAACTTTCGGTAGCTTTACTTGGTCAATCTTGAGTCGGTCGGAAACGTCCAGCTCAATGGCATTGCCGGCGTCATGAATTGCATCCTCCATATCTTCCAGAAATGTTTGTCGTTCAAACTGAATTCGGGCCTCAACAATGGCCAGTCGCTGCTGCACTTGCTTTTCGAGTTTATTCACCGATGCCACGAAATTCTGTGCCGCTGCCTCGGCTATCTCGGTAGCGCGCAGCGTTTCCTCATAGTCATCAGTGTGCCGCATGATGACGTCACATGCATCGACGATGCATTCCCGAAGGGCGTTGTGCTCGACTTTGCCGGACTGAAAGGCACGGATATTTTTCAGGACGTTCTTTTCGCCAGTCACTCGATAGCATTCTTCAGCAAACTCGACCAGCCCATTTCCTCTAACCACCTGTAGCGTCTTG
>CAYYFR010000393.1:0-3243 GCA_964470865.1 uncultured Burkholderiales bacterium | reverse complement strand
GCGCTACGTCTGGGCGCTTCTGTTGGCGCGCATCTACGAGGTGCTGCCATTGCTGTGCCCGCAGTGCGGCGGAGCGACGAGCATCATCGCTTTCAGTGCCGTCTACCGTCGCCGATCACTTCAAAGTTGCGAATAACTGCGTCTTGAACCAGCATGGTTTCAAGAAACACAGCCTCAGTCATGTCGGCTGTGTATTCGTCGATACGCGCCACGGCTTCGAGGATATGGCCCAAATAGTCGGGCAATCGCAACGCTTCGGCTCTGGTCATACCGGCACTGCTTCATCGAGAACGCGCTGACGGAATTTGTCCGGCAGGCCGCGAGGCGTAAGCACATCCACCGGTACGCCCAGAAGTTGTTTGAGCTCATGACGAATTGCGCCAATGTCAAACAACGACGTTTCGCTAGTGGGCTCGACAAGCAAATCCAGATCGCTGCCCTCCTTGTCGCTGCCGTCCAGAGCCGAACCAAACACGCGCACATTACTGACGCGATGGCTCTCCGCAATTCTGCGAATCGCGGCTCGATGGAGGGCAAGTGCTTCTGAAGGGCGCATTTTGAATGCCGAGAAAAACAAAACAGACGTGAAGAATGGACAAGGCTATACCGTAACGCTTTTTCGCTCCTTCCAGGTCGGGGCCGCCCGAGATCTTCCAGCAACGAGGCGGCCCCGGCTACTTCCGCGATCGCCACACCGTGGCGCCGCATCGCCGGCGCCACGGCGGCGTCCCACGATGCCTCGACGCCGGCACCGTCCAGATCGCGCCGCGTGTGCGGGGCGTCCGTGGCGGCTGCCTCGTAATCCCGTGGCATGAAACGCCAGGGCCGCGCTTCCCAGGTGCGCATGACGTAGTTGGCGATGCGCAGTCCCGGCCAGTCGAAATCGCCGTGATAGCGCAGCCGGGCGCCGGCTTGCGCCAGTTGGGCGAGCAGGGTTCGCTGCGCGGCGGGCGGCATGCCGTCGGTACCGACCAGCGGGGCGCAGCGGGCGCCCACGCAGTCGGCGGCGATGGCCACCAGATTCGGGTTCTCGCACACGTACACCGTCACATCGGCCACCGCCCACCATGGCGGCGCCCGCAACAGGCGACGCAGCGACAGGTAACCGGGTTCGCCAAGTGCTGCAGGAAGCAGCGCGCCGGTCTGAACCGGCAGATTAAGGAACAGCGCGGGCCGGAAAAGTGGCCTTGAATTTCCTATCCTTGCTAAACTCCCGCCGGACAGGAGCCGCCATGCCCGAGAAGATTGTGCCGTTGACGACCGAACACCTACGCATCATGCGCGAGGACATCGCCGGCTTGGGCCGGAATATCGCCGACATGGGTCGGAAGATGGAGAGTGGCTTCGACGATATGAAAAGGCGCTTGGCACGAGTAGAGCAGTCGATCTTCGGCCTCAAGCGTGACGAAACAGAAACCGCTGCCGAACTGACCGAACACCGGCATACGCTCGACAAGCTGGAATCAATAATCAAGGAAATTCGGTCGCGACTGGACGTGCTCGAGTCGCGCCCCGCGCATTAGCAGGTAGCGGGCGGACTACGCCGCCCGATTGAGCGGTGTCTCCGGGCTGCGCCACGCCGCCAGCAACGCATCGCGCTTCGCGCGCACCTTTTCAAGCACCGCCTCCTTCACATGGCCGAAACCGCGAATCTGCTCGGGTAACGAGGCCAGTTCGACCGCCAGCCCCTGTTTTCGAAAAGTGGCGCGCAGCGAGGGCACCGGCATGAATCAGTTCGTCGCTACGGCGGTCGCGGAAAAACTCGCGGTGTTGAACACGGCGGCTTGTTTTTCGGCACGAAAATCACGCGCGGATCTGGCCGCTTTCAAACGTCTGCTCAAGCGCAAGGGCGGTGAAGTGCCGCGCGAGGGCGACGAATTGCCGTAGTTGACGCGG
Source organism: uncultured Burkholderiales bacterium (assembly GCA_964470865.1). Classification (GTDB taxonomy): domain Bacteria; phylum Pseudomonadota; class Gammaproteobacteria; order Burkholderiales; family JAEUOS01; genus JAEUOS01. Next base: position 1,347 of record CAYYFR010000393.1, on the reverse strand, counting down.
ACCAAAGCGGGCCGGGGCGTCTGTGGCGGCTGCCTCGTAATCCCGCGCCATGAAACGCCAGGGCCGCGCCTGCCCGGTGCGCATGACGTGGTTGGCGATGCGCAGTCCCGCCCAGTCGAAATCGCCGTGATAGCGCAGCCGGGCGCCGGCTTGCGCCAGTTGGGCGAGCAGGGTTCGCTGCGCGGCAGCCGGTATGCCGTCGGTGCAGACCAGCCGGGCGCAGCGGGCGCCCACGCAGTCGGCGGCGATGGCCACCAGGTTCGGGTAATGGCATTGAAATTCCTATCCTTCAGGAACGCAATGTGCGCCTTGAGCCGCGAGGGGTCGGGAACGCCCGCATCGGCCAGTGCTGGCGACGTCATCAGCATTGGCACAATGACAGCCGCGAAGAGGACGTGAAGATACCGAGGCATGTGCAGTAACTCCAGGCGAGGGGCGCAACAGACGCTTGTCGAATCGATTGTCATTCACGCGTTTGCAGGCTTCAAGGATCGGCCCTACCCTTGGATGACATTTGCTCCTGGCATGGGCGCGGCGGAAACACGCCTTTCGGACGGTACATTTTCTGTCCGTCGAGCAAACGCGAAGAACCTTGCAGTCGCCGGTAAGCGGCACCCGCTTGTGGACGGGACTGCCAGTAAGCCGCGGCACCCGGGAGTTGCCGGTCGCCATGTTGCCAGCGCGGCCGACTGCTTCCGCTCGGCGTCGGCGGCTCGAGTCGACCCATTCCAGTCAGCCTTGCAAATCGACGGCTCGAAAGCTGTCTCTCCAATTCTTTGAGTCCCCGTCTTCGTCGCTGAGCTAGGCAGGGAACGAGGTCATGACGATTCGTCGAGCCAGGGATTCAACAGCGGGACTCGCGCGAGCTTGTAGTCACCGGTATCGCGGGTCACGACCGTCAGCCCGTGTTGCAGGGCGGTTGCCGCGATGATCAAGTCAGGCTGCGAAAACGTATGGCCGACCTTCCGGCCGTTTTCGACGAGGAGGCGCCACTTGAACATGACATCCTCGGAGACTTCAAGTACGCGCTGATCGAACATGGGTCGCACTCTGTGCAGCAGCCAGTCATTCAGTTCAGCGCGGCGAATCGGATCGTCGACCGTCTCGATGCCGTATCGGATTTCAGCGAACGTGACGGTGCTGACGAACAAGTCCTCGAGCCGTTGGCCAGCGACGAAGCTTCGCACGCGCGCATTGGGGCGCGGTCGACGCAGCTCCGAAATCACATTGGTATCGAGCAACCAGCCGCTCACAGCTTGACCGCCCGCACTGGCATCGCAGAACGGTGTGGCTCGATCTCGATCTCGCGATGCGGCGACGCTTGCAGTGCTTCGATCAACAATTCGC
>CAYYFR010000392.1:0-3247 GCA_964470865.1 uncultured Burkholderiales bacterium | reverse complement strand
CCTTTATGTTTCATCTACGCGGCCACTGGCCGGAACTGGGGCGCACCGCGGACGGCCCGCCGTTCTGGCGTCAAGTCCTCGCCCGCCCGGGCCTGGCGCAGGCCATGGCCTGCCTGGATCGCGTAATGGCGGTGCCGTGATGTCCCGAGGTGCCGCGTTGCCGATCGAGCGTGGACCGTGTGGGGGGGCCTTCCGGGCGGCCCCCCACACACTTTGCCCACTGGCGGCGGCTGCAGTAAACCGGTTTCATCGAGGTTCCTGTTGACCACCACGAGGAGTCCTGAGATGTTGCCGAAGATTCACCCCATGGCGCTGTTTCGCCTGATGGTTCTGGGACCGCTACTGAGCCGCGAACACCTGGCGCGCGGCGATACGCAGCGCATCGTGCGCGAGTTGGCGCAGCGTTCCTACGACATTCCCGGATCGCGCCGCGACCATCTGAGCGAGAAGACGCTGTTGGCGTGGTATCACCAGTATCGGCGCGCGGGCATCGATGGCCTGGTGCCCAAGGAACGCACCGACCGCGGCCGATCCCGGCTCACCGAGGCGATCCAGCACGCCATTCTGGCCGCCAAGCGGGAACGGCCGGCGCGCTCGATTCGCCAGGTCTTGCGCCTCCTGCACGCACAGGGCCTGATCGGTGCGGGAACGGTGTCGCGCTCGGCCGTGCATCGCCTGTTGCAGCAGCACGGCCTGTCGCGCCCGCTCGGCGGCGCCGGCGCGCGCCCGAGGAGCGCCGCAGCTTCGTCGCCAGCCTCGCCTGTAGCCTGTGGTACGGCGACGTGATGCACGACCCGAGCGTGCCGGTCAACGGCCGGATGCGCAAGGCCTACCTGGTGAGCCTGCTCGACGATGCCTCGCGCCTGGTGACCCACAGCGCCTTCTCCCTGGGCGAAACCGCACTGGATGTCGAGGGCGTGCTCAAGCAGGCGCTACTCCGTCGCGGCGTGCCCAAGTAATCGCGAGCTCGCGATTACTTGGGTAATCAGCAGGATCAAATAATGCGCTGAAGGAGTAGGTTTTCGGCCCAACTACCATTGGCTTGATGATCCAAGAATGGTGATCAACATGGACGAGACAAAAAGGTGTTCCCGCTGGTGTGCCCCCTGTGTGGCGGCAATATGCGCAACATTGCATTCGTCACCGAGGGGGTGCAGATCAGTAAGATCCTGGCGCACATCCCTGCAGGCGTGCGACACGGAAACGGTGCCAGCGGCGGTAGTCGAGCGCGCGCGAGTCGATCGACCAGGCTGCCGCCACCGCCCGCATGCCGTCCAGGATCGGCATCGCCGCGTTCGCGCTCAGCGCCGATGCGTTGCCGCAGCATGGCCCCGACGACGCCGGTCTTGCGCCGACCAGAGGTCGGAGCTGCTGTTCGCCAGCCGGGTGCGCGCGGCTTCGAGTCCGACCGGCGTGCCTTCGTCCTCGCCCAGCGGCTGGCATTGCAGGCAGTAGCGCACCCCGGTCGAAGTCGGACGCTTGTGCAACTCCTTGTTGATGGCCTGCACCCCTGTCGATTCCACTCTCGCAGCCAGCCGTCGCGCCACCGACCGACGCAACCGACGAGCCGGGGCATCGCCAGGCAGCCCGCTACGTTTGGGCGCTGTTGCCGGCGCGCTGTGCATCTACGAGGTGCTGCCTCTGCTGTGTCCCAGGTGCGGTGGCGCGATGCGGATCATCGCCTTCATCACCGAAGCGGCGGTGATCCAGGCGATTCTCGGTCACCTGGGCGAGCCGACGCAAGCGCCGCGTCCGCGGCCGGCGCGGGGGCCGCCGCTGTGGGAGATGCAGGACCGTGGATCGGACGCAGTCAATCCGCAAGCGCAACTCATGCCGGGCAATGAGTTCGGTAAGCGCGTCGCGTGGTAGGGCACAAGACGACAAGGCTCGCTCGCCGGGGGCGACTCGTGCCTGTGGCCACCTGCGCCGCAAACTTCCGCCGCCCAGGTGGCCACAGGCACAGACAACGGATATGCCGGGGCGGGGTTTCAGGCGCGATCAGGCGTCTTTGGCGCCAAATCAACGATTGACGCTGACGGATATGGCCGGATTACTCCAGAAATGGCATTGAAATTTTTTATAGCAACCCAGCAATTGTCCAAGGGTTCGGTTCGAATTCAACGCTTCCAATCCGCAGGAATAAACGGGATCAAACCCTTGATGAAGGCTATCTCCTGCACATCTCTTGCAGCACGGCGAACGTCGATGGTCATGCCGTTGACCTGAATCATCCACACCAGGGGGTTGTCATACACGCGGCTCGGCAATGTCCAAACGGGGTCCATCTGATAAATCTTCAGCAACTTCCGGATCGCCTTGGCCATTGCCGTCCCGCTGCTTTGTCTGGTTCCGAAGTAGTGATCGATGTCAGTTGACCGCATATACGGTTTCTGACTCTTGTCGTGCAGGAAGTTAGCCCCGCCCACCGCGCGCACAATGCCACTGGCCCAGGCGTTTGGACTGCCTTGGAGCAGGGGCGAGGGCCGCTTACGCGCCAGCTTCTCGGCCAGTTTGCGGCAAAGCACGGCATATTCGTCGTTCAAATGCGCTTTGCAAAACGGGTCGATCAAGCCCATGATGACCTGTAAAGCTTCGTACTTATCCTCTTTCGACGGCGGTCTCGGCTCTGCAATGGTTTTCGGCGGCTTGGCCGGCAGCGGCTCCATCGACATCGGCAGTGAGGTGATGATGCCGTGGCGTGCCTTGGCCTCCTTGAAGTTCTCATTCATGGAGCGCCGGATGCCCGGGCCGAACGATACGTTGTAACTGTTCATCACGCCGTCGTAAACGATGCTGCCCATGAAGGGCAGCAGGACAGTCTGGGTCATGATCGGTAGTGCAGGCCCGATCAGGTAATCAAACGGATCGGCCAGCGCAAGCACACCGTAGGCAATGGCCGGATCGGTGGTCGAAAGAAACACCGTGTACTTTGACAGGTCGCGCAAGACGATGAACTTGCCATAAACAAAATGCCGCCAAGAGTGGACGATGTCGAGTTCATCAGATGTCAGTTCGGCCGGGTTTTCATCGACAAACGCCCCGATGAGGTCTATATGGCCAAGTAATGCATCGCGCAGATTGATATGAATCTGCGGAGAATAGTTGGCCAAATCTTCTGGGGCCGCGAGGTGGCCCGAAATGACATTGAAACGCTGGTTGACGAAAAACATCAAGGCCCGGTGCAACTTGAAGAACAGTGCGGCATTCTGAGGTTCGAGTAACATGATTTTGACTATTCAACTGTGGG
>CAYYFR010000391.1:0-3248 GCA_964470865.1 uncultured Burkholderiales bacterium | reverse complement strand
GTCGCCGACATGAAAACGGATTTGCCCGGCCAGGATATAGACGATCTGCTCGTGCGGATGCTGATGCGGGCGCGGTTCATGCCCGGGCATCAGGCGGTGCAGCGCAAGGGTCGCGCCAGCACCGGAAAACGCCTTGCGCTCGACACCTTCGCGCACCGCCTGCCACTCGATCTTGCTCCAGTCGACTTGATGCAGGTTCATGCTGATCCTCCAGAAAGTTCAATGTGCCTTGCCGAACAATCCCGCCGGCCGCGCCAGCAGGAACACCAGCAGGATCGACAGCGCGGCCACGTTCTTGAAGCCGGCGCCGAACATCACGATCGCCGCCGCCTGCGCCACACCCAGCATGATGCCGCCTGCGAAGGCGCCGCCGGCACTGCCGAAGCCGCCCAGGATCGCGGCGATGAAGCCGCTGATGGCGAACGGTACGCCGACATTGAACGAAGTATATTGGGTCGGCGTGATGAGAATGCCCGCCACAGCGCCCAGCCCGGCGGACAGGGCGAACGAAAAGCCCAGCATGCGCGCCACCGGAATGCCCTGCAGCGCGGCTGCCTCGCGATTGATGGCGCAGGCGCGCATGGCGCGGCCGGTACGGGTGCGCGCGAAGAAAAGTGCCAGCCCGAGCACCAGCGCCAGCGAAATGCCTGCGATCCACAGCAACTGCACGCTGATCGCCACACCGCCCAGCTTGAACGGCGGCGCATCCGAAAATCCGCCGAAGGTGCGCGGCTGGTCGCCTGCCACCAGCAAGGTCAGGCGCTCGACCACGATCTGCGCCGCCAGGGTGGCCAGGATCATCACGAACATGGTGGCATTGCGCCGCCACAGCGGCCGCACCACCAGGCGCTCGACCGCCACGCCGATCAAGGCCACGATGATGATGGCAAGCAGGGCGGCGAGCGGCAGCGGCAGGCCGGCGCGGGTGAGAAAGGCGTGGGTCAGCATGCCGCCCAGCATGACAAACATGCCCTGCGCGAAATTGACAATGCCCGAGGCGTTGTAGATCACGCAAAAGCCGATGCCGATCAGGCCATAGATGCAACCGGTGCCGATGCCCGACACCAGGGTCTGCAGCAGAAAGGTGCTGTCAGGCATGCGCGCCCGCAGTCATGCCGGACGCGCCCGTCTCGACCCCGCCCAGATAGGCTTCCAGCACCGCCGGGTCGTTCTGCACCGCCTGCGGCGACCCTGCGGCGATCTTGCGGCCGAAGTCGAGTACCACGATGTGCTGGGCCACACGCATCACCAGGTTCATGTCGTGCTCGATGAGCAGCACCGTGACGCCGCGCTGAATCACCGCACGAATCACGCCGGCAAGATGCAGCGTCTCCTGCATGTTCAAGCCGGCTGCCGGCTCGTCCAACAGCAACAAGCGCGGCCCGGCCGCCATGGCGCGCGCCACTTCCAGCAGCCGCTGCTGGCCATAGGTCAGCGCAGCCGCCGGCATGTCGGCGCGCTCGCCCAGGCCCACAAAGACCAGCAATTCGCGCGCGATGGCCGCCGCTTCCGCAAGCTCGCGCCGGGCGCCGGCACTACGCGTGAGCGCGGCCCACACGCCGCCCGACCCGCGCAGGTGGCAGCCGGCCTCGACATTCTGCTGCGCGCTCAGGTCCGGAAACAGCTGCACCAGCTGGAAGGTGCGCACGATGCCCTGTGCCGCGATGCGATGCGGCGCCTGGCCGGTGATGTCGCGGTCTCCCAGGCGAATGCACCCGGACAGCGGGCTCTGGAAGCCCGAGATCAGATTGAATAGCGTGGTCTTGCCGGCGCCATTGGGACCAATGATCGCGCTGACCTGGCCGGCGGCGATGTCGAAACTCACGTTGTCGAGCGCGGTAAGCCCGCCGAAACGCTGGGTCACGCTCTCGACGCTGAGAAGGCTCATGCCGACGCCTTCTTGTGCGGCGCGGCTTCCACCGCGGGGGCCGCAGTTGCCGTCCTGCGCTGTGCCCACAAACGCGCCAGCGAGGTCAGCCCCTTGGGCGCATAGATCAGGATCACGATCAGCGCCACGCCATAGGCCAAATCCTGATAATCCTTGAAACTGCGAAAGGTCTCGGGCAAGAGGCTGATGATTAAGGCGCCGATCAACGGGCCGTAGACCGTGCCGATGCCGCCGACATAGAGCATGGTGAAGCCCAGCACCACCATGTGCAGGCCGAACACCTCGGGGCTCACGAAGCCCACAAAATGCGCGAACATCGAGCCGGCGAAGGCCGCATAGGCGGCGGCGATCACGAAAGCCAGCAGCTTGTAGCGCGCCACGTCGATGCCCAGGGCACGCGCCGCATCCTCGCTGCCGGCAATCGCCGCCAGGGCGTGCCCCAGGCGCGAGTGCTTCAGGCGGCCCGACACCCACACCGCCAGTGCCAGGGCCGCCAGCAATGCGGCCAGTTGCGCGCGTTCGTTGGGCAGTTCCCAGCCAAACGCACCCAGGGGTGGAATCGCCGCGATCCCGGTATAGCCCATGGTCACGCGGTCCCACTGCACCGCGATTTCCTGCACGATCATGCCCAGGGCCAACGTCGCCATGGCCAGGTAATGGCCGCGCAGGCGCAGGGTCGGATAGCCGATCACCAGCGCCAGCAAGGCAGCTGCGGCGATACCCAGCGGCATCGCAGCGAACACCGGCCAACCGTGCGTCACCGTCAGCACCGCCGAGGTATAGCCGCCGATGGCGGCAAAGGCATTCTGGCCAAACGACACCTGGCCGGTATAACCCATGAAAAAATTGAGCCCGGTGACGAAGATCGCGTACAGGGCCGCGAAACCCAGCACCGTGACCAGATAGCCGCCGGCGACGAAGGTATAGGCCAGCAACAGCGCGCCGGCCAGCCAGGGCAACCACGCAAGCGCGCGCCGCAATTCAGGCCGCCGCGAAGTAGTAGCGCGCCAGATCATGCGGCGAAGCGATCTGGTCCGGTGTCACTTCCGCCACCACCCTGCCCAGCGCCAGCAGATAAGCGCGCTTGGCCAGCTTCAGGGCCAGCGGCGCGCGCTGCTCCACCAACAGGATGCCCATGCCATGGCGATTCAAGTCGCCCAGGGTTTCAAGTATCTCGGTGGCCAGGCGCGGCGCCAGGCCGAGCGAAGGTTCATCGAGCAACAGCAAGCGCGGCCCGGCCATCAGCGCGCGGCCGATCGCCAGCATCTGCTGCTCACCACCGGAGAGCGATCCCGCCAATTGGGTCTGGCGATCCTTGAGCCGCGGGAACAGGGCGAACACACGTTGCAGGCGCGCGGCG
>CAYYFR010000390.1:0-3249 GCA_964470865.1 uncultured Burkholderiales bacterium | reverse complement strand
TGCCTGGGTGACCCGGCCAGTGCCGCAACCTTGATGCCGCGCGCGTGCGCACGCGTCACCAGCGCCGCCGGCGGCGTGCCGAGCGCGTTGACGATCAGCTTGATCGGGTGCTGCATCGCGATCTCGAGCATTTCCTCGCTTTCGCGTGGCGTGAAATTGAACTGGCCCACCAGTTCGCTCTCGATCTGCCTGGCTTGCTCGGGCGGCAGCCGCGGCACACCCGCATCGTCGAGCATCTTGCGCACGAAATCCAGTTGCGGCCTGGGAAAGAGCTGCTCGGCTTCGAACTTCAGGCCATCGAAATCCTGGTAGGTCGCGGGCATCAGCACGTCGATGCCATAGGGCTTGCCGCCGATGTGATCGTCGATCCACCTGAGCTCTTCGCGCACCCGCGCCGGACTCATGCGTGCCATGCCGAGCACTCCCAGGCCGCCGGCCTTCGAGACTTCGACCACCACGTCGCGGCAATGGGAAAACGCAAAAATCGGCAGATCGATGCCGAACATCTCGCACATTACGTTCTTCAATTCATCGCCCCGTCAATCGATCAGTCGGCCGCGGCCAGCAGCCGGGGTTGCGCGCTCTATGGCCCGGTATTGCCGGGCAATCGAGTAAGCGCGGAATTCCGGCGAATCCTCGCACATGGCGTGAAAATGCGAAAGTCCGACCGGCATTTCAGGCGCGGCTCCGACTGGGCAGGGTGCACGGCACAAGCCTGTCGGCGCCACGTACCTGCTGCGCACATAACTGACGCGAATGTCGGGATTGGCGCTCGTTTCTTGTGGCTACACCAGCGTTCTGATTAAATCGGCGTTTTCGAACTCCACCGGAGAGTCCCATGGCGATCAAGGTGATTCAACCCTCGCGCGACGAGATGACAAAAAGCATCGCACGCTTTTCCGACCTCACACGCTGCAATACCGGCTTGCCGGACATGGCGCTACCTGATTGCCAGCGCACCTTCCGGAACGTGCTGGGCTTTTCCCAGCCCAGGGGGGAAGGCCAGTTTTCGCCGTTCGGCGATCTGGCGCCGGCGGCCATCAGCCACGTGCGCGCCGGCTTCGGCATGGCCTTCGTTGCAGCCAAGCCGGGCTGCGGCGTGCTCATGCACAACCACGACACCGTCGAGACCTTCATGGTGATGCACGGCAAATGGAAGATCGAGTGGGAACTCGACCGCGGCGCCGAGGCGGTGACGCTTGGGCCGCTGGATTTCATCGCCTGCCCGATCGGCGTGCAGCGACGCTTCGAATGTGTCGAGGCCGGCCCGGACCGGGATGAAGGCCTGCTATTGGGCATCATCGGTGGCGACGCGCCGGCTGCCGAGATTTCGCCTGCGGGCATCCAGCGGCTGGTGGATGCAGGCATCTTCAAGGCTGAACCGGCGGCAACCTGACCATCCGGCCTTGACCGGGTGCGCGTTGGCTCAAAATCCGCGCAACACCTTCTCGCGCATGGTGACGAATTCCTCGGCTGCTGTCGGATGGATGCCGACGGTATCGTCGAACTGCTGCTTGGTGAGTCCCGCCACCACCGCGATGCCGATGCCCTGGATGATCTCCGGCGCGTCGGCGCCCACCATGTGCACGCCGATCACCTTCTGGGTCCTGGCCTCGACGATCAGCTTCATGTAGGTCTTGTCGCCGCGTCCTGAAAGGGTGTGCTTCATCGGACGGAAAGTCGACTGGTATACCTCGACGCGGCCGTATTTGGCGATCGCCTGCTCCTCGGTGTCGCCGACGGTGCCGATCGGCGGCTGGCTGAACACCGCCGACGGAATGTTGTTGTGGGCCACGCTCGTCGGGCGCTGGTTGAAAAGGGTATTGGCCACTGCCGAGCCCTCACGTATCGCCACCGGCGTCAGTTGCACGCGGTTGGTCACGTCACCCACGGCGTAAATGTGCCCGACCGAGCTGCAGCAATATTCGTCGACCACCACCGCGCCCTCGTCGTCGAGCTTGACGCCGGCTTGTTCCAACCCGAGATTGGCGGTGTTGGGTGCGCGGCCGGTGGCGAACATGACGGCATCGCAATCCACCGTGATGTCGACATCGCTGGTGCGCGCGCGATAGCCGGCAGCGTGACGCTCGATCGCCGTGATCTGGTTGCGCAACAGCACGCGGATGCCCCTGGTCTCGATTTCGGCACGCAGGTGGCGGCGCACATCATCGTCGAAGCCGCGCAGAATCTCGGAGCCTCGATAGGAAAGCGTGACCTCGGCGCCCAAGCCATGAAAGATGCCGGCGAACTCCACCGCGATGTAGCCGCCACCGACCATCAGCACCCGTTTGGGCAGGTCCTTGAGTTCGAACGCTTCATTGGAGGAAAGCCCCAATTCGGCGCCGGGAATCTCCAGGGGCACCGGCCAGCCGCCGGTGGCGATCAGGATGTATTTGGCGCTAATCTGCTTGCCGTTGATTTCCACCGTGTGCGGGTCGACCAGGCGGGCGCGACCGCGCATCAGGGTGACGCCGGCGTTGACCAGCAGTTTTTCATAGATACCTTCGAGGCGGGCGATTTCACGGTCCTTGGCTGCGATCAGCTTGGGCCATGAAAAATGGGCTTTCGGCACGGTCCAGCCGTAGCCATGCGCATCTTCGAAGTCTTCCTGAAAGTGTGCGGCGTAGACCAGCAGCTTTTTGGGCACGCAGCCGCGGATCACGCAGGTGCCGCCGGGCCGATACGCTTCGGCCACTGCAACCTTGGCGCCGAAGGAGGCCGCCATGCGGCTGGCGCGCACGCCGCCGGAGCCGGCGCCGATCACAAACAGGTCGTAGTCGAAGGTCGTCATGGTGGCTGGTCGGTACTTGTCAGGCGATCAGTCTACCGTGCCCTAGCCGACAAAACTCACGCCCATGGCCCAGCACAACGCGGAAAAGCTGAAGAATGCGAGCGCGGTCGACACCAGTATCGACCCCGAGATCGCCTCCGAGTCGTGGCCGGCACGCTCGGCGAACAGGAATACCGAGCCTGCGACCGGCAATGCCGCCATCAGCACCAGCACCTGCAGTTCGAAATGCGACATGCCGAACACGAACGCCGCCACCACCGCCACGATATACGGCTGCAGCAGCAGTTTGCCGCCGGTGATCATCATCACTTCCGCACGCAGGATCGGCACGCCCGGGCGATACAGGGAAACGCCGATGGCGAACAAGGCCACCGGCACCGCGGCGCTGCCCAGCAGGCGCACCAGTTGATCCGGCGCCACCGGCAACTTGATGTCAAACGCCGAGCCGATGGCGCCGG
>CAYYFR010000389.1:0-3251 GCA_964470865.1 uncultured Burkholderiales bacterium | reverse complement strand
GAAAAGGAACGCGTTCGGGCGAGCGATGCCGACCACGCGGCGACGGATTTTACGCGCCGCGATGCAGCCGGGCATGGTCAGGACCGCTGGCCTTGGGGTGTTTTCGGCTTGCCGTGACAATGCGCGCCGACGCCGGCGCCTGTGCCGGCGCCGGCAGGCGCGGTGGCTATAATGGATTGGGATTCGCGCTTGCGCACCGCAGCCATCGGGCGTCGCGCAGCAGCGGCCTGCCGACCCGCCCTGCGGTCAGACGGGTTCGAGAAACGAAAATCAACGGAGGAAGACATCATGCGTTTGCGACTGCGCGTCACCCTGCTGGCCGGCTTGCTGGCGTTGCCCGCCGCAGCCCAGCAGGAGATCAAGTTCACGGTGGCATCCGGCCATCCGGCCACGTCGGGTTCGGTGGCGGAATTGCGCGATGTTTTCATTCCCGAGGTCGACAAGCGCCTGGCCGCCGGCGGCAAGTACAAAGCCGTGTGGACCCAGTCCTACGCCGGGGCGATCGCCAAGCCGCCCGGCATGTTGAAGGCGATCGAGGACGGCGCCGCCGATTTCGGCCATGTGCCGTTTCTCTTCAATGGCGACAAGCTGCCGCTGGAGCAGATCACTTACGTCACGCCCTTTGGTCCGGACGATTCGGTCAAGCTCACCGAGGTGATCAACAAGCTGCGCAAGCGCATTCCCGAGATGGATCAGCAGATCCTGCGCAACAAACAGGTGATTCTCGCGGTGCTGCCGACGGACGCCTACCAGATCGTCTCGAAGCGGCCGGTGGCGAATATCAACGACCTCAAGGGCATGAAGCTGGGCACTGCGGGCCAGGCCGCCAACTGGGTGCGCAACACCGGCGTGGTAACCGTGGCGGGCGATCTCACCACCTTCTACAATTCGATGCAGACCGGCGTATATGAAGGCGTGATCACCTTCGACACCGCGATCTCGACCTACAAGTTCTTCGAGGTGGCACCGCACATTATCCAGATCGGCTTCGGGGCCCAGTACGCGTCCGGCCTCACGGTCAACGAGCGGCGCTGGAAGGCCCTGCCCGAGGAGGTGCGGCAGGCGGTGTTGGCCGCCGCCCCGGTTTACGAGGCCAAGGTTGCCCTTTATTACAAGGACGCCGGCGACAAGAGCGTTGCCAACGCGCTGGCCAAAGGCGCCAAGCTGATGCCGTTTCCGAAAGACGAGCGCGTCAAGCTGGCCGCCATGCTGCCCAACATCGCGCGCGACTGGGCCGAGGCAGCCGATAAAAAGGGCCTGCCCGGCACCCGCACGCTCAAGGCCTACATGGAGTTGTCGCGCGAGTCGGGGGTGCAGCACGCGCGTGCGTGGGACAAGGAGTGAGCCCCGGGCCGGGCAGCGGGTCGCGGCGCGGCGCCTTTCACTGGCTGACCCGCGCGCTGGCGATCGCAGGCTCGCTGTGGATCATGCTGGTGATGGTGCTGGTGTGCGCCGATGTGGCCGGCCGCTACCTGCTCAACCGGCCGATTCCAGGGGTCGCCGAGGTGGTGGCGCTGTCGATCGTCGGCATTGTCTACCTGCAACTTGCGCATACCTTGCGGCTTGAGCGTTTCATCCGCTCCGATGTGTTCATCCTGCCTCTGATGGCCCGGCGGCCGCGCGCCGGCTATGCCCTGCAGTGCGCGCACCATGTCGCCGGTGCTGCGCTGTGCCTGATGATCCTGGGTTTCGCCGCGCCGGGTTTGGTCGAGGCATTTCGCGATGGCGATTATGTCGGCACGCCCGGTGTGTTCACCGCGCCCAAATGGCCGATCCAGTTCGTGGTGTGCCTGGCGATGGCCCTGACCGCGCTGCAATTCCTGCGCCACGCCTGGCGTGATGTCATGGTCGCCGCCGGTCGCCTGGCGCCGCCAGCGGTCTCGCAGGTGCCCACCCATGAGTGATGCCGGCGTCGGCCTGCTGTCGATTGTCTTCATCGTCGTCCTGATCCAGACCGGCATGCATGTGGCCAGCGCCTTGCTGCTGGTCTCGGTGGCCGGCATCACGCTGATCCGCGGTGACTGGATGATCGCCGGCAACATGCTGGCGCATGCGGCGACCGACTCGATCGCCAACTACTCGTTCGGCACTATCCCGCTGTTTGTCTTGATGGGGTTTTTCGTCAGCATTTCCGGCATCGGCCGCGACACCTTCGATGTCGCCAGCCGCCTGTTTCGCTACTTCCTGGGCGGCCTGGGCATGGCCACGGTGGCTGCCAACGCGGTGTTCGCAGCGGTCAATGGCACCAGCATCGCGTCGGCCTCGGTGTTCACGCGGGTAGCGGTGCCCGAGTTGCTGCGCCTGGGCTACACGGCGCGCTTCGCGGTGGGCGTGGTGGCCGGGTCGTCGGTGCTGGGCATGCTGATTCCGCCCAGCCTTTTGCTGATCCTGTTCGGCATCGTCGCCGAAACCTCGATCGGCGACTTGTTCACCGCAGGCATCCTTCCCGGCCTGTTGCTGGCGCTGGTTTATTGCGTGCTGATCGCCGGCCTGGCGCGCTTTCGCCCGGCGTTCATTTTCCGCGATGTCGCACTTGCCTCGGCCGCGGTGAGCGAGATGCCGGCAACAGAAATGCTGCGCAAGGCCGGGCCCATCGTTTTATTGGTCGTGGTGGTTCTGGGCGGCATTTATGGCGGGGTGTTCACGCCGATCGAAGCCGGCGCGGTGGGTGCATTCTGTTCGCTGCTGCTGGCGCTGGCACGGCGCGCGCTCACGCTGCGGGTGTTCCTTGATCTGCTCACCGAAACCGGCCTTGTCACTGCGGCCATATCTTTCCTGATCGTCGCCGCCCATCTGTATGCCACCATGCTGGCCGGTTCCGGACTGCCGAACGCGATCGCCAACTGGGTACAGGCCAACAATCTCGGTTTCTGGACCATCATGATCGGCTACCTGGTGCTGATCCTTGCGCTGGGCACGATTCTCGACTCCGGCTCGATCGTGCTGATCACCGTGCCGCTGGCCCTGCCGATCTTCACTGCGCTGGGCACCAACATCATCTGGCTGGGCGTGGTCACGGTGATCGCCGTCGAGGTTGGTCTGCTGACACCGCCGCTCGGGGTGGCATGTTTCGTGGTCAAGGCCAATCTGCAGCAGCACGACATTTCCTTGGGCGACGTGTTCGCCGGCGCCTGGCCGTTCGTGCTGGCGATGACGTTTACCCTGGCGCTGGTCACCGCATTTCCGTGGCTGGCTTTGGCCTTTGTGAAATAGGAGACAAGCAATGCAAAGCTGGCAATACACCAAGGGGT
>CAYYFR010000388.1:0-3278 GCA_964470865.1 uncultured Burkholderiales bacterium | reverse complement strand
ACGACCTCGACCGCTTCCAGCCGGCCTGCCATGCGCGCTTTTCGAATGCCTTTCTCGCCATCATGGCGCAGCGCATCGCGATGCTTTCCAGGCGCCGATTGCACACTCTGCGGGCACAGAAACTCGGCATGGTCTGAACCTGCGCTGACCGTTGCGGCATTAGATTCGATGCGATGCCGTCCTCTGCGACCTCCACGCCCGAACTGGCCGCGCTTGCCGACGTCTGCGCCCGGCTCGACAGCACGCGCATCGACTACATGCTGACCGGTTCCCTGGCGATGAGTTACTACGCCAGACCGCGCATGACACGTGACATCAACCTGGTGATCGCCCTCGCCGCAGCGCAGGTCGAATTGCTGACCGCCGCGCTGGGCGCCGACTACCATGCGGATGGTGCGGCGATCACCGCTGCGCTGCGCGATGCGCGGCCCTGGAACGTCATCCACCTGGCGTCGGTGGCGAAAATCGATTTGATTGCGCGCAAGGAAACGCCCTACCGGCTTGCGGAATTCGAACGCCGTTCGCGCGTCGAACTGGCCGGCGTATCGCTGTGGATCGTGAGCATCGAGGACTTGATCCTCTCCAAGCTCGAATGGTCGCGCGATTCGCACTCGGAACAGCAGCGGCGCGATATCGGCCAGTTGTTGTTGGCGCCGCATGATCAGGCATATCTTCACGAATGGGCCGGACAGCTCGGTCTGACGGACATGTTGCGGAAAGCAAAAGATGAACGACACCAGCCCTGAGACCGAAGCTTTCCTCATCACACGCTTCGCCGCGATGAGCGGGTCGGAACGCGCCCTGATGGCGCTGCAGATGTTCGAAACCGCGCAGCAGATCGTGCTGTCGTCGCTTGATCCTTCGTTGAGCGAGCTGGCACGTCGGCGCGAATTGTGCCGCCGTTTTTACGGCGACGCGCTGGCGGACGCGGCGTATCCTGGACAAACGAGCGGCGACTATCGCCTCCCGTAGCTCAACCGCGCCGGCGCCTTGCCATGGCGCCCACCAGCAGCAACCCGGACATGAGCATGACGACGGCCGACGGCTCAGGAACGGCGGTGGTGAAGGAAAGAGCGGTGGCGCGATCGAACGCCACTAGCGAAGTGGCGGTCGCGCCGTTGCCGTCTTCAAACCCGGCGAAGGTGGTGAAGGTCGGGGTCGAGCCGGCGTAAAGCGATATGGCCGGCATGTCGAGATCGCCGGTTTGCGGCGTGTTGGGCAAAGCGGGATGATCGAGCGTATAGGTGTAAGTGCCGCCTGGAAACACGCGGCCCTCGGGCGTCGATATCGAACCCCATTTGTCAGCCCTGCCGGTGCTCGAAGGCGCCGAGGAAACCGCCGCCGCCGGCATCCTCGGTTCTTTGCAGCCGGCCAACGTGCGCCTGCGCCGCGCGCTACGCAACCAGGCGGAGATGGTCGACCACCGGCGTTACCGGCTGATCTTCGATCCGCGGACCGCGGGCGGCCTGCTGGCGAGCGTGCCGGGTGATCGGGTCGGCCTGCGCTGCGCGCAGCAGGCTATGCGAGCACGGCGGTGATCGGGCGGGTGTTGGCACAGGGAGATGCACTGGAGCGGGTGACTCTCAAGCGATGAATTCGCCTCGGCCACCGGTCCGCCCGAGGCCAGTGCGCAAGAAGCGATTTGCGACATGCGATTTTCCGTCGTCGGATGTACGCCACGATGGCGTACACTACACTCCTGCCCGGACACCCCGTCCCGAAATCCGCGGCGGACTCAGGAGATGTCCACATGAGCACCGCAATCAGCACCAAAGCCAGATCCGAGCCGAAGGAAAAACGGCATCGCCTTGCCGCCGCCGCTCCCCTTGCGGAGGTAAAAAGGGAACGCCTTCATCTGCGCCTTGATCTCGCGGCACGGAACAAGATCGAGCAGGCGGCTGCGTACCTCAACAAGACCGCGTCGGACTTCGTTTTGTCGCAAGCCGTTATCGCGGCCGACAAGGTCATTGAATTGCATGGCCACAGCATCACGCTTTCCGATGCGGATTGGGAGCGCTTTTGCACGGCGCTGGAGCACCCGCCAAAGCCCAACGGCAAACTGAGAGACGCCGCGCGCCGCTATGCCAGGCGCGGAGGCGAACTTGCCGGCTGAATCCTGGCACATTCGGCCACTGGCGGCCGAGCACCTGCGCGTGGATTTCGATTGCGGCGAAAATAGCTTCAACGAGTACGTGCGTCGCTACATCAACCAGGACTCACGGCGTTTTCTGACCCGCGCCTTCGTGCTGACAACGGCGGATTCGCCGGAAGTTCTGGGCTACTACACGCTGGCGGCGACCAGCATCCAGCGCGAGCGATTTCCGGCGCAACAAGCGCGCAAGCTGCCGCGTTACCCCGTGCCCGCCGTACTTTTGGGCCGGCTTGCAGTCGATAAGAAATTGAGTGGAAAAGGGCTGGGCGGACACCTCATCATCGATGCGCTCAAGCGGGTAGGACAGGCCTCGGCGACCATTGGCGTGTACGCGCTCGTGGTCGACGCGATCAGCGACCGCGTGGCCAGGTATTACGAGGACTACGGATTCATACCCTTGACCGAACCGGGTCTGTCGCTGTTTCTGCCGATTGATACGATATTGCGTATTCCCTGAGAAGCATGATGATGTGTCGTCAAATACGTCCGAAGTGGCGATCTCGCTAACGCGTGCCCGGCGGTCGCATCCCGGGTCATGCCAATCCGTCAGGAGACTGAACGCCATGGAAGTGCGCACCCAGGTGCGGAAGGCAGCCCACCGCAACGCGCGCCGCACCGCGATGGGCGGCGGAGTGTCCACGGATAGGCATTTCAAGCGCATGAGACCAAGTACGGTACCGAAAAGCGTCCTCAAGAGTCGTACTTTTCCCGATGTGAAAGACTGAATTCGCAAGGTTTGCCGCCCTCCGGCGCAAACCACATGAAAAGCTGGGCTGCGGGCAGAGGCCTACCCCGGCGCAGTCGTCGCGCCCCATTGCAAAATCAGCAAATTCAGCAAATTCAGCAAGCAAATTCACCAAGTCGTGCGCTGATCGTCGGGGTAGTCTGGCGCTGATTGGCTGGTCATATCCCAGTCCGGTAAAGCCTCGACACCCTCGCCCGCCTCCTACGCACCGCAGTCATCCCGCAGTGGTGGCCCGCGTGCCGGGGTGATGCGCGGGGCTTGTGTATCGATTCCGATGTGATCCGGAATCTTGTGAATGTCAGCACTGAACGTAATGATGGCGATGATGCGCATCTGGCCTGCGCATATCGGGCAGATCAGCGGGAACACCTCGGAGCGCTG
>CAYYFR010000387.1:0-3311 GCA_964470865.1 uncultured Burkholderiales bacterium | reverse complement strand
GGCGTCGCGGCCCAAAGCATGGGCGACGCCCGAAGCAGCACCAGCGGCATGCCACAAACCCTGTTTCGCCCGTCGCCCGTCGGGCAGCCACAGTCGCCGGCGGCTTATTTCGCCTTGTTCTCGTCAGCCGCCTCGCAACGCGTGATGGAAGCGCCGGCGCCCGGCTACATGGCGGCCGCCCTGCCGGCAGGAGATGCGCCGCTGGGTCAGGCACTGGCGCAACTGCACGGCATCTATATCCTGGCGCAAAACCAGGCCGGCCTGGTGGTGGTCGACATGCACGCGGCGCATGAACGGATTCTCTACGAAGCCTTCAAGAAAGACCTCGAGTCCAAACGCATCGCCGCGCAGCCGCTGTTGATCCCGGTGGCCTTCAACGCCGAGCGTCTCGAGGTAGCCACCGCCGCCGACTATGCCGAGACGCTCGAAACACTGGGCTTCGAGATCACGCCGCTGTCGGAGACAAGCCTGGCGGTGCGCGCCGTGCCGGCGCTGCTGGGCGACGCCGACGCCAGGGCGCTGGCGCGCGATGTGCTCAGGGAACTGCAGGATTTCGGTTCGGGCGAGGTATTGACCCGCCATCGCGACGAACTGCTCTCGACCATGGCCTGCCACGCCGCGGTGCGCGCCAACCGGCGCCTGTCGCTGCCGGAAATGGATGCGCTCCTGCGCCAGATGGAAGAAACCGAAAAGAGCGGCCAGTGCAACCACGGCCGCCCGACCTGGTACCAGTTCGGCCTGTCCGATCTCGACCGCCTGTTCATGCGCGGCCGTTGAGCCGGGCCACCGATTTGTGAAACCGCGCGCCATTGCACTGATCGGCGCCACCGCCACCGGCAAGACCGGGCAGGGCGTTGCCCTCGCCGAAGCCCTGAATGGCGAGGTGATTTCCGTCGATTCCGCGCTGGTCTATCGCGGCATGGATATCGGCACTGCCAAACCTTCGGTTGGCGAGCGCCGCGGCATCGCACATCACCTGATCGACATCATCGCGCCCACCCAGGCCTATTCGGCTGCTCGCTTCGTTACCGATGCATGGGAAGCTGCGGCGGCCATCCACGCGCGCGGCCGCGTGCCGATTTTCGTCGGCGGCACCATGCTCTACTTCAAGGCGCTGCGCGAGGGGCTGGACGATCTGCCGCAGGCCGACCCCGCGCTGCGCGCCGCCATCGAGATGGATGCCGCTTTACGCGGCTGGCCGGCCCTGCATGCCGACCTGGCGCTGGCCGACGCGCCAACCGCGGCACGCCTGGCGCCCACCGACGCACAGCGCATCGGCCGCGCCCTTGAGGTGTTTCGCATCACCGGCACGCCGCTCTCGCAACTTCTTACGCGCCATTCCGACGCGGCGCCGGCCGAACTGCCGTTCACACTCAAGAGCATCGCCCTGGAAGCCGCCGACCGCGCCGCGTTGCATCAGCGCATCGCAACGCGCTTCGACGCCATGCTGGCCGCCGGCCTGGTCGATGAAGTGCAGGCCCTGCGCGCCCACCACTCGGACTTGAACGCCACCATGCCATCGATGCGCTGCGTCGGCTATCGCCAGGTCTGGGAGATGCTCGACGGCCGCTTGCCACAATCTGAACTGCGCGAGCGCGGCATCCATGCCACCCGGCAGCTGGCCAAGCGTCAGATCACCTGGCTGCGCGGTTTCAGCGACCTGCAACGCATCGACTGCCTGCGGGCGGACATGGCTGACCAGGTATTGGCAGCGGCACGGGAATTTATCCAGGGAGTGAACATATGAGCACCTTTGTATTGATCCACGGCGCCTATCACGGCGGCTGGTGCTGGGCGCGGGTGGCAAAGCTGCTGCGCGCGCAGGGCCATGCCGTGCATACCCCGACCCTGGCGGGCATGGGCGAGCATGCGCATTTGCTTTCCAGACAGATCACGCTGGGCACCCATGTCGACGACGTGATCAGCCATATCGAGGCCGAGGAGCTGGAGGACGTGATCCTGGTCGGTCACTCCTACGGCGGCATGGCCATCACCGGCGCGGCCGACCGCCTGGACGGCAGCGGCCGCATCGCGGCGCTCTTCTATCTGGATGCCCTGGTACCGAAGCACGGCACGGCCTGGTCCGACTTTCACACGCCGGAAGCCGCCGCGACGCGCCATGCTGCCGCGCGCTCCGCTGGCGGACTCTTTCTTCCGGCGCCGGACGCCGCCGTGTTCGGCCTCACCGATGCGGCTGACATCGCCTGGGCCAACCGCCGCCTGCGCCCGCACCCCTATGGCTGCTACTTGTCGCACATGCATTTGCCCAATCTTGCCGCCGGCCGTGGCGCGGCGCTCTTGCCGCGTACCTATATCGACTGCATCGAGCCGCTCTATTCCGACTTCATGGGCTTGAAGCAACGCCTCAAGGCAGACCCGCAGTGGAAATACATCGAGATGCGCACCGGCCACAATGCCATGATGAGCGCGCCGGAAGAGCTGCTGAAGCTGCTGCTCGGTTGAGGCAGGCCGGCGATGCGTGTGAATGGCGGCCAGCCGGAAGTTTCGGCCTGGATTGATGGTGTGCGTCCTTGGTCCGGCAGCCCCCACAGCGGCGGCCGCCGCGCCGGCCGCAGACGCGGCAGTTGCAGAGGCTGGCCCAGGTGACCGGGAATCGCACGGATCATCGCCGCTTCGGTGATGAAGGCGATGATCCGCATCGCGCCACCGCACCTGGGGCACAGCAGGGGCAGCACCTCGTCGATGCGCGCCAGTCGCAGCGCCCAGACTTAGCGGGCTGCCTGGCGATGCGCCGGCTCGTCGGTCGCGTCGGTCGCGTCGGCCGGTGGCGCGACGGCTGGCTGCGAGAGTGGAATCGACAGGCGCAGGCACAACGCCTTCAGCCGGCTGCGCCAGTGCGGTAACCGCGGCCCGCAGCGGCGAGTTCGGCGTCAGCGCCCCGTGTTAGCGCTGCCGATGTTTGCGCGGCGGAATCAGCGCCGCAAAGCGGTCGAGCCATTGCATCGTGTTGGCATCAGGCTGACGTTGCCTCCCGGCCACCTACCTGCAATCCTTACAGCAATGGGTCGATGAACGCGCACGCGTGGGCGATTTCGTCCTCACCGGCTCGGCCCAGTTCGACCTGATGGCCGGCATCACCCAATCGCTCGCCGGACGGGTGGGCCGGGTAGCATTGCTCCCCTTGTCCGCCGCCGAACTTGGCGCTGCCATGCTGCCGGACCAGCTAAACGACCTGTTGCTCAAGGGCGGCTACCCGGCCCTGTACGACTGCCCGCCGGCCGTTGACGACTGGTTGCCGAATTACGTGGCGAGCTACCTCGAACGCGATGTACGCCAACTGCTCGCGGTGC
>CAYYFR010000386.1:0-3370 GCA_964470865.1 uncultured Burkholderiales bacterium | reverse complement strand
ATTAGCGAGGTGGTTGCGCACCGTGGCGGGAGACAGCGTCAACGCCGCCGCTATCACCTTATGGGTTTCGCCGTGTGCGTATCGATGGGCAATTTCCAGCTCACGGGGAGACAAGGTATCGAGCGCGCCCATAGACTGGAGCTCGATATAACGGAAACTACATTTTTCGCTGATCGCCAGCTTGATTTTCGCGCTGCTCCAGTTGGTCCCCGATTTGACGCTTTCGAGCAGCACGTTCGGCAGGCGACTGCCTTGCCAGCCGGGCCAGTGCGCGCGCAGGCCGTGGACAAAACCCGGCGTCCTCTGGCGCAAGAATCCGCGCTCGTCGCTGATGGCCCATACACTGCCGCGCTCATTGGACTGGCCCAGCACCGCAACCAGAAGGTTGGCCTGGTGCGCTTGTATCAGATGCGGCATCAAAAGTTGCTTGGTTTGGCGCTCTGCCTCGGTAAACGGCTTGCTGAAATCGCGCCGCCACAAGGTAAGAAACTCGTACAGCGACGACACCGGCACCACCATCAGCGTGCCCAGCGAGCATGCGATGTGGTAGCGCTGCCCGACGTTTCGATACAGCTCGCTGTCCCTGTAAGCCGCGTACGCAGGCAGCTCTACCATGTTGATGGTGTATCCCGGTTGCGCAATCAACGCGGCGCGAAAAAAATCCTGCTCCATGTAGGGCCGGTAGGTTTCAAGAATCGACGCATCACAGTTGTGCAGATGCAGGCGCAGAATTTCTTCCGGCTGCACCGATGCATTGCCCCACCAGGCCGAATCGAACGGAATATATGCCTGGATATGCTGCAACACCGCCGCTTGAAACGAGGCGTAAGAGACTTCAGCGCTGAGACGGTACAGACCCAGAATCAGCGCGTTCAATTCGGATATGACAAGGCCCGAAAAATCTTTGGCAGGCACATGTGCCATGGTCGCCCTTTGTCGCTAAAAAGCAATACAAGCCGATGACAGGATGCTGCGGCGTCGACATCGTCAACCCCGGCGGGGCGTGATGCAAATGCATCAGGGTTCGACTTTACACGCGCCGGAAAAAAATGGATGTATCCGACCGAGCGCAGGAAAACATCGCCGCCGGCATCTGTTAGACGATTGATTACTAATGCTTTTTTTCTTGCTGGTCGCCGTCTTACGGCGTTGGCTTGAAGCTTGCTCAGAGTGGCTGCACGATGGGAGCATCGATGCATGGCCAAAAGAACCATCGTGATTGGTTGTTAACGAAATCAGTAAAGGGAGAAAAGTTCCATGCTTCGCAAACATTCATTCATCGCGGCGCTTATGGCGCTAGGCTTGGTGTCTGGCGCGCACGCCGCGCAAGGCGTCAGCCTGAACTCAGGGTTCACTGATTTCACTACCTGGAACCTGTTTGGCAGTGCGACGGCCATCAACGAGACGCCGGGAAATGGCTTTACCTATAGCACCTTGAAGTTGACGGCGCCTGGCGTCGGTGGCCGTGCCGGCGCAGGATTTGCACCCAGCGCGATCACGCTTGATTTCAACCAGGCTTTCACTTTCGACTTCCACTTCTTCATTCCACCGGGATCGGTGGTCCGCGGTGATGGTTTGACGTTCACTTTGGCAGGTACGGCCGGACTGGGCAACGGCGGCTCCGGTCTCGGTTATGAGGGGCTGGGAGACAGTTACAGCGTCGCATTTGCTGTCGACACGTTCCACTTCTCCGGTGATCCGGTATCGCCCAGCCTCCAGATTCTGCAGGCTGGGTCGGTTGCTCCCCTTGCATTCACAGAAACAGGTTTGGGCGACGGGATCCGGGATCGGAACTTTCAATTGCGTGCGATCGTCGACTATGCCCCATCCGGGAGCAATGACGAAACCGGAACCTTGACCGGCTCCATCTTCCTCCCCTTTCAGTCTTTTTCGGTATCGGCCCTGGTTGACCTGAACGCGCTGGGGCCGGTAGTGTTTGACCCGCAGTCGGGCGACCCCATCGGGCACTCGGTGTTTTACGGCTTCACCGCAGCCAATGGCCTGGCCGATGACGGGCATTTCATCACGTCGGGTGTAGCTCTACCGGTACCGGAGCCGTCAACCTATGCCATGCTGCTGGCAGGTCTGGTAATGCTGGGGTTCATGGCAAGGCGTCGCCTGCAATGGGCCAGCCAAGCTGTTTAGCGTGAAATAACTTTCATGATGCGGGGTGACGAGTGGACATCATGAAAGTTAGACAGTCTCGCCATTGTCCCAGCTAAAAAGGCTCGCCGACCCCGCCCCTCGCCCTTATTGCCCTTGCGCCACGACTCCCCCGATTCCCGCGCCGATGATGAGCAGATCCAGAGGCGGACTATCTACCGGTGGCGGAAAGTTTTTCGGCGAGTCCGGGCCTGAGAAGTGTCGCCGCCAATTCAGCCAGCAACACGCCGCTGGTGTAAATCTCCACATCGCCGGATCGCGCTATGTCGAGCAGCCGGCGCGGCAAACCGTTCCACAGCAAGGCTGAAACGACGACGTTGGTGTCAACGACCAGCCGCATTCGCCCGGCGCTCCGCGCGAACGGTGTTGACCTCGGCCTGAATTTCTTCCATTGTCATGGGCGCAAGGTCGGCTTGTGAGGCAGCGTCCATCGCTGTGAACAGCCGGTTGACGCGGCGTTGCCGCAGCGCTTCGCGCAAAATTGCTTCAATGGCAGCAGACGTGAGCAGGCCGATTTCGCCCGCTTCACGCGCGAGATTTCCCACAGCGGCGGCTCACGGGCCGGCATCAGACGCGGCGGTGACTTAGGCTCACGCAGATGACCGAGAATCTCCCGCATCACCACCGTCTCGGTGATGAAAGCGATGATGCGCATCGCGCCGCCGCACTGCGGGCACGTAAGCGGTAGCGCCTCGTAGATGCGCGCCAGCAGAAGCGCCCAGACGTAGCGCGCCGCTTGGCGATGCATTGGCTCTGTCGGGGCCCGCTTCCGGCAGGATCGGCGCAACCGGCGTCGGTGCGGCGGCAATCTCAACGGGCTGCGCCAGTGCGATGACCGACTCGCGCAGCGGCGCGTTGGGCGCCAGCACCCCGAAGTAGCGATGCCGATGCTTGCGCGGCGGCGGAATCAGCGCCGCCAGGCGGCCCTGCAATTGCATCGGTGTCAGTATCAGGCCCACGCTGCCACCCGGGCCGGGCTTCACGCTCTCGTAGACCAGATGCGCGGCGGTCTCCACCATGCGGCGGGTGGTGCAAGATGGGCAGACGCCCCTGCACTTGCAGGAGTAGACGATCAGGAAGTCGTGCCCGCACGCAGCGCAGCGGGCACGGGCGGAACCGTAGGCGAGGATGCCGCAATCGAGGTAGCGGCACAATTCCCGCTCGGTGGCTGCGGGCGCGCTCGCCCCGGCGCCATCATTCTAAAACG
>CAYYFR010000385.1:0-3393 GCA_964470865.1 uncultured Burkholderiales bacterium | reverse complement strand
AGTGCGGCGCGAGGAAATGGGCGAGGAAAATGTTGGCTGGCCGAAGCGGGTTAGCGCCCGAAGGGAAGATACAGCGTTAGCGGTGCATCGGTGCAGGACTTGAACCCGTAATGCTCGTAAAACGCCTTTGCGGGCTGGTCTTTGGCATCCACCATCAACGCGTAAGCGGCGATCTGCTTCCGAGCGGCCAGGCAGCGCGCCACGGCGCCGCCGACCAGGAGTTTGCCCAAGCCTTGACCCTTCCTGTCTGCCCGGACTGCCAGGCGTCCCATGCGAATGCAGGGCACCGGGAAGCGAGGCAATCCGGTTTGATCGTCAGGGGATAGTTCGGCGCTATCTACCTGCGCTGCACTCAACGTGTAGTAACCAAGGATCAAAGAAGGCGCCGCATTGTCGATCAGAACATAGACGTTGCTGATGCCTCTTCGGCGGTGCTGTACCGCGAAGCGCTTCAGGTAGTCGTCGAGCGCCGGAACATCACAGGCAAAGCCGCTACGGTCG
Source organism: uncultured Burkholderiales bacterium (assembly GCA_964470865.1). Taxonomy (GTDB): domain Bacteria; phylum Pseudomonadota; class Gammaproteobacteria; order Burkholderiales; family JAEUOS01; genus JAEUOS01. The sequence goes on along the minus strand of CAYYFR010000385.1, from coordinate 2,892 downwards.
TGGCGTTCAGGGTTGAGGGCACACTCTTCAAGCACGGCGCACTTTGGCCGCGTGCTCGCTCATTGCGCTCTTGAGCGCCTTGTTGGGGGCGAACGGACGGTCAAGCGCTTTTGCGAAAGCAACAAAATCCCGCTTCGACAAGCTGACTCGCGCTTCGCGCTCCAACAGTGCCTGCGCCTTCTCTTTGGCCGCTGCGCGCATAAAGCCTGCCATTGTTGTTCCCATCAAAGCGGCGGCGCGAGCCAGCAAATCCTTTTCGGACTGATCGAGTTTGAGGTCGAAGCGGGCGATGGCGGTCATGGCATGCTCGGCGTGAGAAAAGATACGGGATTATACCGTACCAAGATGGTGGACGAATCACTCGTCACGCCTGATTGTTTGTGCTGGCCAGTAACATGCTGATGCCATGCGCAAATCCGTTCAGCAACAGCGACGAAACCAGCTGACTTTTGCCGCACCCGGGCCGGCCGATAATCACAGACACCGGTGGAAACGCGAACACGCGTTCGGCTGCCTCCTGCTGCGGCTTATTGAGCGCGATCAGCGGAAGTGCAGGACGCGCCGCCCCGATACTGTGAATTGGCGGTGGCCCGGATAGCACAAGCATCCCGCCCGCACCATCCCCAGAGATGTCGCGCTCTATCAGCGCGTTGGAGTCGCGAATCAGGTTAACGCCGAAACCCGGACCGCCTTGCGAGGGCCGCAGAAGAATCCAGTTGGCGGGCTGTTTTACCAGCTTGGCGCCCAAGGATTTCGATTTGCCAATACCTTCCGCAAGTCTGGGGAAAAAAGTTGCCAGAGCGTCCAGCAGCCTGTCTTCCAACGTACCGCCAATACCTAGCCCAGCTTTTTCGAGAATTTTCGGCAGCGCATCATCAAGCCCTGCAACCTGCGATTCCACGAGCTGCAGGTTTTCGAACCACTGATAGAGCAATGGAGAGAAATCCCAGCCTCCCTGCAGCGGATCGAACGTAAGCCCTCCGTCCTCGTCTAGCGAAATGGCGACTTCGCGCACAAGCGCCGGGCGATACTCAAGACGAGGAGTAGCGCCATCGGCAGGTTTCACCCAAGCGTACCAACACAGTCCGCCAAGAATGAAGGTGCCGGCTTCCGCCGCAGCGACGCAGTCACGGATTGGTTTGCTTAAGTTCGATTCCGCCCCCGTATACCACGGGCCAGCCAGGCCCGAGGGCTCGAACCCGGCGATGCTCGTCCAGCGTTCCGAGTTTTGGTCAGCGGCAAAAAGCGAAAACAATGACTGCTCGGCACGCAGCCGGATTTCACGATGGAATTTGAGAAGCGAGTGCCACGGCAACTTGCCCGTTTTGCTCTCAGCCTGTATCGGAGCGGGCCCAGTTTTCAACGATCAATCCCGGATAACCGGTGAAGTCACCCTCATCATTGGTCACCAAAGTGAGGGACATGCTGTGCGCATGGGCGGCGATCAGGCGGTCGAGTGCGTTGCGGCGGCGCTGCGGCACGGCAGCCCGCAGGACGCCGTAGCTGCGGGCGGCTTCTCGATCGAACGGCAACACATCGACCCGCTCGGTCAGCAGCGTCAAGGCAAGCGCGTTCTGGGCGCGGGTTTCCTCGAGCTTTTCGACCCCTGCGAGCAGTTCGGCGAACGTGATGACGGACATCGCAACATCGCCGCGCCGCAGGGCGGAAAGGTGCTTGAACACCTCGATCGGCGCACGCCGCATCGCGTAGATGCAGATGTTCGTATCGAGAAGGTAACGCACGACCGCGCCCTCAACGAGCCTTCACCACCTTTGTCTTGCGTTTCACAGGAGGACGAACCGGCCATGCGCGCTCGACCTCCGGAGCGCGTTCGCGGCCGCCCGCCATGAAGTCCGGCGTGAACATCGCGAACACCCGACCCAGATCGCCCAGATTTTCGGTGCGCACCGGACGCACCACCAAGGCATCGCCCACGCGCTCTATTTCGACTTCCTGCGCGACTTCCGCGAAGGCAAGCTCCTTGGGTATGCGAACGGCCAGCGAATTGCCGCTTTGAAAGATTCGGGTCTTGGTCAACACGGCGGACCTCGAAAGAGTCGAATGAAAATCAGTATATACCGGATTGACGTCGCGCCACAAACCTTGCCCGCTGCATCGCCGCCCCTTCATCGGCACCATGTATCGATCGACGAAAACCAATCCACGATCGCCACCGGAATCGAGCGAAACAAGGAACTTGTCATCGCTCGCGGGGCAACGGCGAAGGTGTCTTCTGGTTTCTGCTTACGTCCTCCTGGGTCGGCCGGTCAGGCAGCGTGTGTACGACACCGAAGTCTTGGAGACGACGCGCACGAGCACGTGATCTGCCATCGCCAAGCAGCTTCGGAAAGCTTGCGAACAAAACCGAATGCTTCAGTTTGCCGCCCGCGTTCCAGAAACTCATGGAAGCACAGGAATTCCAATGCCGCTTTTCAAAGTATCTCGCCCGTTCCCGTCTGTGTAAATCGTGAACTTCGTGCCGATTTTTCCTGACCGCCCCTGAAAAACCCGCCCCGGCACTCCCGTTGTCTGTGCATGTGGCCACCTGGGCGGCGGAAGTTTGCCGCTCGGGTGGCCAGAGGCACGAGTAGCCCCCGACGAGCAACGTCTGTTCGTCTCTTGCCCCACCACGCAATGCGCTGATCGAACTCGTAGTCCGGCGCCGGTTGCGCCTGTGGATCGCTCTCATCCTGCAGGGCGTGCGCCATCTCCCACAGCGGCGGCCCCCGCGCTGGCTGCAGACGCGGTGGTGAAGTCGGCTCATCCAGATGACCGGGAATCGCCTTCATCACCGCCGTCTCGGTGATGAAGGCGATGATCTTCATCGCGCCGCCGCACTTCGGGCACAGCATGGGCAGCACCTCATGGATGCGAGCGAGCAGAAGTGCCAAG
>CAYYFR010000384.1:0-3469 GCA_964470865.1 uncultured Burkholderiales bacterium | reverse complement strand
TTGCGAAGCACGGACTCAAGCTCAGGAATCGGATCATCTGGCACTTCGAGCATGGCTTGCATTGCTCGAATCGCATGTCAGGCAGGCATGAAACCGTGCTTTGGTTCACGAAAACAGACACTTACACCTTCAATCTCGATCCAATCCGAGTGCCGCAAAAGTACCCAGGGAAGAAATACTTCAAGGGTCCAAAGGCCGGTCAGCTCTCGGGAAACCCATTGGGCAAGAATCCCGGGGATGTCTGGATTTTTCCAAACGTGAAGAACAATCACGTAGAGAAAACCATTCATCCTTGTCAATTCCCGGTTGAACTTGTCGAAAGGCTCATGCTTTCTTTGACGGAGTCTGGCGACCTGGTCTTCGACCCGTTCGCCGGGGCAGGCACCACTTTGGCAGCAGCTGCCAGGCACGGCAGGCGCGGGTGTGGCGCGGAGAAAATGCAAGAGTATGTAGAGGTCGCGCAGGACAGAATTCTCAAGGCGATGTCCGGAACTTTACCTGTGCGCGATAGGCATACGCCGGTGTATGACCCTCAGAAAGCGGGCAATAGTCTCACCATGAATCCTTGGTGTTCTACCGACGCACAACCTCGACCTTCAACCGGTCAGCAGCATCGATTGCTGGAGAATCGAAAAGTCTATACGGTCGAATCGTGAAGATCGTCAAGTACTACTCGCACCTCAACGGACTTGAATATCTGCTCGTGCACAAAAAGAATCTGTGGGACGAGATTCAAGTCGTGATCGAGGCCGTTGACGCTGAAGCGTGCAGAACAAAAGTCAGCAAAGAGGCGCGAATGCTGGGCGAGTTGAAGTACAGCCCGAAAGACATGAACCGCAGCTTCAAGACCCTTTTGAAGGACCGCGCTTGGGCGGAAAGCAGGGTTACCTATTGGGTGACGGATGACGAAAAGCTGATTCGTCGGACCATGACCGAGGAGACGATTCAACAAAGGAAAGAAATCGAGCGCGCCGGACAAACGCCAATTCTCAGTTACAACCAAACGGACTTTGTGAAGGAGCGCGTTGCGATAGAAGTTCAGTTCGGGAAATATGCGTTTGTCGCATACGACCTGTTCGTCAAACATCTTGCCTTCTACGTACGGGATCAAATCGATGTCGGTGTGGAAATTCTTCCGATGAAGGCGCTGCAACAACACATGTCGTCTGGCCCCGGATATTACGAAGGGGAGCTTTACAACGTGATTCGAAACGGCCGAGGCGTACCTTCCGTTCCTCTTGTGATTGTAGGGGTGGCGCCGTAGCTTGGCATGGATATAGCACGATGGATGATGGCATTTACACCTTGCCCCGCCCGTTCTTCCGTGCCGACTAGGTCGGCAGCCTTCTCCGTCCCGCCGCGTTGATCGAAGCGCGCGCGCTTCAAGGCCGGCGCCATCGATGGCAGCGCGCTACGCGCGGCGGAAGATGAATCCATCTGCACCATCGCCCGGCGCCAGGAGGACCGCGGATTCGACGTGGTAGTCGACGGCGAGTTCCGGCGCGAGAACTGGTGGATCGATTTCGTGGCGGCGTTGAAGCGCGTGGAAATCCGCGACGGCGATGCCAAACAGTCCTTCTTCGCGCCAGCCGCGAATGACCATGGACATGACCACGGCTGGAAATACGTGCCCAAGAACGTGCTCACCACCGGCCGCGTGCATCTGGACGCGCCGGTCAATGCCGCCGATTTCGCGTTCCTGAAGAGCGCGACGACGCGCACCGCCAAGATCACCCTGCCGTCGCCTACGCCCCTGCATTTCCACGGCGGGCGTGCCGCCGTATCGAGCCAGGCCTACCCGGACATCGAGGAATTCTTCGCCGACCTCGCCATCGTGTACCAGCGCGAGACTTGCCCACCTATTTCATCAGCGACCGCCTGCGCGCCGAGGTGCAAGAGGCCGTCGACGACCCCGATGTGCGGCTCGCGCGCTACGTGGAGCTGACCACCGCCTGCATCGCGTAACGGCGCCCCCGACATTGCCGTCGGGATTCACGTTTGCCGCAGCAATTCGCGCAGCTGCTCAATCGCCGAAGGCGGCTATGAGCGCATTGCCGAAGCGGTGCTGGGTGGCCTCAAGCCTGACCATTTCCTGCTCGAATACGACGACGAGCGTTGCGGCGATTTCGCGCCGCTGCGCCATGTGCCAGGCGGCATGAAGGTAGTGCTGGGGCTGGTGACGACCAAGGCGCGGGCAGCTGGAGCCGGCCGATGAGTTGAAGCGCCGTATCGACGACGCCAGCCGCCTCGTGCCGCTGGCGAAACTCGCGTTGTCACCGCAGTGCGGCTGTGCCAGCACGGTCGAAGGCAACATCATCGGCAAAGAGGAGCAATGGGCCAAGCTGGCGCGGGTAGTCGAGGTGGCGCGTGCCCTCTGGGGCAACCAATGAAGGTCGGTCTCAGGCAAAGGTGACGTTGCGTGCCGCCTGGCTGATCGCTACGACTGCGCGATTGGTAAGCCGGCGTTCACCCGAAATGGCGTAGATCTGGTCGACCACGTCGGCGGTTTCGCCGAAGCGCTCGACTTCGAATTGCAGGGCGATCTGGTCGGCCACCAGCACCGGGGCGACGAACGCGCCGGCGCCCTCCTGCCCGAAGGCTTTGAGGAGTGCTGTGTCGTCGAACTCGGCAACGATGCGCGGCCGCACGCCTTGCTGCTCCAGCCATCGCATCAGGCGCTGACGCAAGGCTGAGTCGGCGCCATGCAACAGCATCGGTGCACCGTCGAGACTGCGCGGAAAGTCCCTACGCAAGCGGCCGGCAAGCGGGGCGCTTGCGAGGAATGCGATGCCGCACTGGCCGAGCAGGTGATTGAAGCCGCGTATGTTGAACGAGGTGTCGGCGGGGCGGTCGGATATCACCAGATCGAGCCGGTTTACCGACAATTCGGCGAGCAGGTCGGTCAATTTTCCTTCGCGACAGATCAGGCGCGGTGGGTGCTCCAGCGTGAGCGCGGGCTGAAGGATGCGGTACGCGAACGAACGCCCCACCGCGGTCGAGACGCCGACCTTGAAACTGGATTGGCGTGCGCCGGGCGCCTCGCGCAGCGCCTCCTGCAATTCCTCCCCTGCGGAAAAGGCGCGGTCCGCGTACTCGTACACCATGCGACCGGTTTCGGTCAGTTCAAGATTGCGGCCGACGCGCCGGAACAGGGGCGCGCCGACGTTTTCCTCAAGCAGGCGTATCTGTCCGCTGATCGACTGCGGTGTTACGTGCAGACGTTCCGAAGCCTTGGCGACGCCGCCCGATTTGGCGATCATCCAGAAATAGTGCAAATGCTTGTAGTTGAGTACTGGCATACCCTTATTCAACTCCATAAGACTACGGGATAACCCATAAATTACTCCAAAAAAACGAATTGAAGCGCCAAAAAATGCGACTTATTTTTTGCCCGACGGGGCATTACATTGCACCCCACGCGCCGGCACACTGATCGAAGGCAGCGACCTTCCGCGACGGTCGCGGCAAC
>CAYYFR010000383.1:0-3482 GCA_964470865.1 uncultured Burkholderiales bacterium | reverse complement strand
GCTGTGATCGGCACGTCCCGCTCGATGCGTCCGTCCACCAGTTCGATCAGGCGGTCGCAGCGCGCCGCCAGGCGCGGATCGTGGGTCACCACCAGGAAAGAGGTGTGCAGTTCGGCATGCATCTTGCGCATCAGCGCGAATACTTCGTCGGAGGAGGCGCGGTCGAGGTTGCCGGTGGGTTCGTCGGCCAGCACCAGCGGCGGTTCCAGCACCAGGGCGCGCGCGATGGCCACGCGCTGCTGCATGCCGCCGGAGAGTTCGCCCGGTCGCTTGTCCATGGCCTCTGCCAGGCCCACTGCAGCCAGTACCGCGCGCGCGCGCTCCGCCTCGCGCGTGCCGACGCGGCCATCGCGCATCAGCGCCGGCAGGGTCACGTTCTCCAGTGCGGAGAATGCCGGCAGCAGGTGATGGAACTGGAACACGAAGCCCAAGAGGGTGCGCCGGCGCAGGGTGAGGGCGGCGTCTTCGTAGGCGTTGGTCTCCTCGCCTTCGATGCGATAGCTGCCGCCGCTCATGCGTTCGAGCAGGCCGATGATGTTGAGGAGCGTGCTCTTGCCCGAGCCCGAGGGGCCGATCAGGGCGACGAACTCGCCGCGCGCAATCGCCAATGAAACGCCGTGCAGCACCTCGGCCTGGTTGGGCCGGCCCAGGTTGTAGCTTTTGCGGATATCGCCCAGCTCGATCAGCGGAGCTTCTGCATTGCTCACGCCAAAAGCCTCATATGCGGATCGCCTGGGCCGGATCGAGCGCGGCGGCGCGCCGCGCCGGCGCCACCGCCGCCAGGATGCCGCACAGCGTGGCAACCGCGGCCACCTGCAGCGCCAGGGCGGGCGCCAGGCTGATGACGAACAGCGGCAGGCCGTCGGCGCCGCGCACAAAGGTGGTGAAGGCGCGGATCAGCAGCACCGCGAACAGGATGCCCAGGGTGGAGCCCAGGGCGCCTACGATCGCGCCCTGCAGGAGGAACACCCGCAGCACCTGGCCGCGCGTGGCGCCCATGGCGCGCAGGATGCCGATCTCGCGCCGTTTCTGCACCACCGACACCACCAGCACGCTGGCGATGCCCAGCGCGACTACGATCATTACGACAGCGCGTATGAGTCCGGTGCTCACCGATTGCGCGTTGAGCGCCGACACCAGTTGGGCATTGGTGTCCTGCCAGCTTTCGACCTTGTAGGGAAAGCGCCGTGCCAGGTCGGCAGCCAGGGTTTGCGCCGCCCAGATGTCGTGCACGGCGAGCTCCAGGCCGGTGGCGCCGCCGGGCAGGCCGAACAGGCTTTGCGCGGTGCGCAGCGGCACGATCACCGTGCGTCGGTTCAGTTCGCGCACGCCCAGATCGGCAAGCGCGGTCACCCGTACCGAATCGGTGACCGACCCTGTGGCGATGTTCATGCGGTCCCCCACCCGCAGGGCTAAGTCATCGGCCAGTTCGCGCCCGATGATGGCCTCGCCCGGGCCCAGGCGCGCACTTCCGGCCACAAGCTTGGAGCGCAGGTGCACGATGCGTTCGTAGCGCTCCAGCTCCACCCCGACGATGGCGATCGAGCGCGACGCCGTACCGCGGGTGCCCAGACCCGCGCCGGACACCATCGGCGACACCGCCGCCACACCGGCATTTGCCTCCAGGAGGGGCACGAGTGCCTGCCAGTTGCCGATCGAGCGGGCCCGCTGCGGGCGCGGTTGGGTCTGGGTGAGCACGCTGGAGCCGGGGTCGGGCGCGCGCGCCGCTGTCACCGCGTCGTCGGGCGCGCTCAAGGTCACATGGGCCTGCGCCCCCAAGGTCTTGTCGAGGGTGTTCTTTTGCAGGCCGGTGATCAGGGCCGAGATGTAGGCGACCACCGCCACGCCGGCGGCGACGCCTACGATGATGAGAAGCGTCTGCATGCGCCCTTCACGCAGGAAACGGGTAGCGACGCGCCGCTCGAATCCAAGCATGGCGACCATGCGGGTTCAACGCCCCATCGCGTTGGTCAGCGCGCTGCCGGCGTCCTCGCCGGCGCGCCCGCGCGATGCGGTGGCAGCGCGTGGCGTCGTGCCGGCGCGCACCCGCTTGCCGGGCGCAGGCGCTGCGCCGAGCAGCACACGATCGCCGGCGGCGAGCCCTTCGAGCACTTCGGCGGCGTCAAGCGTGCGCAGCCCCAGTCGCACCTTGCGCTCTTCGACCCGGCCGCCGCTTTCGATCAGAACCCGCGCATCGGCGCTACTCTCCGCGCCGTGCAAGGCATCCACCGGCACCACCAGCGCCTGCGCCCGGCGTCCTGTCTCGACTTCGATGGAAAGCGTCATGTCCTCGCGCAGGAACGAAGGCGCTTCGCCGCTTGGGGAAAACTTGACCTCGATGGCGCCGCGTAGTGCGTCCACCAGGGGCGCGATCGAGAGCACCTGCGCGGCGAAGCGGCGGGCCGGAAAGGCGTCGGCCAGCACGCTGGCCGGCTGGCCGACCCGCAATTGTTCCAGATAGCGTTCGTCCACCTGGGCCACCAGTCGCAGCGGGCCTGCCAGTGCCAGGCTCATGAGGGCGCGCCCGGGCTGAACGATCTGGCCCGGCTCGACCAAGCGCGTGAGAACGCGGGCGTCGGCCGGTGCGCCGATCACCGCTTGTGCCAGGCGCGCGCGCGCGGCGTCGACGGCCGAGCGTGCCAGCGCCAGTTGCGCCTGTGCCTGCATGACCTCGGTGCCCTGGTCGGCGACCGCCGCGGCTTGCGAGCGGGCGCCGGCCTGCTGCGCGCGCGCGACTTCAGCCGCGCGCCGCGCCTCATCCAGGCGCGACGCGCTCAGGAACCCCTTGGCCACCAGATCCTCGGTGCGCTTCAAGTCGGCCTGCGCGGCGACGCGCACGGAATCGGCTTGCGCCTCGCCGGCCTGGGCCAAGCCGCGTCCGCTGCTGCGCAATCCCGCCAGACGGGCGGCGGCCTGGCGCTGGCTGGCCTCGGCCTGGCCCAGCGCGGCGCGCAATTCGTCGCTTTCCAGACGGATCAGCGGCTCGCCCTCCTTCACCTGGGCGCCCTCGACTGCGGCCACCTGGGCTACACGTCCGGTCAGCGTGCTGCCGACATCGACACGCGACAAGGTGGCTACGCGCGCCGAAAACTGCAGCGTGCGCACCAGCGGCTCCACCTGCACGACAACAGCGGGAACGCTTGGTGCGCGGGTGAGCCAGACCGCGAGCGCGGCGCCGGCAAGCAGGGTGACTACGACAATCGCCAAGATGGTGGTGCGGGTCATCGAGCGAATTGTCGCATTCGGCGCCGCCTTGCGGAATGCGGCGCGTGCAGCGCCGGCTTTTTTTCAGGCGTTTGGCGCGCGTGTCCGGTCACGGGCTATTTTGGCGGCACAACAGTCACGTTCTCGCGCAGGATGCCGCCGCCCGACACGCTGCCTTCGATGCTGCCCTCGCCGCGCATGCGCGCTTCGCAGGCGCTGTACTCCACGCCTTCGAGTGCTGCGCAGCGTTGCTGTGCATTGCTGCGGTATTGGCCGCG
>CAYYFR010000382.1:0-3492 GCA_964470865.1 uncultured Burkholderiales bacterium | reverse complement strand
CGTCACGCTCACCGCGCTTGCCGGTGCGATCTCGCAAGACCAGGCCAGCCCGGTGGGGCTGACGGCCGCATCGGTGACGACCTCCTCGTTGGGCGGTACCTCGCTCTTGGGCGCCGGCAATGTCGTGTCGACCTTCAGTGCCACCAACACCGGCAGTGGCGGCATCGCGATCCGCACCAACGCAGCGCTGGATTTGGGCAATATCAGCCAGACCGGCGGTGGCCTCTTGTCGGTGATCGCCGGCGGGGCGATTACGCAAAGCGGCACGATCGCAGCCAACGGTGGCGCCAGCTTCGATACCTCGGCCAACACGTCGATCGGTTCAGTCAATTTGACTACTGGCGGCAGCGGAGGTCTCGTCATTGCCGGCGGCACGCAGATCGCCGGCGACTTCACGCTCAACGCCGGCAACCGCGCAATATCGTTCGGCGGCACGGTGGACGTGGGCGGCAACGCGACCATCAACACCACCGGCGGCGCGAGCAACACCAACCTGCGTTCGCAGGGCACATCCAACATCGGCAGCAGCGCCTGCGTGGCGACCGCGTCGGTGATCTGTTCCTCAGGCGCCTTCTTGACCCTGACCCAGCCGGTCCTGAACGCGGCGAGTGCGAGCGACATTTCGATTCAACTGACCGACGCGAGCCTTTTCACCGGCAACCCATCGGTCGCCGCTGCGGCGGTGACGCTCAATAACGGCAACAACATCGCCGGGCCGATCACTTTCCGTACCGGCAACCCGAATCTGGTGCCCAACGGCGGCACGAGCGCGAACCTGGCGCAGGCCGGCGCGCTGGACTTCGGTGGCAAGAACATTTCCATCATCGGCGGCGGCTTCAACAGCGATGTGGCGCTTACCAACGCCGGCAACACGAATCTGGGTTCGATCCGCTTCGTCAGCACGCGTAACACCAGCTTTATTTCCGGCGGCGCGGTAGCGCTCGGGAGTTCAAGCACGGTCAGTGGCGGCACGCTGGGTGTCACCGCAGGCGCGGGATTGACAGTGACCGGCCCGTTGACTGCCGCCGGCTTGGCGTCGCTGACTGCAACCACGGGGACTTTGACCGTGCAAACCGGCGCCTCGGTGACGGCCGCCGGCAGCCTTACCTACACAGCCAATGACCTCAATCTGCTCGGCGCGACCACAGTGGCCGGCGGCGCGATCACGCTCAAGCCCGTATCGAACGCGACCGACATGTTTTTCGGTCAAACCAGCGGCGTCGGCTTGAACCTGACCAACAATGAAGCGCTGACCCTGACCGCAGCTAACGTCGTCCTGGGTTCAAGCGGGCAGACCGGCAACATGAGTTTCACCGGTTTCAACGGTCTTTCCGGCAAAAATCTCGTCGTTCAGCAGAGCAGCGCCGGCAGCGGCTCGATATCGCTCGACTATGTGGGAACGTCCACTGCCGGCATCGGCGGAATCGTGCTCGGCGCGGGCAACCTTGCGATCAATGCGGGGTCCGGGGGCATCCTGATCCCGCGTGCCGCCACGTCCACGACGCGCGCCCATGTCGAGGCCACCGGTACTTTCACTGCCGACACCAGCGGGCCGATCGGCAGCGGCACCTTCCAGGCGGCGCCGAACCAGCAAGGCATTGCGACCGCCAACTACCTGTCGTTTCACGGGTCGGTCCTGCCGTCTTCCATCAACATCGGCCAGGCGGTCGCGCCCCGCGATGTGTGGCTGACTACTGGTGGCAGCCTGACGCTCGGCAACATTACTGTCAACGGCATATCGGGCGCTGACCAGACCGGCTCGCGCGGCCTGATTGTCTCAACCGTCGGCGGCATCACCTTCAACGGCGACGTCGATGTCGGTTCCGGTCGAATCTATGGCTTGGCCGACGCGAACCGCACCGGCAATGTCGCGAACATTGTCACCGTAGCCGCAGGCAAGACGCTGCGCACCACGACAAGCTCGCATTCCACGGACGCGGCCGGTGGTTCGACGGGAATTACTCCGGTCGTCTTTACCGGTGCGGATGTCAACATTCTCGGCAGCGTTCAGTTGGGCCTGGATGCCGACGTTTATGTCGGTCCGCGTAGCGCAAGCGGTGCCTATACGGCGCCGATGTACATCGGCAACCAGACTTCCGGGCTGTTACCGAGCGGCGCGGCGCTGCCGACCTTCACGCTCAGTCAGACTGACATCAGCAATATCGGCGTTGCCAAAAGCAGCGCTACCAGCACCGGCGGCGTGCTGCGCATCGGCGGGTCGGGTTTCAATACCAATGGCGCAGTCACCATCGGCACCGGCATCAATGGCGTGAGCGCGCCTGCAAATGCTTCATTCGGGATCGGAAGCTTCAACGCCACCATCAATAGCGACGGCGGTGCCGGCACGGCTTTGACTGCAACGGGATTTGGCGGGATCGGCGTGAGTGCTGCAGCGGCGATAGGCGCGACTTCATTGAATGGGACCTTGCAAGTCTCCACGTCGCGTCTGCGTGTCTCGGGCTCTGGTGGCCAGGATGTCAACATTACCGAGATCGGCGGATTGGCTTTGACCTTGGGCCGTGCCATCACGAATGGTGCCGGCAACATCACGATTACCAAGGCCAATGGCGACATTTCGTTTACCCCCAACGCGAACTACACTCCAGGGCTGGACCGCATCGAAACCACCGGCAACGTCAACCTGGCAACAGGCGCAGGGTTCAAGATTTCCACTGCGGCTGCCTCGACGATCACTGCAGCGAACGTCAACCTCACCACCGACAAGATCGACCACCAGGGCACGATCACCGCGACTGCCGATGTCACGATCGCGCCCACCACCGCGGGCACCAACGTTCGTCTGGGTGTCGCGGGCGATACCACTCCGGGGAGCATCGAGTTGTCCGCTGCGGAAGTGGCCGGCATTACAGCCGGCGGCCGCCTGCAGATCAGCAGCAGCGCCGGCAACACCACGGTGGAGTCGGCGATCATGGTCAACGCCGACCGCTTCACTCTCGGGGCGAACACGATCACCGGCGTTGGCGCGATCACTGCCAACAAATTCAACACCAGCACGACCGGCGCAGTCAACCTGACCGGCACGCACACCATCAACGCGTTCAACGCGACTGCCGGTGGCGGTGGGATTCGGCTTGCGACTTCGGGCGACTTGAGCATCGACGACGGCGGCTTGGGCTTTTTGGGCATTTCCCTGGGTGGGTCGAGCGGGTCGTTGGACTTGACAGTCAATGCTGCGTTGACGGTCGCGGCGGGGCGCTCGATTACCACCAACAACCGCGGCGTCAACATCGCAGCCAACGATCTGATCCTGGGCGGGACGATCTCGGCGGGCACCAATGCGTTGAGCATGACCAGCGCCACAGGCGCGGGCCAGATATTCGTGGGCGAGATCAGTGGCAGCGGGCTCAACATTTCAAACACCGAGCTGCAAAGCATCAACGCCAACACGCTGACCCTGGGCAGCACGCTGCAGACCGGCAACATCAGCATCAAAGGCGCGCAGTTCACTGCCGGCGGGCCGTATACCGGCGT